>NZ_SOGT01000011.1:0-385947 GCF_004403345.1 Cryobacterium lyxosi
AGCCGACGCCGCGTTCGTGTTGAAGGTCGGTGGCGTTGATGTGGATCATGACGGTGGTGGCGGCGCCGCCCATGGTGGGGGTCTTCGGATCGCGCGCGGCCGCTTCGAAGACGAAGCGGAGGATGTCGGCGCGTTTCTCGCCGGCGGTGCGGGAGTCGCCGTCGTAGCGGGCGTCGCCGGTGAACGGGTCGGCGCTGAACGGGTCGGCACTGAACCGGTCGCTGTCTGGGTTGGCAGGGTCTGCGCTGTCAAGACCATCTAACTCAGTGCCGGTGCCGGATTCGGTGCCGTTGAGGGGTGTGGTGGGTTCGAACCGTGGCGTGCGGGACCGGGCTGACAGGTAGGTGTCGAAGAGGGTGTCCATGATGCCGCGCAGCTCGGGGGTGACGTCGGCGCGCAGGGGGTATAAGCCGTGGCGCAGCAGCCCGAACGTCAGCGTGCTTGTCGCTTCGACGGTGTCGTCGTTGGGGGCGGTGCCGTCGGGATCGAGCCGGCCCTGCCACTCCAGTGCTTGCGCCCGCAGCAGGTCGGGCGTGAAGCGGATGCCGGCTCCGGGTAGTCCGGCAGTTTCCGGGGTGATCGCTCCGGTCGCGGAGGCGACCAGGGCACGTTCCACACGGTCGAGGTCGTCCTGCAGGACTTTTCCGTGCAGCGCGGTGAGGGTGCTGGCGATGATCTCTGCCGATTCCAGGCCGAGGTCGCCGCTGACCAGGCCTCCGGCGATGACCGCGTACCGCGCCGGCACGGGCAGGCCCATCGGCGTGCGTTCCACGACGGTCTCGCCCAGCTTCAGACGCCGTTGAGCTTCACGGCTGGAGATACCGGCGAGTTGGGTGATGAATTCAACCCGGTTACGGCATCCGTGNCCGGTCGGTCTCAGCGCGCACGCCGATGTCGGCGGTGGCTCGTAGCCTGGCACCATCGACCTTGCGACCGAGTTCTTCCAACGCCGCCAGTACCGCGATGGCTTCAGCATCATCAAGGTGCCCAAACCGTGTTCCATCCAAAACAGAGCCCAGCAACGCACCAGCCTGGCCGATGACGAAAACCCGAGAACCCTCGGGTTCCGGCACGGAGCCAGTTGCAGTGGGCGGGGCGGTGAGGGTCATGGCGTCAGTGCCTCCTTCACCCACAATTATAGCCCGAATCGACCACTAAAGCGAGTAAATCTCAGCATAAAAGTGATGTCAAATCAGAAGTTTCTTCTCATTTTCAAGAAGGCAAAAACTCGTCGTTTTAGTGGCCCAACGCAACTACTTTCGCATTCTCGGGAACAGTGGCGGAAGGGGATCGTTTGGTTTACCGTGCCGACAGAATGTCGTCGCCTTCGCTGCCCATCTGCCGGGTGCGACCAGCCATATTTCTTGAATGGGCGGGAGCACCATTTCTCGAGGATTGCTAGATTTAGGTATGCGAGAACTCCAGGCGCGAATCATCGCCGAACTCAACGTGTCACCCACTATCGACCCGGCCGCTGAAGTGCGCCGTCGGGTGAAATTTCTCAAGGAGTACCTGAAACGCACCGGCGCACAGGGATTCGTGCTCGGCATTAGCGGCGGCCAGGACTCCACCCTCGCCGGCCGCCTTTGCGCCCTGGCGGCAGGCGAACTGACCGAGGAAGGGCATCCGGCCACCTTTGTGGCAGTGCGCCTGCCGTACGCAGTGCAGCGGGACGAAGTGGATGCTCAACTTGCTTTGAAATTTATCCGCCCGCCCTCGCAGGCCACTTTCAACATTGAACTCGCCGTCGATGGATTTGAAAGTGAATTCCTGGCGAGCCTCGAGGTGGCTATGACGGACTTCACCAAGGGCAATATCAAGGCTCGCTCACGCATGATCGCCCAATATGCCGTGGCCGGTCAGCTCGGCCTGCTCGTGGTCGGAACCGACCATGCTGCCGAAGCTGTGACCGGATTCTTCACCAAGTACGGCGACGGCGGCACCGACATTCTGCCCTTGACCGGGCTGACCAAACGCCAGGGCCGCGCCCTGTTGATGGAGCTGGGTGCGCCCGAACAGCTTTATCTGAAGGACCCCACCGCTGACCTGCTCGACCACACTCCCGGCCAGACCGATGAGGCCAACCTCGGTCTTCAGTACGAGCACATCGACGACTTCCTCGAGGGCCGGTCGGTCGAAGATGAAGTGGCCGAGGCCATCGAGGCACGCTATCTCAGCACCGAGCACAAGCGGCGCGTACCTGCGTCATTGTTCGACACGTGGTGGCACTCGTCGCCGACGCGGTAAACAAAACACGAGCCGGTCAGCGCTGAGAAAGCGCCGACCGGCTCGTCGTTTGTCTGAGAAGAGCGACTATAGGGTGGGGGCCGCCGAGGAGCGCGTGAGCGGGTCGGTGCCGCGCACCTCGAGCTTGTTCACGTCATCCAAAAGGCGCTGGGTCTCGGTCGAAGCGTCCGAAGCCGTCGAAGCCGTCGAAGCCGTCGAAGCGGACGAAGCAGTTCGGTTGACGACCGCCGGTGTGAGCGGCGCGGCCCGCATCGGAGTGGGCGCCGAATCGGTTGGGTTGTACTGGTCGTGGTGTTGCTGGGCCACCCACGCTTCCTGCTCTGCCAGCAGGCTCTTCTCGGTAGAGGAGTTCTGCAACTTCCATCGGTCGAGATCGCCCTGAAAAATCTTGCGTGCGCGGGCGGGCTTGTTTTGCCATTCGATCAGTCGGTCGCGAAACTCCACCAACGCCGGCTCCAGCTGGTAACCGAACGTGGCGGAGGTGCGCTTGAGTTCGTAGAGTTCGTGGGCAGCCCAGTTCGCGGCGATTCCCGATCCGCGAATTGGCAGCAGCCGTACCTGAATATCGGCCTGGGCGACCGCTCGGTCGCTCATGACTTGTTCCTGCGGTGTGAGCGAATTCCACACGGATGCCTCGGTGGCGGCATCGACGAGGGTCGCGATAGCAGCCACCTTGATCTCGCGATCGCGCTGGGTAATGAGCCGTTTGATGGCTCCGCGCGAGATCAACGCGGCCAGCACGCTGGCAATGACGATCGCGCCGATGAACACGACCGCAGTGAAAATCATCGGTTGGGTGTTGACGTCGGTAAACCAGGCTACGAAGTTATTCCACCATTCCATGTGCAGGATTTTATCCGTGCCGAACCCTGTTCTCTGGGATCAGACGCGGCGTGCCCTCAGGCAAGTGCACTCCTTGCCCTCACGAGGGTGTACTTCTTAGTGCGTTACTAGCGAAAGCAGTCCACCGCATCGTCGATGCGACAGAACTCGCCGAGGTCTCGAGTGCGGGTCGCGAAGACGATTCTCCGGGCGCTATAGCGGTTGCCGTCGACATCGACGTGGTGTTCGATATACCCGATGACAGCGCCGGCTGGATCGACAATGCGCCACAGCCCGTCGCGCACGAGGATGAAGTTGCGGCCACGCACCGTGGGAAGTGCCGTTGCGGGGCGTGCTGTGATGGAAATTGCTGTGCGAAGAATCGGTGCGATGAGAGTGGTCATTTGTGCGCCTCCGTAATAATGCCGCAGTATCCCAGCCGCCCTGGGTGTTTTTTGAGCGTACGGGCGACCACCGACATCCGCTTTAGGCGAACAGGCGGCGTGAATGCCGGTTCGACCGGAGGCTGCAGCAAGCAAAGAGTTATACTGATACGATGCAAACTTTTGTGGTCGCAGGTGGATGTTTTTGGTGTCTCGATGCCGTGTATCGGGTCTTACGCGGAGTAAGCGATGTCGTGTCGGGGTACACCGGCGGTACGACAACCAACCCGAGCTATGAAGCGGTCTGCACCGGTCATACCGGCCACGCCGAAGCCGTCGCGGTGACCTTCGATCCCGATGTCATTCCGGCCAGCGTGATTCTTGATGTATTTTTCACCCTGCACGACCCCACCCAGCTCAATCGCCAGGGTAACGATGTGGGTACCCAGTACCGGTCGGCAATGTTCTATACCGACGACGCGCAGAAGCAGCTGTTTGAAACGGCCCGCGATCGCGCGACCGAATGGTGGGGTGCCGGCATCACGACCACGATCGAGCCGCTTGGCGAGTACCACGAGGCCGAGGACTACCACCAGGACTTCTTCACCAAGAATCCCGGACAGGGCTACTGCATGGCGGTCGCCGTGCCCAAGGTCAACAAGATTCGCAAGTCGTACTCGGAGTACCTGGTCAGCTAGTTCCTCCTCCACAGTCGTTTCGCTGCCCCGTTCTCCACTGATCGCGCGCAGCGTGCGCCGCGGCGTCGTTCCGAGCGGCACACTCACAGTGTGCGATCCGGGAACGGCAAAGAATGGCACGAGTTGCCGTTTCCGGGTCGCGTGCGCCGGGTGTTCGCTCGGCGGCTGACGTGCGAGTCCTCACGCGCTGACCGTGCCGGGAGAAACTATGAGCGACCACATCACCGTATCCGGAATCATCGGCACCGTCCCCCGCCGCAGTGTGGGCAAAAACGGCGCCCCGATCACGTCCTTTCGACTGGCCTCCCGCCAGAGTCATCTGGACCGCGCGAAAGATGAGTGGGTTGAGGACGAGAGCAGCTGGTACTCCGTCACGACATTTCGCCAGTTGGCCACAAATGCGGCGTCGTCGCTCAGTAAGGGCCAGCACGTCATCGTGAGTGGCCGACTGGTTATTCGCACATGGTCCAACGCCGAAAAATCCGGAATTGACGTCGATATTCTGGCCGACGCTCTCGGACACGACCTCACTTGGTACACCACGACGCCGGTGCGCAGCGATGCTTCCTCCAAAACCCCTGCCGAGCAGACCGGGCCAGAACAGGTAGAGCCAGCAGAGTCCGCCGAATCAGCCACCGCGTATGAAGCGGAAAGTAGGCAGATCGACCGTTCCGACGACGGCTTTGTTCCGATCGACATCGACGCTGATCAGGATGCGTATGCCCGTTTAGACTCGTAGCATCGTCCACGTGCGTGGACTGGGGGAGGCAAATCTTGAGCGTGGCGAAACCAGCATGGCAGAGTGTGGGTGCGAAAACAGCGCGGCGACGTGCACGCCGCCCGCGGTTCGCGCTGGGTATGGTGAGCGCTGGGCTCCTCCTCGGGGTAAGCCTGACCGCGTGCACCGGCGTCCCAGCAGAACCCCCCGCTAACGACACGGCGCCGTCCAACTCCGGTGCGCCCGAGCCGTCGGCCACACCGGCGCCTGACGCGACGCTCGTGCCCGACGGAACCGCGGCAGAGAACCTGGTGTACTTCAACTTTCTCGCCGCCGCCGTCACCAAAGCCAACCCCGCAGCTGACGGACGCGCCTACATCGATGCGCTCGTGGCCGGCGGGTTCGACCGCGCCGCGATAGAGGTGACCTTTGATCGAACCCAGGCCGACCTGGCCGCCGACTCCATCCAGTTCTCCGTACGCTTCGCCGGGGAATGCCTGATCGGCCAGATCGGGCCGGCCAGCAACGGCTTCCACAGCGTGGTCGTGCCAATTTTGTCGACCGGTTTGTGTCTTGTTGGGTCCACCCGGCAAATAGACTGGTAAACACTATGGCCGAATTTATTTACTCAATGGTCCGCGCTCGCAAGGCGATCGGCGAAAAGCTGATTCTTGACGACGTCACCATGTCCTTTTTTCCCGGCGCCAAGATCGGTGTGGTCGGCCCGAACGGTGCCGGAAAGTCCACCATCCTCAAGATCATGGCGGGCCTGGACACTCCCAGCAATGGCGAAGCGAGACTTTCCCCGGGCTACACCGTCGGTATCCTGATGCAGGAGCCGCAGCTTGACGAGAGCAAGACCGTGCTGGAGAACGTGCAAGAGGGCGTCGGACCGATTAAAGCCAAGGTCGACCGCTTCAACGAGATCAGCCTCGCCCTTGGCGAGCCCGACGCAGATTTCGATACGCTGCTCGCCGAAATGGGCGTGCTGCAGGAAGCCATCGATGCAGCGGATGCCTGGGACCTCGACTCGCAGCTGGAACAGGCCATGGACGCCCTGCGCACCCCGCCGGGAGACTCCGAAGTCTCCAACCTGTCCGGTGGTGAGAAGCGCCGGGTGGCCTTGACCAAACTGCTGTTGCAGAAGCCTGACCTACTGCTTCTCGACGAGCCCACCAACCACCTCGATGCCGAGAGCGTGCTTTGGCTCGAGCAGCACCTCGCCAAGTACCCGGGCGCTGTACTCGCCGTCACTCACGACCGGTACTTCCTCGACCACGTGGCCGAGTGGATCGCCGAGATCGACCGCGGACACCTGTACCCGTACGAGGGCAACTACTCCACCTACCTCGAGAAGAAGCAGGAGCGTCTGCTCGTGCAGGGTAAGAAGGACGCGAAGCTGTCGCGTCGTCTCGCCGACGAACTTGAGTGGGTGCGTTCCAACGCCAAGGGCCGCCAGGTGAAGTCGAAGGCGCGACTGGCTCGCTACGAAGAGATGGTCACCGCCGCCGAAAGCACCCGCAAGCTCGATTTCGAAGAAATCGTGATTCCGGTCGGCCCGCGCCTCGGCGCCCAGGTGATCGACGCGACCAAGCTGGAGAAGGGGTTCGACGGGCGCATACTCATCGAGAACCTCAGCTTCACACTGCCGCGCAACGGCATCGTCGGCATCATCGGCCCGAACGGCGTGGGAAAAAGCACCCTGTTCAAAACCATCGTCGGCCAGGAACCCCTCGACGGCGGCGAGCTCAAGATCGGCGAAACGGTGGACATCTCCTACGTCGATCAAGACCGTGGCGGCATCGACCCGAACAAAACCCTGTGGGAGGTCGTCTCGGACGGCCAAGACTATATCCAGGTCGGCAAGACCGAGATTCCGTCGCGCGCCTACGTGTCGACCTTCGGGTTCAAGGGTCCAGACCAGCAGAAGAAGGCCGGTGTGCTCTCCGGCGGTGAACGGAACCGCCTGAATCTGGCGCTCACCCTGAAGCAGGGCGGCAACCTGCTGCTCCTCGACGAGCCCACGAACGACCTGGACGTTGAAACTCTCGGCTCGCTCGAGAACGCGCTGCTCGAGTTTCCCGGTTGCGCCGTGGTGATCACTCACGACCGGTGGTTCCTCGACCGGGTGGCCACGCACATCCTCTCCTATGAAGGAACGGATGACAACCCGGCCAACTGGTACTGGTTCGAGGGAAACTTCGAGTCGTACGAGCAGAACAAGATCGAGCGGCTCGGCCCGGATGCAGCCAAGCCGCACCGCTCTGCGTATCGCAAGCTCACCCGCGACTAAACAGAACAGGGAAATCTGGTGAAGCTGCACGTACCGATTCGCCTGCGTTGGTCCGACCTCGATGCTTACGGCCACGTGAACAATTCTGAGATGCTGCGCCTGCTCGAGGAGGCGCGCATCCTGGCGTTCTGGGTGACCGAAGACGACGGAGCGATCGGAGCGAGTACGGCCGTGCTCGACGGTCGCCCCGGGGCGTCGACCCTGACGTTGATCGCGCGCCAGGAGATCGAATACCTCGCGCCGGTGCCCTACCTGCGCCAGCCCCTCGACGTGAGACTCTGGCTCGGCAAACTCGGCGGTGCCAGCCTCGATGTCTGCTACGAGGTATACAGCCCGGAGGGCGTCACACCCGAGGTTCTGTACGCCCGGGCGAACACCACCATTGTGCTCGTCGACGCGACGAGCGAACGCCCGCGCCGCATCAACGACACGGAGCGGGCGGCCTGGACGCCCTACCTCGATGCACCGATCGAGTTCGCGCGGCGGTGATAATCGCCGCGCTCTGCGGCTAGAGTTCCCGTAATACCGGTACTACTGAACCACACACGCGTTCACCGCGTGTTAAGCAGGGGAGGTACTTATGGCCGATGAGCGCGCCGAACTCTTGCAGGCACTGCACGATGAACACGCACCGCTTTTGTGGCGCTATGTCGTACGGTTGACGCAGGATCCGGCCTTTGCCGATGATGTAGTGCAGGAGACGCTGCTTCGAGCGTGGCAGCGCCCTCGCCTGCTCGACCAGACCGAAGTGTCTGCGCGCGCGTGGCTGTTCACGGTGGCCCGAAACCTGGTGATCGATGATCGGCGCTCGGCCCGTGCCCGCCATGAGATTCCCACCGACCAACTGCCCGAGGTGCCCACCGACGATCAAACCGATGCCTTGCTCGATGCCTGGCTGGTCGCGGACGCGCTGCACGATCTTTCTCCCGACCACCGGGCGGTCATTGTCTGCGCATATTATCGAGGCCAATCCGTGGCCGAGACTGCGCGCGACCTCATCATTCCCGAAGGCACCGTGAAATCGCGGCTGCACTATGGACTGCGAGCCCTGCGACTCGCACTGCAAGAACGTGGAGTGACGGAGCGATGAACACTCCAGCAGATCTATATGCCGACTGGGACGGCGCGTATATGCTCGGCGCCCTGTCACCGGGCGACCGCCGGGACTACGAACGGCATCTCAACGACTGCGTCGCCTGCAGCCAGGCGGTCGCGCACCTCGTCGGCTTGCCGGGGCTGCTGGCCCAAGTCCCACTCGATCAGGCATTGCAGCTCGGCCCGTCCACCGAGACGTCCACCGAGACCAGAGCGGATGCCGCGCACTCCGCCACCCTGTTGCCCCGCCTGGTGCAGGCGGCGCGGGCCAGTGTCCGGCGCGCCCGTCTGCTCGCCGCCGGAGCCGTGGTCGCGGCCGCTGCGATCGCGGCATCCGCTGCCCTCGTCGTACCGGGGTGGCTCGAACAGTCGGGCGCGAGCGTTACCGAACCGGCCGTGGCTATGGCCGCGGTGGTTCCCAGCCCGCTCACCGCATCCTTTCGCCTTGCCGGCGAAGACTGGGGCACCCGGATCGACGCGAACTGCAGCTATGCCACGAGCGCTAACGATTTCGGTCCGCAGGCCTACGCCCTCTTCGTGACCGACCGGGACGGGCAGGAGACCCTCGTCGCCAGCTGGATCGCTGGTCCCGGAAGCACGATCAACGCTATCGGCACCACGAGTGTGGCGGAGAACGATATCGCCAGTGTGGATATTCGGTGGATGCCCGACGAGCGGGTGCTGTTGGAATCCACACCGACCTGGTAGGTGCTCGAGTTAGTCGAGGATGATGGGGACGCGCAGCATGCCCTCCTGCGCAACGGTGGCCAGGAGCACGCCGTCGCGGCTGAAGATACTGCCCGTGGCCAGGCCGCGGCCGCCCTGAGCGCTCGGTGAATCCTGCACATAGAGCAGCCATTCATCGACCCGACCGAAACGGTGCCACCACATGGCATGGTCAAGGCTTGCGACCTTGAGGCCGGGGGAAGACCAGGCGATGCCGTGCCGACGCATGATCGGCTCCATGATCGAATAATCGCTGGCATAGGCCAGGGCGGCGCGGTGCAGATCGGGGTCGTCGGGCAAAGGAGAAAAAGTCTTCATCCACACGGCTTGGCGAGAGGTGTGCTCACCGTTCACCTTGAGGTAGATCGGTGAGGGGACATGCCGCATATCGAAGGGGCGCTCGCTCGCCCAGTAACGGGCCACCGAATGATCGATGTGTGCAAGCGCATCGGATGCCGTTGGCAGGCTCTCCGGGTCGGGGATATCCTTCGGCATCTCGATGTGGTGCTCCAGGCCCTCATCGGCGTCCTGGAACGAGGCGATCATCGACAGGATGGGCACGCCCTCTTGGTAGCACTGCGTGCGGCGGGTGGAGAACGAGCGACCATCGTGAATGCGCTCGACCGAGAAGGTGATCGGCGCTTTGACATCGCCGGGACGCAGAAAATAGCCGTGCATGGAGTGCACGTGGCGTTCGTCAGGAACGGTGCGCATCGCGGCGACCAGCGATTGGGCCAGGACCTGCCCGCCGAACACGCGGCCAAGCGGCATCCACTGGGACGGACCGGTGAAGATATCTTCGCTGGTGCGGGCACCGGTGTCGGTCAGATCGAGAACGGCCAGGAGGCCTTCCATCGGCTTGTGCATGCTGTCTCCTCGGGCAAGTTCGCGACCGCGGCACGCGGATGTTTCGTATCTTGGTAGTTTAGGAGGTGATGAGCCAGTCATTCACTCTTACCGATTCCCAGTCCCTCAGCGATTTGATCGTGTTTCTCTCACGATCCGGCCGCGTCCTCGATGGTTCCGTGCGTCTCATGGCGTCCGAGGGCGTTCTCGCGGTCTACACCGCCATTTTCTATCCGCGCGGTCTGCTCGACGCGAGCCCGACCGTGCTCGGGCTGCGCACCTTCGCCCTGACGGAGCCGGTCGACCTCGACAAGGTCGTGCCGGTGCGGTCCCTGCTAGAACGCCTCAAACGCCTCGAATCCACCGCGCGTGACCTCACCGTGCCGGTGGTCGTGACCGTTCCGCTGGAGGTGAATACCGTGACCTGGACCGGCATCTCCCCGCCGAAGGGCGGCTGGGAACCACACGGCCAGACGCCGGCATCTCACCTCGAAGCGGCCGCTCGGAAGGGCATCGACGAGGTTGCCGCCGCCGTGCCGGAGGGCACCGGAGAGTTGATCGTTGAACGCGTGCGCTCTGAGGTCTGGGGCCGTCAGGTCGATGGGCTCGAATTCGTACCGACCGGGGCCGGTTTCGCAGCCTTCAGCCTGGGCTTTCTCGCCGATGACGAACCGGTGCACCTGTTCGAGTCGGGCCTGTGGACCCGCCTCAGCACGAGTCGCGGCCACGTTTTGGTGCGACGCAAGCCGTGGACTCTCAAGGCCTGACCGGCTAGAGGTTGCACTGTCGGTCGCGAGGACTCGATGGTGGCGGACTGCCGCTGTCGGCCGTCACCGGACGGCCCACATCATGGATTCTCCACAGGCCGGCGGCCTTGGTGGTATCTACGCCGTAACCCGCTTGCATCCGAAGTCACCACAGCAGCGACAGGGGCTGGTGCGTTGGATGCCCCTAGGCTGTGGGGCATGCCGATACTGTTGCAGCTCGATTCGTCCGCCGACCTCGTGACCTCGCGCTCGCGTGCGATTACGGCGACTTTCGCGGATACCTGGCGCGGTCTGAGCAATGAACACACCGTCGTTCACCGTGATCTGCACCGGGAACCGTTGTCCCACCTGACCGATGCCGCGCTGCACTTTCCAGCACGGCTCCGCCCGGAGGGCGCGCGTCCGAGCGCGGAGCAGGAAAAGCTGCAGCAGCTCCTCATTGCGGAACTTGTCGCGGCCGACGTGCTGTTGATCGGTGTTCCGCTATACAACTATTCGATGCCGTCGACCCTGAAGGCGTGGATCGATTACATTCACCTGCCGACGGTGACCGCTCCGTTCGACGACCCGACCAGTCAGCAGCCCCTCGCTGGTCGCCCGGCCGTACTTGTTTCCACTCGCGGCGCGGTCTACGACCCGGGAACCTCCACGGAGTTCGACGATCACGCGCTACCGGCGCTGACCCTGATTTTGGCGAACGCCTTGGGAATGACCGTCGAGACGATCGTGGCCACCCGCACGCTCAGCGAACGGTTCGGTGCTCCCGCCGACGAGGTCGACACGCAACACGAAGAGCTGGCCGCGGCGCACGAGTCCGCTGCCCGGGCCGCCCGCCGTCTGGGCTGAGGGGGCCGCGACGACGTGACGCTGAGTGCGGTCGGCGCACATCCAGGGCTGCGCCGCAACGTTGCCTTCTGGCAGGCCGTGCTGTTGACCGGCACCGGGGCGGTGCTGGGCGGAATTCTCGGCCTGCTGGGGCCCACCATGCTCGGGCTGGTCGGTCTTTTGCCTTTCGCACCGCCGTGGCCCCAGGTCGCCCTGCTCGTTCTGGGGCTTCCCGTGATCATCGCGGTCGGCAGCTGGATCCTCGCCCGCCCGGCCGAATTCGAAGAGCGTCTGCAGCGCACGCTGAACTGATCCTGGTCAGGATGCTGCTGGCCGACACCGCTCACGTTGATGCGTTGCATGGCGACGATTCCGGCCTGGCAGGCCTGCCCACCGGCGTCGCCCAGCGCGCTTACTTGGCGGCGAGCAGGCGCGCAACGCGGGGCTTGACCTCGGTGGCGAGCAGGGTGATGGACTCGAGCAGGTGTTCCTGGGGGAGCCCACCGTGGTCGCCCTGCAGAAAATGACGCATGTGGCCGAGGTGCCTGTGCAGCGCGACAATGCGTTCCGCGACGTCGTCAGGGTCGCCCACGAAGTAGGCGCTGGGTGCATCGACCTGAGCCAGATAGGAACTGCGCTGCGGCACCGGCCAGCCCCGCAACCGACCCATCTCCACGTTCAAGTTCACCCACCCCGGATACATCCGCTCGACGGCTTCCTTCTTGGTCGGGGCCACCAGGCCGAAGGTCGCCACCGAGACCTTGATGTTGTCGCCGGTGTGGCCGGCCTGCGCAGCTGACTGCCGGTAGAGGTTGGCGAGGGGCGCGAACCGGTGTGGCTCTCCGCCGATGATGGCGTAGGCGAGGGGGAGACCGAGGCGCCCAGCACGAGCCGACGACGGCGCGCTGCCGCCGGTCGCGATCCAGATGGGGAGTGAGCCCTGCACCGGGCGCGGCACGACGTCGAGCTGGGGGATCGACGGACGTGCGGTGCCCGACCAGGTCACGTTTTCGGTGGCGCTGGTGTTGAGCGTGAGGAGCAGGTCGAGCTTCTGGGCGTAGAGCTCGTCGTAGTCGTTCAAGTCGTAGCCGAACAGCGGAAAAGTCTCGACCGAGGAGCCGCGGCCGGCGGTGATCTCGATTCGGCCACCGCCCGAGATCGCATCAGCGATGGCGAACTGCTGGAAGACCCGCACCGGATCATCCGTTCCGATGATGCTCGCCGCGCTGCCCAGTTTGATCTGACTCGTCGCGGCGGCGGCCGCTGCGATGATCGCACCGGGCGAGGAGGCTGGCATCGAGACGGTGTGGTGCTCACCGACACCGAAGTAGTCGAGCCCGGCCTTATCGGCCAGCACGATGGCGTCGAACAGGTTCCTGATCGCTTCTGCGGTGGAGCGTGAGCTGCCGTCGGGGTTGAGCTGAGTGTCGCCGAAGCTGTAGGCGCCGATCTCCATGGTGTTCTCCATTGTGTACGGGATGGTGAGGCGGCGTCCGGGAACGGGCGCGCCTTCTGGTGCAGAAATCCTCCGACGACCTCACGCGTCGTGCGCGAGTCGCCGTAGCTAGTTTCGCGCCTCTGTTGCCAATTCGCGCAGCCCTGTGGACAGGATGCGCGCGTCGCCCGGAGCGTGTGCGGGCTCTCATTCTCGTGTCCGTGACGATGACACGCAGAAGCGATGTTAACTGGCTCTTCCGCGAGACTGGACGGGTACACTCAAAGTATATACAAAATGTATTAAAATAGTAGTATTATGCGGGTATGGGTTCACTTTTACAAATTCGGAACGTACCCGATGAAGCGCGCCGGGCGCTGAAGGCCAGGGCCGCAGCTCAAGGCGAGTCCCTCAACACGTATCTGCTCGATCTCGTTTCCCGAGAGGTCGCTCGTCCGACGGTCAGTGAGGTACTCGAACGCGCAGCCCGTCGAACGGAACACGCGCAGGCATCCGCGCTCGAGGCGCTTGCGGTCGCACGAACGGAGCGCACTGGCGAGGTGCAGGACCGGTCCGGCGCGTGATCGTTGTCGACGCCGCCGCTGTGATTGATGCGTTGACCGCGGTCGCTGGTACCGATGGTCTACGCTCCCGCCTGGCAGCTGAAGAGCTGCATGCGCCGAGCCTGCTCGATTATGAAATCGTCTCCGCCTTACGCGGCCTCACGCTGGGCGGGCACCTGAGCGCGGCTCGGGCGCAGGACTTGTTGGTCGACTTCGAAGATTTGCCGATCCGACGGTGGCACTCGGCTGAACCGCTGTGCCGGCGGGCGTTCCAGTTGCGCGACACTGTTTCGGCCTACGACGCTGCCTACATTGCTTTGGCCGAAGCGCTGCGTTGCCCGCTGCTCACCCGCGACGCACGATTGGCCCGAAGTAGCGGGCACAGTGTGCGGATTGAAGTGCACTAGCGGGCATCATCTGCTCACGCGGATGTCTGTCGGTACCGCCGCGCCCTAGTCTTCGAAGCTGTTCACCATCGCGAAGGCGGCGCGTTCCATATAATCCCAGAGAATTCCCCGCTGCAACGGCGGCAGATTGGCGGCGTCCACGGCGACTTTCATATGGCCCAGCCAGCGGTCGCGGGCATCCGGGTTGACCTTGAACGGAGTGTGACGCTGACGCAGACGCGGGTGGCCGCGCTGCTCGCTATAGGTGCCTGGACCGCCCCAGAACTGCTCGAGGAACATAACCAGGCGGTGTTCGGCCGGTCCGAGATCTTCTTCGGGATACATGGGCTTCAGCACCGGGTCGGTGGCTACCCCGACGTAGAAGTCGTGCACGAGCTTTTCGAAGAACGGTGTTCCGCCGACCTCGTCGAAGAAAGTGGGCACTGCGGCGGGACCGTTCTCACCCTCGCGCAGGTACACGTCGGCACGGGCTGCAGGCTGATCGGTGGGGTGTCGTTCAGTGGTCACGTGGTGCGGCTTTCTTCTGTTGGGTGGGTTCAGTGTCAGTCAATGCCATCCCCACGAACTTCAGGGTCGGGCGTCTTCATCGGAGCCGGAACATTTTTGGGCTTGTGCGGCCCACGGGGCTTGCGTACCGCGACCGGGCCGGTGCGCACGCCGGCGACGGCGTCGGGTACGGCCGCAGCGGCCGCTTCGGCGGCATCGAGGGCGCCATCGGCCG
Source organism: Cryobacterium lyxosi (assembly GCF_004403345.1). Lineage (NCBI taxonomy): Bacteria > Bacillati > Actinomycetota > Actinomycetes > Micrococcales > Microbacteriaceae > Cryobacterium > Cryobacterium lyxosi. The sequence goes on from NZ_SOGT01000011.1 coordinate 14,547, forward strand.
GTTCACTGGTCGACCCCTCAAGGGTACCGTCGCCGGTGGTCATGACCACGCTGTTGAGCGGCGTGAGTGGCACTCCCATACCGTCGAGGGCCTTCTTCATGTGCAGGCGCAGGTCACGGGCGAAGTCCCACTTGGCCGAGACCCGGGTCTTGACCACGAGCCGGGTCACGAGGGCTTCGGCGCTGATCGACTCGAGGCCCCAGATCTCGGGCTTTTCGAGAATAAACGCGCGCCACTTGCGACTTGAGGCGAGGGCAGTGGCCACGCGCAGCAGCTCGTCTTGCACGGCCTCCACGTCGGAACTGTAGGGGATGGCGAGGTCGATGATGACGCGCGCCCAGCCCTGCGACATGTTGCCGACCCGCAGAATCTCGCCGTTGCGCACGAACCAGAGCGTGCCATCGATGTCGCGTACCTGAGTGATGCGAATTCCGACCGTTTCGACGACACCGGATGCGAATCCCACGTCGACGATGTCGCCCACGCCGATCTGGTCTTCCACGACCATGAACAGGCCGTTGAGAATATCCTTGACGATGTTTTGTGCGCCGAAACCAAGGCCGGCGCCGAGCGCAGCGGTGAGCAGAGCGAAGGAACCGAGAATGTCCTTGTTCAGGGTCGTGACGATGAGCAACAGGGCGGTGATCAGTATGAACACGTTCACGATGTTCGCCAGCACTGCCCCGAGGGTGCGTGAGCGCTGGACAACGCGAACCGCCGCGAGCGGTGACACATTGAGTGCCTGGGTGTCGTCGACCTTCTGATTCTTCTTGACGCCGGAGACGATCTGCTGCACCACGCGCCGAATGACGAACTGCAGAACCCAGCGCAGGGCGAAAGCGATGATGATGATCATCGCGACAGCGAAGGCCTTTTCCAGAAAGACGGTCCACGGAATTTTAGCAAAGTAGGTACCGAGATCGGCCCAGAAAGTTTCCCAGTTCATATCCGAGCCAGTCTACCGAGAGGCCGTTTGCGGAACCCGGGAGGTGACCCCGGTCACGGTATCGACGCCCGCGACACGCAACCGCAGCAGACCGGTCTCGGCACCGCGGGCAGTGGCATCCTCTCGGTAATCGTGGAGTTTGCTGTGAACCTCACGGGATGCGTGAAGCCCGCGGCCAGTGGTCGGCTGGCTGCGGGCTTCATGGTGTTCCCTGCCGACGGCTAGTCGGCGTCGCGCGCCTGTACCTTCAGCGATCGCTCGACTCCGGCCAGGTTCTCGACCACGAGGCGGCGAAGCGCTGCCGGCTCCGGGTTCGCATCGAGCCAGGCCCGGGTCGCGTCGGCGAGGGCCTGGTTGTTCAGCGGCGCCGGGTAGAGACCGATGACGAGCTTCTCGCCGATAGAGAAGCTACGCGACTCCCACACGCGCTGCAGCATCTCGAAGTAGGTCGCGACAAACGGCTCGAGCAGGGCTGCGTCGTTGACCCGCAGGAACCCGGCGGCCGTCGTGCGCACAATGGTCGTCGCTGCCGTGTCAACGTCGATGAGTGACGACCAGGCGGCGAGCTTGCCGTCGGCGGTGGGGAGAGCGGCCCGGGCCAGGGCGGCCGACTGGGCGCCGGTGGCCGTGTTGTCGGCCGTGAGCGCCGCGTCGATCTCAGTGGCGTCGGCGCGTCCACCCGCCACAAGGGCGGTGAGCAACTCCCAGGCCAGGTCGGTATCGATCGTGAGGCCCTTGAGCACGGTGCTGCCCGACCGCAGGGCAGCTACGTTCTCGAGGTCGGCTGGGTTGGTCGCAACGGCGGCGAAGAACTTCACGAACTGGAACTGGGCGTCGCTGCCGGCCACAGCATTCTGGGCCAGCGTCCACAGTGCCGCGGCGACCTCGGTCGTGACGGCAGCACGGTGTGGCTGGCCGACGTAGTAGTTCGCTGTGAGGACGACCTGGCCGAGTACGGTGCGCAGCGTGGTTGACTCGGTTTCGGTGGCCACGTTGTTCAGCACCAGGCGCACGAAGTCGCGCGCTGTGGTCTCAGCGTCGCGGGTGGCGTCCCAGACCGAACCCCAGACCAGAGCGCGGGCGAGCGGGCTCTCAATGGCAGAGAGATGTTCCAGAGCCACCGCCTCTGAGGCCGGGTCCAGGCGAACCTTGGCGTAGCTGAGGTCGTCGTCGTTGAGCAGGATCAGGTCGGAACGCTGGCGACCGACGAGGGCGGGGACATCCGTTCGCGAGCCGTCGACGTCGAGTTCGACCCGGTGCGTGCGCACGAGCTTGTGGGCGTCGTTGAAGGTGTAGAAGCCGATGGCCAGGCGGTGCGGGCGAATGGTGGGGTAATCGGCTGCGGCGCTCTGTAGCACCGTGAAGCCGGTGATGACTCCGGCCTCGTCGACGGTGATCTCGGGGCGCAGGGTATTGACGCCGGCGGTTTCGAGCCACAGCTTCGCCCAGTCGCGAAGGTCCCGGCCGCTCGCCGCTTCGAGTTCCACGAGCAGGTCGCGCAGCTCGGTGTTGCCCCACTGGTGCTTCTGAAAGTAGGAGCCGACGCCGGTGAAGAACGCCTCGATACCCACCCAGGCGGCGAGCTGCTTGAGCACGGAGCCGCCCTTGGCGTAGGTGATGCCGTCGAAGTTGACGAGCACGTCGTCGAGGTCGCGGATGGTGGCGACGACCGGGTGGGTCGAGGGAAGTTGATCTTGCTTGTAGGCCCAGCTCTTCTCCATCACGGCGAAGGTGGTCCAGGCTTCGTGCCACTCGGTGGCTTCGGCGGTGGCGATGGTCGATGCCCACTCGGCGAAGCTCTCGTTGAGCCAGAGGTCGTTCCACCAGGTCATCGTGACGAGGTCGCCGAACCACATGTGGGCAAGCTCGTGCAGAATCGTCACAACCCGGCGTTCCTTGACGGCGTCGGTCACCTTGGAGCGAAAGATATAGGTTTCGGTGAAGGTGACGGCGCCTGCGTTCTCCATGGCGCCGGCATTGAACTCCGGCACGAACAGCTGGTCGTACTTGTCGAAGGGGTACGCATAGCCGAACTTCTCCTCGTAGTAGGCGAAGCCCTGGCGGGTCTTCTCGAGGATGTAGTCGGCGTCGAGGTACTCCGAGAGGCTTTTGCGACTGAACACGCCAAGTGGGATGGTGCGTCCGTCGCTTGAGACGAGTTCGCTGCGCACGACGGCGTACGGGCCGGCGATGAGCGCGGTGATGTAGCTCGAGATGGTGTGGGTGGGCGCAAACGCCCACGTGCTGGCGCCGTTGCCAGCATCGATGGGTTCGGGCGTGGTGGAGTTGGAGACGACCTGCCACTCGCTCGGCGCCGTGACGGTGAAGGAGAATTTTGCCTTCAGGTCAGGCTGCTCGAACACCGCGAACACGCGGCGGGAGTCGGGTACCTCGAACTGGCTGTACAGGTAAACCTCGTTGTCGACCGGGTCGACGAAGCGGTGCAGGCCCTCACCGGTGTTGGTATAGAGCGCGTCGGCGACGACGACGAGCTCGTTCTCGGTCTGCAGGCCGTCGAGCTGGATGCGGATTCCGTCGCTCACGACGGCCGGGTCGAGCACGGCACCGTTGAGGGTCACCGAATGCACCTGCGCTGTGATGGCGTCGATGAAGGTCGAGCCGCCGGGGGTGGCGTTGAAGCGCACCGTGGTGGTGCTGCCGAATGTGGTGGGGCCGGTAGTGAGGTCGAGTACAACGTTGTAGCTCGCTACCGTGACGAGCGCGGCGCGCTCGGACGCTTCCAGGCGGGTGAGGTTCTCTCCAGGCAACTTAATTCTCCAATTCGATTCACGATTCGATTCGCGACGGATTCCATTTGGAACGGTGCAGCTTCGGCGCTCGTGGCGCCAACGCACCCCGCAAGCCTAGCCATGATTAGGATGTGGGCATGAGAGCGAGCACCGATCCCGGCGTCGCGACCGCTGAACGCTACCGGGCCTTCGCCGAGGTCGAAGCCCGCGGAATGAGCGCCTGCTACGAACGCTGGGCCGCTGGGGTTGCGGCTGATCCTGAGATCGTGACGCTGATCGATCTGCTGCCGCCAGTCAAGCGGCAACCAAACCTGGTGTTCAGCGCGGCCCGGTTGCACGGGGCTGTTGCCGGGGAGTACCCGGCTTTCGCGGCCTGGCTGCGCGAGCACTGGGCGCTCGTCGCCGCCACCTGCCTGACTCACGCCACCCAGACCAATGAGCCCGGTCGGTGCGCCGCGTTGTTACCGGCCCTGGCGGCGCTCGCCGGGCCGCTCGCGATAATCGAAGTGGGGGCATCCGCCGGTCTCTGCCTGCACCCCGATCGGTACAGCTACCGGTATCGGTCTGCTGATGGCGGCGAGTGGATGCTGCACCCGACCGACGGCCCCAGCCCGGTCGTTCTGGACTGCGCCGTCACCGGCCCGGTGCCGCTGCCCGAGCGGATGCCCGACATCGTGTGGCGGGCCGGAATCGACCTTCACCCGCTCGACGTGCACAGCGACGCGGACGTGGCCTGGCTCGAGGCGCTGATTTGGCCGGAGCACGACGACCGTCGATCCCGGCTGCGCGCCGCGGTTGCCGTGGCCTACCAGGAGACGGTCGAGATCGTGCCGGGGGACCTGAACGACCAGATCGAGGCGCTCGTCACCCGGGCACCGGCCGAGGCAACGGTTGTCGTGTTCCACACCGCGGTGCTCGCCTACCTGAACGAGCGGGACCGCAATCGGTTCGCCGCGCAGATGACCCGACTGCCGGTGCGCTGGCTATCGAACGAGGGGCAGAGTGTGGTGCCGGGGGTACTGGAGCGGCTTGGAAAGGCTCCGGCGAAGGAATCCGCTTTCATTCTTGCCCTGGACGGCGAGCCAATTGCCTTGACCCAGCCACATGGTCGCAGCCTGCACTGGCTCGGGTGACTCGGCGGGTGGCTCGGTCGACGGCCCCGCTGACAACGGCGCCGCGCTACCGGTCGCACAGCCGAAGGATGCGGATTGGAGCTGATCGCCGATTCCGATGACGTGGTCGGTGATGGTGCCGAGGATACCCTCAGGCAGCATGGTGGCCGTCGCTACGATGGGTCGTTCCAGAAAGATGATTCCGGCTCCGGCTCCGGCTCCGTCTTTGGTTTGCACGAACGAGAGCACGTGTCCGCGCAGGACGCTGTGCTCGATCATGCGTGCGCGCAGGTGCTCGAGAAAACCGGTGACCGTGTGCGGCGACTCGGCCATGATTTTGAGCTGGGCCGTGTTACGCCCGAATTGCGGGTTCGATACGCCCAGAAGCGCGGCCGGATCGGAGTCGGCCAACGCGGTCAGGGCGATGTCCGCGTCGACGAGTCGATGATCCAGTCGCCGACGGCCCGGTGTTACCAGGCGCCGGGCTGGTAGTCCTTGAGGAAGACGCCGTAGAGGTCTTCGCCGGCCTCGCCGCGCACGATCGGGTCGTAGACCCGGGCTGCGCCGTCAACCAGGTCGAGCGGCGCGTGAAAGCCCTCCTCGGCCAGGCGCACCTTGGTCGGGTGTGGCCGTTCGTCCGTGATCCAGCCGGTGTCGACGCTCGTCATGAGAATGCCATCATCGAGCATCTCCTTGGCGCTCGTACGCGTGAGCATGTTCAGTGCTGCCTTGGCCATATTGGTGTGCGGGTGGCCAGGGCCCTTATAGCCGCGACCGAAGACGCCCTCCATCGCTGACACGTTCACAATGTAGGTACGACGGGCAGCGGATGCCGTGAGCGAGCCGCGCAGACGGCTCACCAGCAAAAATGGTGCGGTCGTATTGCACAGCTGAACTTCGAGCATCTCGAGCGGATCGACGTCTTCGACGTTGGCCGTCCAACTGTTCACGTCGTGCAGGTCGGGAACAAGCCCGCCGGCGTCAATGGCGGTGCCGGCGGCAAGACGCTCCAGCGACGACGACCCGGCGGCGAGAGCCAGCCGGGTAAGGTCATCCGCTGTGAGCGCGCCGGCACCGGACGCCGCCGCGAGCAGCGGATGCCCGGAGACCGACGCAGCCAGGGCCAGCGGATGCGCATCATTGGTGTGTCCAAACGACACAATCTCGGGCAGGGGACCGTCGGGCAGCGGAGCATCCTCGGCCTCGACCAGGGGGGAGTACGAACCGCGGGAGCGTCGCACGGTCTGCGCTGCATTGTTGATGAGAATGTCGAGCGGACCCTGGGCAGCGACGGAATCAGCCAGGGCGATCACCTGGGCCGGGTCGCGCAGATCGATTCCGACGATGCGCAGGCGGTGCAGCCAGTCCTTGGAGTCGGGCATGGCGGCGAAGCGGCGAACGGCGTCGCGCGGAAACCGGGTCGTGACGGTGGTGTGGGCGCCGTCGCGCAGCAGGCGGAGTGCGATGTACATGCCGATCTTGGCACGGCCGCCGGTGAGCAGTGCGCGTTTGCCGGTGAGGTCGGTCCGAGCGTCACGCTTGGCGTGACTGGAGAGAGCGCAGCTCGGGCAAAGCTGGTGGTAGAACGCGTCGACCACGGTGTACTTCTGCTTGCAGATATAGCAGGCGCGCGGAACAAGCAGCTCACCGGCGGTCGCCGCGCTGGTACCGAGGGAAAGCTGGGCGCCCCGGGTCTCGTCGTCGATGCGGGTGGGCGCGCCAGTGGCGGTGGCCGCGATGACGCTGCGATCGGCGTCGGCGATGACCGCGCGTTTCTCGATGCGACGCACCATCTTGACCGACTTGAACATCTTGGCAGTGGCCTGGCGCACGGTGACGAAGTCGGGGCTGTCCGGATCGATGTCGGCCAGGGAGGCGAGCACGCGGAGGGTGACGGCGAGATCCTGTGGATCGATTCCAGCGAACTCGGTAGCCGGTGCTGCCGACTCGGCGGCGGTAGTGGGCGCGGAAGTCATTAGAGAATCCTACGCGGACCGACTGGGATCATCTGCGTCAGCGAAACGACGGCGCCCGTACGAAAAGCCCATTCGAACGCACTCCGACCAGGTCCGAGATCCCACGGGGAGAAGTCCTGGAACTGGCTGTTTCATGCCTTCCTTATTTGTCAGGTGGAGGCGCGTTGCGCGCGCGCCTCCACCTGATCATCGACTGGGCCCGGCGAACAGATACCGGGAAGCACTACACCTTCGTCGATTCCTGAGCCGGAATGGCGCTGGTCGGCGGCTCGAAGGTGTGGTCGAACGGCATCTGGTCGGTATCGAGCAGGGGATTGTCATCTTGCGTTTTGACGAGTTCATGCGCTTCCTCTTCGCTGTTCACGCTCGGCATGGAGCCAGGAAGATGACGATTGGCCGATTCCCGCAAGAAGAAGATGGCGATCGCACCGATGAACGACGTGCCCATCAGGTAGAACGCCGGCATCATGTCATTGCCGGTGCCCACAATGAGCGCCGCGATGATGAATGGTGTGGTCCCGCCGAATATGGCGACGGCGAAGTTGTACGAAATACCCATGGCACCGTACCTGCTCGCCGTCGGAAACAAGGCAGGCAGGGCGGAGGCGAGGTTGGAGACGTAGAACGTGACCGGGAACGCGATGAACGCCAGGCCGAGCAGAGTCGACCAGACGTCGCCGATACCGATCAGCAAAAACGCCGGGTAGGCCAGTACGACCGTGCTGATTGCTCCGATCCACAGCACCGGTCGGCGCCCGATGCGGTCGGACAGGCGACCGGCCAGCGGGATGCACAGGGCCATGACGACGAGAATAGGAATTGTCAGCGCTGTGCCGTGCAATTCGTCGTAGCCCTTGTTCTCGGTTAGATAGGTGGGCATATACGAGGTGAGGGCGTAGCCCACCGTGTTCGCGGCGGCGACGAGGATCATCGCGATGATGATGTTGCGCCAATACGCCTTGAATATGGCGATCGGGCTCTTCGGGGTGTCCGCCGTGGCGCCGATGGGATTCTTCTGCGCTTCCTCCTGGGCGTCGAGAGTGGCCTGGAAGGCGGGCGACTCGTCGATCTTCAACCGGAAGTAGATTGCGACCAGGCCGAGCGGCCCGGCGATGAGAAACGGAACCCGCCAGCCCCATTCCTCCATGACCGACTGCCCGAGCGTGAGCTGGAGTACCGAGACGAGTGAGGCACCGATGGCGAAACCGAGGTAACTGCCCATATCGAGAAAACTCGCAAAGTAACCGCGCTGTGTGTCGGGCGCGTGCTCGCTGACGAAGGTTGTCGCCCCCGCGTACTCGCCACCGGTTGAGAACCCCTGTACGAGCTTGACGAATACCAGCAGAACCGCTGCCCAGACGCCGATTTGGGCGTAACCGGGAAGGATACCGACGGCAAAGGTCGAGGCGGCCATCAGCGTCAGCGTCGTGGCGAGCACCTTCTGCCGGCCGATGCGGTCACCCAGCCAACCGAAGAACACGCCGCCGAGTGGGCGGGCGAAAAAGGTAGCGGCAAAGGTTCCGAGCAGAAACAGGGTTTGCACGGATGCGTCCGCCTCCGGCAGAAAGACCGGACCCATCGTGGTGATCAGGTAACCGAAGATACCGACGTCGTACCACTCCATGGTGTTTCCCACGATGGTGCCACCGAGGGCACGCTTCATGATGGGTTTGTCGACGACGTTCACGTCGGACACGGCGATGCGTCGGCGGCGCAAGGGTCTCGCGGCCTTTTTCCTCCCGGTCGAGGCGTTTGTGGCGTCGAAATTCGGGTTGGATGTACTTCGGTCAGTGGGCATGAAATTTCTCTCGTGGAGATATTGTGCTGCGAAGTCAAGGATGTACTGCGTGGTGCAGTTTTTTCAGTTGGACAAGAGTACCCCTAAATGGGGGCATTGCCTAAAGAGCAAATCTCGGTAGCGGGGAGGGCCCCGCGAGTTCTGCTTAGGCTGGAGGTATGACTGATTCCGTAGATTTCTGGTTTGACCCCTCGTGCCCCTGGGCCTGGATGACTTCGCGCTGGGTGGACGAGGTTGCGCGCCTGCGTAATCTCGACGTGACCTGGCACGTGATGAGCCTCGCTGTACTCAACGAAGACCAGGATGTGAGCGCGGAATATGCGGCATTCTTTCCGCGGGCGCTCAAGTACACCCGACTCGTGGCCGCCGCTGCCGAACTGCACGGCCAGCCGATGGTCAAGGCGCTGTACGACGCGCTCGGCACCCAGATTCACCCGGGCGGTAGCAACGATCCCGACGAGGTCATTCCCGCAGCGCTCGCCGAGGTGGGCCTGCCCGCCAGCTTCGCGGCCTTCGCCGACAGTGAGGAGTATGACCCCCAAATGCGCGCGAGCCACTTCGACGGCATCAATCGGGTTGGCCAGGACGTCGGAACCCCGGTGATCGCGGTCAACGGTGTGGCGTTCTTCGGCCCAGTCATCTCACCGGCACCCATGGGGGACGCCGCACTGGCCCTATGGGACGGCGTCGTGGCGCTCGCGAGTTACGACGGGTTCTTCGAGCTCAAGCGCAGTCGTACCCGCGAACCAATTTTCACCCCAGTCGCCAGCACTAAATAGACTGATCACATGCGCATCCACATCGCCACGGACCATGCCGGTCTCGACCTCAGCCACCACCTGATCACGCACCTGAGTGCGGCCGGTCACGAGGTCATCGACCACGGCCCCCGGACCTATGACGCCCTCGACGACTACCCGGCGTTCTGCATCAACGCCGCGCAGGCAACCGTCGACGACCGCGAGTCCGGTATCGAAGCGCTCGGCGTCGTATTCGGCGGTTCGGGCAATGGCGAACAGATCGCCGCCAACAAGGTATCCGGAGCCCGAGCAGCCCTCGTCTGGAATCTCAGCACGGCCCGGCTCGCTCGTGAGCACAACGACGCCAACGTCATTTCCATCGGGGCCAGGGAGCACACGATCGCGGAGGCCACGAGCTTTATCGATGCCTTTGTTGCCGAGCCGTTCAGTGATGAGGAACGGCACACGCGGCGCATCCGTCAGCTCGGCGAGTATGAGCGAACCGGAACCATCGCCGGGAAAAACGTCGACGGCAGGTGAACTGAGGTGCCAGAGGGTCACTCCGTTCATCGCATCACCCGCCAGTTTCAGCGCAATTTCATCGGCCACCGCGTGACGGTCAGCTCGCCGCAGGGCCGGTTCGCGACTGGCGCCACCCAGCTCAGCGGACATTCGGTGACAGATGCTCGCGCCGTGGGCAAGCAGATGTTTCTGGAGTTTGATCACGGATTGTGGTTGCGCATCCACTTGGGATTGTATGGCGCCTGGGATTTCAGCGGCGAGGTGCTCATGGATGCCACGATGGCGTCGGCCAACGGCCGGATGGGCCAGACCAATCAGCACGGCACCAAGGTCGCGGCGGGGGCCGAGGCCGCGACCTTTGACGCCGATGGTGAAAATTCGATCTTCAGTATCGGGGCGCCGCGGCGCACGCGGGTGCGCATGTCCGAGCAGGAAAAGGAGATCGAGCCCGTCGATATCTTTCCCCCCGAACCGGTCGGCCAGGTACGGGTGCGGCTGCTCACCGACACGGTGTGCGCCGACCTGCGTGGACCGACGGCGTGTGAGGTGCTCGACCCGGCTCAGGTCGACGCTGTGATCGCCAGGCTCGGACCCGATCCGGAACTGGAGAACACCCCCGCGGCCGAGGAACGCTTCGTTTCTGTCGTGCGAAAAAAACCCACGCCGATCGGCCGGCTGTTGATGGACCAGAGCGTGGTCAGCGGAATCGGCAACGTCTATCGTGCCGAAATACTCTTTCGTGCCGGTCTCAACCCGCACACTCCCGCCAAGTCACTCAGTGACGAAACCGTGCGCGCGCTGTGGCAGGACTGGGCCCACCTCTTGCATATAGGTGTTGCCACTGGCCAGATGATGACCATGGACAAGCTCGAGGGCGCCGGGTACCGGCGCGCCATGAGGAGTCGGGCCCATCGGCACTGGGTCTACAAACGCGAAGGCCTGCCCTGCCGAGTCTGCGGTTCGCACATCGTGCTCGAAGATATGGCGGCCCGCAAACTGTACTGGTGCCCGCGATGTCAGGCGTAACCGCTCCTGCTGCACGGTGAGGGGGCCAGCACGCGTGGTACTCGGGTGTCGGGCATGCTGCGAAAATAAAGTCATGATCCATCGTCGATTTGCCCGGCCACTCCGGCGTGTTGCAACCATCGTCAGCGGTGCCATCGTCGGAGCGGTCGTCATTACCGTCGCACTGACCGCCTGCTCGAGCGACGACGGCGCCGGCGTCATCGACACCGTCGGCAGCATCGACTTCGTAAATCCGCTCGCGATCCCGCCGCTGGCCGAATCGACCGTGAATGCCGCGGGTGAGCGAGTCTTCGACCTCGCCGCCCAAGAGGGAACGAGCGAGTTCGTGCCGGGCATCAGCACCGCCACCTGGGGCTACAACGGCAGCTACCTCGGCCCCACCCTCGTCGCCGAGCGCGGCGAAAACGTGCGCATCAATGTCTCCAATAACCTCCAGGAAGCTACGAGCGTGCACTGGCACGGCATGAACCTGCCCGCAAAGATGGACGGCGGCCCGCACCAGATGGTCGAGCCGGGCGCACAGTGGAGCCCGAACTTCACGATCGACCAGCCCGCCGCAACCCTCTGGTACCACCCGCATCCCGCCGGCACAACCGAGCACCAGGTAGAAATGGGCCTGGCCGGCCTGTTCCTGATCCAGGACGACGAGGAGGCCGCACTCAACCTGCCCCGCAGCTACGGAGTCGATGACATACCCGTTGTGGTGCAGGATCGCCGCTTCGACGCTAAGGGCCAATTCATCAGCAACGTGCGTGGTTACATCGGTCCGATCGGCGATGAGCTGTTGGTCAACGGCACCCTCGCGCCGTACTTCGACGTGACGACCGAGATGGTGCGCTTGCGCCTGGTCAACGGGTCGTCGGCGCGCGTGTACGACTTCGGGTTCAGCGACGGCCGGTCCTTCGACCTGATCGGAACCGATGGGGGACTGCTCCCTGCGGCGGCACCGATGGACGGCATCCGCTTGTCACCGGGCGAGCGCGCCGAGATCCTCGTGACAGTGATCCCGGGGGAGAATGTGAAACTGCAGTCCACCCCGCCCAACCTCGGCACCTCGGCCGGAGCGGCGACCCGCAACGCCGGTGATGACACGCTCGACGTGCTGGAGTTGCGCGCGACCGAAACTCTCGGCAGCATCGGCGCCGTATCGACGACCTTGGCGAACATCGAGCCACTCCAGAAAGCGGATGCCTCCGTCGACCGCTCGTTCACACTCAACGGCTACACGATCAACAACCGGCTCATGGACATGACACGCATCGACGAGACCGTCGAGGCCGGTGCCACCGAGGTGTGGACCGTCGATAATGCCATGCCGTTGCCGCACAACTTTCACGTGCACGCCATGCAGTTTCAGGTACTGCGGGTGGGAACGAAATCGCCGCCACCCGAACTTTCCGGCTGGAAGGACACGATCTATCTCGAGCCCGGGGTGCGCTACGAACTGATCATGCAGTTCGCGGAATATACCGATCCGGACTTTCCGTATATGTTCCACTGCCACATGCTTGCCCATGAAGATGCCGGAATGATGGGCCAGTTCGTCGTGGTCAAGCCCGGTGAGCAAGCCGGCACCCCGCCGACCGCTCAGGACGCGAGCGTGCCGAAGGTAAACCAGGCCGTTGGCAGCGGACCGCGCGTGATCTTGCCGAACCACGGCCACTAGAGGCGGACTGCCGCCTAAACGGCGAAAGCCGCCAGCTACGCGCTGACGGCTTTCGGTGTGTGCATATTCACTCTGTGGAGGGGACGACGGGAATCGAACCCGCGTCATAAGTTTGGAAAACTCAGGCTCTACCATTGAGCTACGTCCCCAGGCTCAATATTTGAGCACTCGAGTATCCTAGTACAGGAAACCGGGGGACGTTTGCCAGTGCGGGCGCATCCGTTCGAACGGCGTGCATTAGACTGGGCGAGGTCAATCCGCCTGTCGTGAGCTTTCGCTTGCGCCAACAGATTGGTTCCCCAACAAAGCAGTATCGATGGGTCGAAGTAGATCCGGGGCGTAGCTCAGCTTGGTAGAGCGCTCGTTTTGGGGGCGAGAAGTCGCAGGTTCAATTCCTGTCGCCCCGACATTATCCGCAGCACACCGTTTCAATACACAGGAGAGTCTCGAGTGAAGTCCACGGTCGAAAAACTGAGCCCCACGCGCGCCAAGCTCACCATCACGGTGAGCCCCGACGAGCTGAAGCCAGCCATCACCCACGCCTACGGCCACATCGCCGAGGACATCAACATCCCCGGTTTTCGTAAGGGAAAGATCCCGCCGGCCATCATCGACCAGCGCGTCGGCAAGGCCGCTGTCCTGGAACACGCCGTCAACGAGGGTCTCGACGGTTTCTACCGTGCGGCCGTCGAAGAGAACAAGCTGCGCCCCCTGGGTCGTCCAGAGGCCGACATCGTCGAATGGCCGAGCAACACCGACTTCTCCGGTGACCTGCTCCTCGCTATCGAGGTTGACGTACGCCCCGAAATCGACCTGCCTAGCTACGCCGGCCTCAAGCTCACCGTTGATGCCGTCGCGGTATCCGACGAAGAAGTTGCCGAAGAACTCGACAAGCTGCGTAGCCGGTTCGGTGCGCTCATCACCGTCGATCGTCCCGCCAAGACCGGTGACTTCGCTCAGATCGACCTGAACGCCGCAATCGACGGCGAAGAGGTCGACACCGCCAGCGGCATCTCCTATGAGGTCGGCTCCGGCGACCTCATAGACGGCATCGACGAAGCGCTCGACTCGCTCAGCGCCGGCGAGACCACGACCTTCAATTCCGACCTCATGGGTGGGGACCACGAGGGTGAGACGGCTGAGATCACCATCACCGTGATTGCCGTGAAGGAACGCGAGCTTCCCGCCGCCGATGACGACTTCGCTCAGATCTCGAGCGAGTTCGACACGATCGCTGAGCTCACCGAGAGCCTCAAGGTCCAGGTCGAGAAGTCCAAGGCCTTCGGACAGGGTAGCCAGGCCCGCGAGCGTCTCATCGAGACGCTCCTCGGCTCGGTCGAGGTTCCGATCCCCGCCGCGATCATCCTCGACGAGGTGAACCGTCACCTCGAGGGCGAAAGCCGCCTCGAGGACGACACACACCGCGCCGAGGTCACCGAAGCCAGCGAGAAGACCTTCCGTCAGCAGATCCTGCTCGACACGATCGCCGAAGCTGAGCAGGTCAAGGTCAGCCAGGACGAGCTCACCCAGTACCTCATCCAGGGTGCAAGCCAGTACGGCATGGACCCGAGCGAGTTCGTTCAGACGCTCAACACCAACGGCCAGATTCCGTCGATGGTTGCCGAGGTTGCCCGTAACAAGGCCCTCGCCATTGCCCTGGGTCGGGCTGAGGTCGTTGACTCCAACGGCAAGCCGGTCGACCTGAGCGAGTTCACGGGCCCGGTCGACGATGAGGGTGCTGGCGAAGAGGATGCTGCTGACGCGGCCGTTGACGCTGCACCCGTTGATGCTGCACCCGTTGATGCTGCACCCGTTGCCGAGGCTGACGCAGAGGTCGACGAGAAGCCGAAAAAGAAGAAAGCCGCTGCTAAGAAGTAGCGTGCGTAGTACTACTCCCTAAGCGCGTGCATAGGCCGGCCGGATTCACTCCGGTCGGCCTTTTGCATGCTGTGGGAGCCTGGGCGTGCGCCCGGTTATCTGCCGAGGGCGAACACAGCCGTTTTCCGCCGCGCGCTCCGATAGATTCATTGAGAAGCGACAACTGAAACGGAGCACGACATGGCCGACCCGACACCCACTAACGGTGTATTTGACCGACTGCTGAAGGACCGCATCATCTGGCTCGGCTCAGAGGTCCGTGATGAAAACGCCAACGAGATCTGCGCCAAGATTCTACTTCTGGCAGCCGAGGACTCAAAGCGCGACATCTATCTCTACATCAACTCTCCCGGTGGTTCGATCACCGCTGGAATGGCGATCTACGACACGATGCAGTTCGTACCCAATGACATCGTCACGGTCGGCATCGGGATGGCGGCCTCGATGGGCCAGTTCCTGCTCACCTCGGGCACCAAGGGTAAGCGGTACATCACTCCGAACGCTCGTGTGCTTTTGCACCAGCCGTCCGGCGGATTCGGCGGCACGGCGGCCGATATCCAAACACAGGCACGCCTCATCCTCGATATGAAGCAGCGACTGTCGGAGATCACAGCCGCGCAGACCGGCAAGACCCCCGAGCAGATCAACGCTGACGGTGACCGCGACAACTGGTTCAGCGCTCAGGAAGCCCTCGAGTACGGTTTCGTCGACCACCTCCGCGCATCCGCTTCGGATGTCATCGGCGGCGGCGGCACCGATCCCGACGCCGACGCCACCAAGTAGTCCGCCGAAACTGAACAGGAAGAAATCATGACTATCCCCACATTCGGTGGAACGGCCTACAGCTCGATGGGCGGCTCGACCAAGAACTCGCCCGAATCCCGCTATATCCTTCCCACCTTCGAAGAGCGCACCGCCTACGGGTACAAGCGCCAGGACCCTTACGCAAAGCTGTTCGAAGACCGCATCATCTTTCTCGGTGTGCAGGTTGACGACGCTTCGGCCGATGACGTGATGGCCCAGCTCCTCGTGCTTGAGAGCCAAGACCCGGATCGCGACATCACCATGTACATCAACTCGCCCGGTGGATCGTTCACCGCCATGACGGCGATTTACGACACCATGCAGTACATTCGACCCCACGTGATGACGGTCTGCCTCGGACAGGCGGCATCTGCTGCGGCCGTGCTTCTGGCCGGCGGTACCGCGGGCAAACGTCTCGCCCTGCCGAACGCGCGCATCCTCATTCACCAGCCCTCGGTTGGCGGCCAGGGCGGCGGCCAGGCCTCGGATATCGAGATTCAGGCGGCTGAGATTCTGCGCATGCGCGTCTGGCTCGAAGAGACCCTCGCCCACCACTCCAACCGGAGCGTGACGCAGGTCAACAAGGACATCGACCGCGACAAGATCATGAGCGCAGCAGAGGCCCTCGAATACGGCCTCATCGACCAGGTTCTGACCAGCCGGAAGAACCTTCCAATGCTCGTCAAGTAGCCTGTGGCCTGAACCGGCCTGACCGGCGCGTCGCCTGCGGGCGGCGCGCCGTTTCGGTTTATTGCGTGCTGCACCTAACTGTCGGATGCACGGACTAGGCTAAATTGCAGCGAGACCAATGGAGGAGGCTGACATGGCCCGAATCGGTGAAAGTGCCGACCTGCTCAAGTGTTCCTTCTGCGGAAAGAGCCAGAAGCAGGTGCAACAGCTCATCGCCGGCCCCGGCGTGTATATCTGCGATGAATGCGTCGAGTTGTGCAACGAGATCATCGAAGAGCGCCTGGCTGAAGCCGGCTCTGAAGACACGACCGGCGAGTTCGACCTCCCCAAGCCCAAAGAAATCTTCGGCTTCCTGGAGGAATACGTCATTGGCCAGGAACCTGCCAAGCGTGCCCTCGCCGTTGCCGTTTACAACCACTACAAGCGTGTCCGGTCCCGGGCTACACTCACCGCCGCCGAGGCTATCCACGACGACGTCGAGATCGCCAAGTCCAACATTCTGCTCATCGGCCCGACCGGTTGCGGCAAGACCTATCTCGCCCAAACCCTTGCCAAGCGCCTCAACGTTCCCTTCGCCGTAGCGGATGCGACGGCCCTCACCGAGGCCGGGTACGTCGGCGAAGACGTCGAGAACATTTTGCTCAAGCTCATCCAAGCCGCAGACTACGACGTCAAACGGGCCGAGACAGGCATTATCTACATCGATGAGATCGATAAGATCGCCCGCAAGGCCGAAAACCCGTCGATCACCCGTGATGTTTCGGGCGAGGGCGTGCAGCAGGCGCTCCTGAAAATTCTTGAGGGCACGATCGCCTCGGTTCCCCCGCAGGGTGGGCGCAAGCATCCGCATCAGGAATTCATTCAGATCGACACCACGAACGTGCTGTTCATCGTGGCCGGCGCTTTCGCCGGGCTCGAAGACATCATCTCGTCCCGCGCCGGCAAGAAGGGCATCGGTTTCGGAGCTCCCCTGCACGTCAAGGGCGACGACATCAACCTGTTCAGTGAGGTTTTGCCCGAAGACCTGCACAAGTTCGGACTGATTCCCGAATTCATCGGGCGTCTGCCCGTCGTCACGACGGTCACGCAGCTTGATCAAGTGGCCCTCATGCAAATTCTGACCGTGCCCAAGAACGCGCTCGTGCGACAGTACCAGCGCATGTTCGAGCTCGACGGGGTCGAGCTCGAGTTCGAACAACCGGCACTCGAAGCCATTGCCGACCTCGCCGTGCTCCGAAAGACCGGGGCCCGAGGCCTGCGAGCCATCCTCGAAGAGGTACTCGGCCCGGTCATGTTCGAGGTTCCGTCGAGCACCGACGTGGACCGCGTCATCATCACGCGCGATACGGTGTTGAACAACGCGCCCGCTGAGATGGTGCTGCACAAGACCCACCAGGTGAAGTCGGCCTAAGTCGGGCTCATCGTGCGGGGGCGTGCGCTCATGACACCGACGAACGCTTGGCAGCGGTGTCACCCGTTTGGGCCAATCGTGCCCGCATGATGATCCCGGCTACCGTGCGCTCGATGGTCAGCGCCGATAGCGCGGCGCTCAGGGCGAGGAGGGCGCCGGTCACTTCAAGTCCCTCTTCGATGCCGACGAGCAGGTGATACGGCAAGCTGCCGCGCGATAGGTCATCGAGGCGGCCTCCCACGACGATGCCGCCCATGGCTTCAAAGCCAACGGCGCCGAACAGGTAGATGGCTCCCGCGACAATGAGTCGGCGGCGAAGCTGTCGGTCGATCGAACGGGCGACCCAGAGCATGAGCAGGCCGGCGACAATGGCCAATGGCACACCGATTGTGAGCCAGGCAAACGTGAAGCCGGTGCCGAGATCGAATCGAGCCAATTGTTCGTGCAGTTGGGCGATTTCGTCGGCCGACAACTCGAGGGCGATGGCGGCGAGAATGAAGTACGGTGCACCCCGTTTTGCTTCATTGCGAACGGCGAACCCGACGGCGACCAAGCACAACGCGATGCCGGAGAGGAGCAGCCCAGACGCCCACGCCCAGAGGTTCCCTTCACCGTCGGCGTAGAGCAGGCTCGCCAGGGCGCTGAGAATGCGCCAGCCCGGGGTCGTGATGTCGATGTTTTCGCGTAGGTAGTGTGACACAACCCCACCCAGCAACATGAGTGCGAAAACGATGGCGACGACCCAGAGAAACCAGCGCACCCCAGGGCCGTGAGAACGAACTGTCGGAATGTCCATGGGCCCGTAGCTTACGGTGCCGACGCCGTTAACACATCCCAAATACTGAGGGTCCTGGAAAGTATTTGCTCGGCGGCGCCTGCGGCTCATCCCGCTAGGTGTTTGTCCTAATTGAGGCCGCGTCGGTCGAGCAGTGGCTGCAGATCGGCGTCCCGGCCACGCCAATGCCGGTAGGCCTCGAGCGGATCCTGAGTGCCGCCGACTCCGAGCAGGCGATCACGAAAACGATCGCCGTTGGCGCGAGTCAGGCCGCCATTATCCCTGAACCATTCCACGGTGTCGGCATCGAGTACCTCGCTCCAGATGTAGGAGTAGTACCCGGCGTCGTATCCTCCCGAGAATGTGTGCGCGAAATACGTGCTCGCGTACCGGGTGGGAACAGCCGGATTGTCCAGTCCAACAGAAGCGAGGGCATCCGCTTCGAACCGGGCGACGTCGGCGACGGTGGTGTCGGCGTCAATGCGGTGCCAGGCCTGGTCGAGGAGTGCTGCGGCGAGATACTCGCTGGTCAGGAAGCCCTCGTTGAAAGTCGATGACGCCTGGATGCGGTCCACCAACTGCTGCGGCATCGCCTCACCGGTCTGGTAGTGACGGGCGTAGTTGGAAAGTATTTCGGGCCAGAGCATCCACATCTCATTGACCTGACTGGGGAATTCCACGAAGTCCCGATACACGTTGGTTCCAGAGAACTTGGGATAGGCCGCGCGGGCCAGGAGCCCGTGCAGGGCATGACCGAATTCGTGGAACAGGGTGGTGACCTGGTCGTAGGTGAGCAGAGTCGGCTGCCCGGCAGCAGGTTTCGACACGTTGAGGTTATTGCAGACCACGGTCGTATCGGTTCCGAGCAGCGCTGACTGCGAGACCAGGGCGTTCATCCAGGCTCCGCCGCGCTTGGAATCGCGAGTGTAGAAGTCGCCGATGTACAGACCAAGCGCAGAACCCTCTTCCGTGGTGACCTCGAAGACGCGCGATTCGGGGTGCCAGCCGACCAATTCGGGCTTCGCCGTGAAGGTCAGCCCGTAGAGCTGGTTGGCCGCGTAGAAGACGCCATTGGTCAGTACGCTTTCGAGTTCGAAGTAGGGGCGCATGGCCGCGGTGTCCACGTCGTACTTTTCCTGCCGCACCTTCTCGGTGTAGAACGCCCAGTCCCAGGCAGCCAGCTCAAAACCCCCGCCCTCGGCATCGACCACGGCCTGCAGGTCGGCCTGTTCCACGCGGGCATTGCGGGCAGCGTTTGGCGCGAGGCGCCCGAGCAGATCCCATACTGCATCGGGTGACTTGGCGGTTTCATCGGCGGTCACGTAGGCGGCGTGACTGTCAAACCCGAGCAGGCGGGCGCGCTGGGCGCGGAGGTGAGTAATCTCGATCACGAGAGGCCGGTTGTCGTTGGCCGCTCCCGTCGCATCCGAGCGGATGCCGCGGGCTCGGCTCGCCGCGAGCAACCGTTCGCGTACCCCGCGGTCGGTGAGGCTCGCAAGGTAGGGGTGCGAGGTGGGGAGCACGAGGTTGATCAGGTATTTGCCGTCGAGCTGGCGTTCCCGAGCGGCCTCGGCCGCCGCCGAGATCTCGCCATCCGTGAGTCCGTCGAGCTCGGCCACGTCGTCAATGACGAGGGCGAGCTCGTTGGTGTCGGCCAACAGGTTCTTTTCGAAGCGGGTGGTGAGGGTCGACAGCCGCGAGTTGACATCACGCAGTGACTGTTTGTCGTCATCGCTCAGGCCGGCGCCGGCCAATGTGAATTCGGTGAAATAGCGGTTGATGAGGTACAACGATTCGGCGTCGAGTGTGAGGCTGGAGCGCTGCTCGTGCACGGCTTCGAGACGCGCGTAGAGGGCGGGATCGAGCCGGATCGCGTCGGCGTGGGCGGCCAGCAGCGGCGCGAGTTCTTCTTCGAGCTCGTTCGTGAAGTCGCTGGAGTCGGACGAACTCTTGTTGAAGAAGACCGCGGAGACACGGGCGAGCATTTGTCCGCTGCGCTCGAGGGCGACGAGCGTGTTGTCGAAACTGGGGGCATCCGCTGTGCCGGTGATGGCGCTGACTTCGGCGAGCTGCTCGGTCATGCCCTGCAGAAAGGCCGGCCGATAGTGTTCCTCGGTAATAGACGCGAAGGGCGGCAGCTGGTACGGCAACGTGCTGCGCGTGAAAAAAGGGTTGTTCGCTGTGGAAGCCATGCGTCCACACTAGCCAAGGCAGCCGCCATGCTCGTGCGGGGCCAGCTGCGCGTCGGAGTTCTGACGCCGATGTCGGACATCGAGCAGCCCACCCGCCCGAGTTACGAGTTACTGGTGCGCGACCACTCGGCGCGCACGGCGCTGAGCGCATCGTCGAGGCTGACTCCCCGTCGATGTAGGGCCTGCGCGAAGAGTCGCGCACTCGCACGAGACTCGTCGTCGATGCCCTGACCGGCGCGCACCCTGGTGCCACTGCCCCGACTGGTCGAGATGAGCCCCGCCGCCTCTAACGCGGCATAGGCACGCGCGACGGTGCCCGTCGCTATCCCCAGATCGGTCGCGAGCTGGCGCATCGAGGGCAGCCGCTGGTCCGCCACGAGCGATCCAGCCCGGATCTGATCCGCCAGCTGGGCCCGAATCTGCTCGAACGGCGGTGTGGCCTGGTCTTCGTCGATGGTGATCATGTGCCACGGCTCATGAGTGCTGAGTGGATGCCGCATTCGCTGTCGAGGCGCGTGCCGGATAAACGCGGCCGAGTGGCTGCGTGGTGGCATCCAGGATCGAGAGGCTGACCAGAACCCCTCCGAGTAGAGCGACGACCAGCCCGGCAACCAGCTCGGTGAGACCGAAGGCGGCGGCTGGCTGCACAGCGGAGATAGCCCCGCCGGGCAGGAAGGTGATTGCAGCGTTTCTCGTGGCCCAGCCGGCGACGAGCAACACACCGCCGGAGTAGAGAAACAGTGCTCCAGAACTGAGCTGCATGACGACGCGCGTGGCCAGAACTCGCACGGACCGATCGAGCTCGTCGAATTGTTCTGAGCGCGCTGCCGAGGCGATTCGACCGAGTGCGAACAGTGTCGCCGCGGCAAGCAGCACGGTCAAGCCGATCAACGGCACACCGTAATACCAGCCCGGGTAGGGGCCCGCTGTGCGTGAGCCGATGGTGATCGAACGAAAAGCGCCGTCGGGCGGCGCGCTTGCGGCCAAGCCGGCGATGATCGCGAAGACGACCACGGCCACTGCAGCACAAAGCGGCAGCAGGAATCCCCAGGCCGGTCCGTACGTCCACACTCGGCGCGGCACCAGGTTCGCCGAGCGGCGTTTAGGCCGGTCGGTCACGATGCGAGTGGGGGTCAGTGCGAAGACCAGCAGGCCGATTGCCGCAGCGACTCCGGGGGCCAGCATCAGCGGCAAACCATACCAGCCCGGTTGCGCCTGGTTGACCCGGTCGAGCGCCCAGAGCGCGACTCCGCCGGCCGCGAGGGTGCCGACGTTGCGAAGCATGATCGAGCGCGCGAACCTGCGCGCGGTCACCGTGCTAATCTCGGGAACCGTCACGACGAGACGGGCCAGGCTTTTTCGGCTGCCCACCCGAACAATTCCGACCACCAGGAAAACGAGTAGGAAGTAGATGAGAAACAACATGCACGCCGCCTTTTGTGTATCACTCAGGTGATACACAAAAGGCTAGCAGGCGTATCATCGCGCAGCTACACGTGAGACCCTAAATCCATTCCTCGTCATCATCGTCGACGTTGGTTGACGGCTGCGTGATGGTTGCGCTGTCGTCGACCGGGTTGAACCGGATGATGGTGCCATCGTCGAGCTCGATCACCGGCTTGGACTCCAGCCAGGTCAGGGTCCAGCGCCACGTGCTGCTGTCGACGGCCAGCGCCGCGACGTCTTCTTCGACCGATCGCACGGCGATCTCAACAACCTGCGGCAGCCCCGCCGGCAGGGTGCCGCCCAGGGCCCATCGGGTGCCTAACTGCATGATCTAGACGTCGATCTCGTAGGTGACCCAGTCGGTACGCGTTCCGAGCTGGTCGTAGAGCACCTGCGCGGTTGCGTTGTCGGCGGCGGTCACGAGCTGAATCTGGGCCAGCTTGTGCGCCCGGGCATAGGTCTTGGTGAATTCCATCAAAAGGGAGCCGACGCCATTCTTGCGCGCGTCCTCGGCCACATAGAGATCGTCCAGGAACAGCGCCAAGTCGCCGCTAAGGGTGCGCGGAACAGTGCGATAGTGGGCAAAGCCGACGAAGTCACCATCGTCGTTGACCGCCACGGCACCAACAAGGGCGTTGTTCGCGTCGATAATCCAGCTCCACACCTGCAGGGCTTTCTGATCGGTCAGTTCTCTTTCGTAGAACGCGCTGTAGCCTTCGAACAGGCCCAGCCAGGCAAAAAAGTCCTTGTCGCCCAGTGGGCGAACGGTCACTGACATCTGGTTTCCTAACTTTCCAACACGGTGGCGAACACGATGTCGGTCACAGCGAGTTCGCTGCCGTCGACAAAGGTCAGATTGTGAATGCGACCAACAGCTTTGAGATCAGCGGCGGCCAGGGTGAGCAGGGCGATCTCGGCGGGAGCACCGCATATTACTGCGGAATCCACCTCGGACTTTTGCGACGCCTTCGCATCCGTTTTGGCACGACGGATTCCCGTCAAAGCGCGGCTGGCCAGATCGAGCAGAGCGATATTGCCGGTGGCAACCTCGTCACTGCCGAGCAGATCGGCTGCGACCGGCCATGGCGCGGTGTGCACCGAGCCGTCGTTCGACCAGGACCAGGCTTCTTCGGTCGCGAACGGAACGAACGGCGCGAACAGGCGTAACAGTGTCGCCAGTGCAGTGCGCAGCGCGGCAACGGCAGAAGCCTGGCCGGGCCCGGGCTCGCCGTAGGCACGTTCCTTCACCAGCTCGAGGTAGTCGTCGCAGAAGGTCCAGAAGAAGCTTTCCGTGGTCTCCAGCGCGCGCGCGTGATCGTAGTTCTCAAACGCGGTCGTGGCTTGGGCGACGACCGCGGTGAGGCCGGCGAGCATGCTCTGGTCGACTGGTTCGGTGATCGGCGCCGTACTGCTGCCCTGCGACATGGAGACGAACTTGCTCGCGTTCAGAATCTTGATGGCGAGGCGGCGGCCGATCTTGATCTGCGTCGGGTTCTGTGGGTCGAAGGCCGCGTCGGTGCCCAGGCGCGAGGATGCCGCCCAGTAGCGCACCGCGTCGGATCCGTGCTTCTCGAGCATGTCGGCCGGGGTGACGACGTTGCCCTTCGACTTCGACATTTTCTTGCGGTCGGGGTCGACGATGAAGCCGCTGAGCGCGGTATGCTGCCACGGCGACACACCGTGTTGCTGCTCGGCGCGCAGCACGGTGGAGAACAACCAGGTGCGGATGATGTCCTGGCCCTGCGGGCGCAGCGAATAAGGGAAGACGAGCTGGAACAGTTCCGGGTCTCGCTCCCAGCCACCGGCAAGTTGCGGAGTGAGCGAGGACGTGGCCCAGGTATCCATGACGTCGACTTCGCCCACGAAACCGCCAGCCTCGCCGCGCTGGTTCTCGGTATAGCCGGGCGCGGCATCCGAAGAGGGATCAACCGGCAGGAGGTCGCGCGTGGCGACAATCGGCTGGTCGAACACCGGGTTGGCGTCGGTGTCGAGCGGGTACCAGACGGGCAGAGGCACGCCGAAGAAGCGCTGGCGGGAGATGAGCCAGTCGCCGGTGAGACCATTCACCCAATTCTCGTAGCGCACCTTCATGAATTCAGGGTGCCAGGCCAGCTCGGTACCGTGCTCGAGCAACCGTGCGCGCAGTTTTTCGTCGCGGGCACCGTTCCGGATATACCACTGGCGAGTCGAAACGATCTCCAGCGGTTTGTCACCCTTTTCGAAGAACTTGACCGCGTGCACGATCGGCTTCGGCTCGCCGATCAGGTCACCGCTGGCTGTCAAAAGCTCAACCACGGCGGCCTTCGCGCCGAACACGGTCTTGCCGGCAAGCTGCGCATACGCATCGCGGCCGACGACGGAGGTGATCGCCTCCGGGGCTTCTGCGATGATGCGACCATCGAAACCCATGATGGCGCGGTTGGGCAGGTCGAGTTCGCGCCACCAGACCACGTCGGTCACGTCGCCGAAGGTGCAGATCATGGCGATTCCGGAACCCTTGTCCTTCTGGGCGAGGTGGTGCGCGAGCACGGGAACCTCGACACCGAACACCGGCGTCGTCACGGTAGTGCCGAACAGATGCTTGTAGCGTTCGTCATCGGGATGCGCGACGAGGGCGACGCACGCCGGGAGAAGTTCGGGGCGGGTTGTCTCGATCTCGATCGTGCTGCCGTCGGGCTTGAGAAACGACACCCGGTGATACGCGGCGGGCATTTCTTTGTCTTCGAGTTCGGCCTGGGCCACAGCGGTGCGAAAAGTGACGTCCCAGAGGGTCGGCGCCATCGCCTGGTACGCCTCGCCGCGTTCGACATTGCCAAGAAAAGCGAGCTGCGAGGTGAACAGCGCCTCCTGGCCGATGGTGCGGTAGGTCTGGGTCCAATCGACACTCAGGCCGAGGGTACGCCAGAGGGCTTCAAACTGCTTCTCATCTTCTTTGGTGAGGGTTTCGCACAGTTCGATGAAGTTGCGGCGGCTGATCGGCAACTGGTCGGCGGCCTTGGAGCTCTTGCCGTCTCCACCTTCGAACGGTGGAACAAAGTTCTCGGTGTAGCCGAGCGAGGGGTCGCAGCGCACGCCGTAGAAGTTCTGCACTCGGCGTTCGGTGGGCAGACCGTTGTCATCCCAGCCCATCGGGTAGAACACGTTCTTGCCGCGCATCCGCTGAAAACGGGCAACGACATCGGTGTGGGTGTACGAGAAAACGTGGCCGATGTGCAGTGAACCAGATGCGGTCGGCGGGGGAGTGTCGATCGAGTAGATCGTCTCGCGGGTGGCGTTCGCTCGTGCAAATCGGTAAGTGCCGTCGGTTTCCCAGCGGGACTCCCACTTGGTTTCGAGCCCTTCGAGCGCAGGCTTTTCGGGGACGCGGTCGGCGTGGGTCATAACTCTCCGGTTCGGTGTATTCGGCACCGTGTGAATGGTGAGGTGCCCGAGTGTGCCCATCCAATCTACCCGATCGGCCCTTTTTCCCCGAACGGGGGCCTTCCTCCCCAGCGCGAATGCGCTCGTTTCACACGGGTGCGCGGGGCACTGCGGCGAGTAACTGCGCCGAGTATGGATGCTGTGGCGCGGCAAAGACGCGCTCCGCCGGGCCGATTTCTACGATGCGCCCGTCACGCATGACCGCGATCTGATCGCTGATGTGTTGCACGACACCGAGATCGTGCGAGATGAAGATGAGGCTGAGCCCGCGCTCTCGCTGCACGTCGTCAAGGAGATCGAGCACTTGGGCCTGAACGGTCACGTCGAGTGAGGAGACGGGTTCATCACAGATGAGAATCTCGGGTCGACCGGCTAGCGCCCGGGCGATACCAACCCGCTGTCTCTGCCCGCCGGAGAGTTCGAGCGGGCGTCGGGGCAGCACGGTCGGCGCAAGGCCGACCTCGTCGAGCAGGCTGGTGAGTCGCGTCGTCGTGTGCGGTGCGCCGCGCTCGTGCCGCAGGTTCAGGGCGTCGGTGAGGATTTCGGCGACACTCCAGCGCGGATCGAACGAGCCGAGGGCGTCCTGATAGATCGCCCCAACGGATGCCCGCAGTCCGCGCCGGGTCTTTTCGCTGGCCGCGCTCCACGGCTCGCCGAAGACGTGAACTTCACCGTGCTCTGGCGCCAGCAACGCGAGCAGAAGACGAGCTACCGTGGTTTTGCCGGAGCCGGATTCGCCGACGATGCCGAGGGTACTGCCGTGGTGCAATGTGAACGAGACGTCGTCGACGGCGAGCTGGCTGGTGCCATCGGGGCGTCGAAAACTCTTCGACAGCCCGATGGCTTCGAGCACGACGGTGCTTTCGAGCGAAACCTCAGCGCGGAAATTGGTCGGTGTGCTGAGAGTGCTCGAGGTGCTGAGAAAGCGCGGTGCGTCCGGCCTGGCGGACGGGCTCAGTCGCGTGCCGCGTGGTTTGTCGGCCGGTATCGCGGCGACCATTCTCCGGGTCTGCTCGTGCTGGGGCGAGCCTAGAACCTGTGTTGTGCGGCCGGTTTCCACGAGCTGTCCGTCGTGCATGACGGCGACCCGGTGTGCGACCCGACTCACCACGGCCAGGTCATGGCTGATCAGAAGCACGGCGGTACCGGCACCGGTGATCTGTTCAAGCAGTGCCAGAATCTGCGCCTGTACGGTGACGTCGAGCGCCGTCGTCGGTTCGTCGGCGATCAGCAGCGGCGGGTTCAACGCAATTGCCGCCGCAATCAAAGCACGTTGACGTTCGCCGCCGGATAGCTGCCCCGAGAGCTTGCGCACCTGCAATTCGGGGTGCGGCAGTCCGACCGCGTCGAGCAGCTCGAGCACTCGCCGTGCCCGGCCCGCAGCACCAAGAGCGGTGTGCAGCCGGAGCGAATCAGCGATCTCTCGGCCGATCGGCCTCAGCGGATCGAGCGAGACCAGGGCATCCTGTAACACCAGGCCGACGTCCTTGCCTCGTCGGCCCTGCCATGCGCGATCGGTCAGCCCCAGAACGTTCTGCCCGCCGAGCTCGAGCCGGTCGGCACTGACCCGGGAATTCCTACCGGCCAGACCAAGCAGGCTGCGGGCGGTCACACTCTTGCCCGAGCCGGATTCGCCGACGATGGCGAGGCACTCACCCGGGGCGACGACGAACGACACACCGCGAACGACCGGTTCGGCCGAGCCGAAACCAACCCGCAGATTGCGCACGGTCAACGCGGCAGCACTGTCACTTTTGAGTACCGGCCCATTCATACGTGCCTCATCCGCCGGTCGATGCTGCGGCCGAGTACCGTGGCGGTCACGGCGGTCAGCACGATGAACAGGCCGGGAAAGAAACTCATCCACCAGGCCGAGGTGATGTAGGTGCGCCCGGCCGAGAGCATGGCGCCCCACTCCGCGGTCGGCGGTTCGGCGCCGAGCCCGAGGTAGCTCAGCGTTGCCGCCCAGACAATGGCCTGGCCGATGCCGAGGGTTGCGAGAACGAACAGGGGGGCGAGGGTGTTGGGCAGAATGTGGCGCAGCAGAATCTGCCACCGAGTGCGGCCGAGCACGGTCGCCGCCTCGACGAACGCTTGTGATCGCACGGTAATCAGCTGGGCCCTGATGATGCGCGCATACCCGGGTGCTGTCGACAGTCCAACAGCAATCGTCGCGGTGACCACGCCGGGGCCGAAGATGACAATGAACAAAAGCGCCAGGAGTAACCCCGGAAAAGCGAAAAGTACCTCAAGAAATCGATTGACGGTGAAATCGATGACACGGCCCAGCATCCCAGCCAGGGTGCCCAGCACGATGCCGAGCCCTAGTCCGATCGCGGTAGCGGCAGCCCCGATCACGAGTGAATACTGAGTGCCGTGCACGACTCTGGTGTAGATGTCGCGGCCCGATTCGTCGGTGCCGAACCCGTGTGCGAAGTTCGGCGGCTGGAACGCCGAGAGCGGGTCGATCGCGAGGGGGTCGCCCGGTGCCAACAACTGTGGCACCACCGCTGATGCCACCAGGAACAAGGCGAGAACGCCAGCTGTTGCCTCGGCAACCCCGAGACGGCGCGACGGGCCGGACCGGCGGGATTGGGCCGCGAGGCCGGCCTGCACTTCGAGGTCGCTCATGTCAGACGCAATCGCGGATCAACGAGGCGACTGGCAGCATCCGTGAGCAGTGTCATCAGGATATAGGCGACCGCGACGATCATGACCACGCCGATCACCACCGGAACGTCCCGAAGGGTCACGGCATTGAGCAGGGTGCGGCCGAGGCCGGGGCGGGCGAAAATGGTCTCGACGACGACCGCGCCGCTGATCAGGGAACCGAACGCCCATCCGGAGAGGCTGATCGCTGGCAGCGAGGCGTGGCGTAGCGCGTGCACCCAGCGCACACCACGCTCACTCTCGCCGCGGGCGCGAGCCGAGAGTACGAAGGGGCTCTCCAGCGCGCCGAGGAGCGATTCGCGCATGATCTGCCCGAGAAATCCGGCCAGCGGAACGGCCAAGGTGAGAACCGGCAACACGAGCCCGGCGATGTCGCCGGTGCTGATCGGCGGCAGCACGCCGAGCCCGATGCTGAACACGACGATCAACGAGGTCGCGAGCCAGAAGTGTGGCAGTGCGGCCGCGACGATTTCAAGGCTCGACCCTACCCGGGCGGCGACTTTGCCACCGCGGGTCGACCAGGTGGCGAGGGCGAGGGCGAGCAGCCAGGCGAGAATAAGGGCAAGAACGGCCAGGAGCAGGGTGCCGCCGAGCTGGCTGAGCACGAGCGGTCCGACATCCGTGTTGAGTGCATACGACCGCCCGAGGTCGCCGGTTATGAGCCGGCCCAGCTGGGCGAAATACTGCACGATCACCGGTTGGTCGAAGCCATATTCGGCGCTCACGGCAGCAAGCGCCTCCGGCGAGGCTTGCGATCCCGGACCCCCCAGAACGGCCTGGGCGGGGTCACCCGGAATGAGTCGCACCGCAAAGAACGTAATGGTGGCCACCATCCACAGCACGAAGACAGATCCGGCCAGTCGGGCTGCGAGTCGGGGGAGCACAAGGGCCAACATCTCGAGCGCGACGGGGAATCGAGCGCGCGCGCTGGCACCGTCCCGGTCGGGGAGAGCCCGGCCCGGTCCGGGGCGACCGGCCGGCGCTACCGGTTCAGCCACACGTCGTACAGCGTGGGAACGGCCACGGTCGGTAGGGTACGCAGGCCTATCACGTCGCTACGCAGCAGAAAGTGGTTCTGTTGGTCGTAGAGCGGCAGAATGTAGAAGCCCTCCAGAATGCGGTCTTGGGCATCGGAATAGAGTGCCGCGCGTTCTGTGGCATCCGCCGTGCTCGCAGCAGTCGTGAGCAGCTCGTCGATCGCGGGGTCACTGACCTGGGCGAGATTGGCGAAATAGCCGCTCGGTGCCGGCACGATGCTGTCGGAGTGGTACAGAATGCGCAGTACGTCGGGGCCGACCTTGGTGTACGGCGCGCTGACCGCGTCGTAGTCGTTGCTGGCGAGGGCGGCGTACCAGCTGGAAAGATCCATCGGGCGCAGTTTTACCTCGAAACCGGTGGCCTTCGCCGTGGCCTGGATCTGCTCGAATACGCTCTGCTCGGCGGGAATGGACTGGTTGGTACTCACCGGAAACTCCACCGTCAGGCGAACGCCGTCTTTGATGCGGTAACCGTCGGCATCAGTCTCGTTCCAGCCGGCTTCATCGAGCAGGGTACCGGCAGCGGTCGGATCATAGGCGAACAGGGCGGCGTTCGAGACGGCGGTCGGCTCGACGCTCGACAGTGCCGAGTACGAGCGGGTCGCCGTGCCCTGGAACAGGCTCGACACGGCGTCGTCGACGTTCGCCGACCGGATGAACGCCTCCCGAACGCGCACATCGTCGAAGGGCGCTTGACCCGAGTTCAGTTCGATGCGGTTGGAAGAGCCGGGACGCGGGGAATCGAGCTCTTCGAGTGAATCACTCTGCTCGGCCTGCACGATCGTGTCGGGCTGGGCGTTGTCGATCACGTCGACCTCGCCGGACTGCAGGGCTGCGTACCGCGAAGCGGAATCGGGAATGAACCGCCAGATAACCGTGTCGAGGTAGGCGGGACCGGAATGGCCGGCATCCGCTGGCGGGGAAACGTAGTCATCGTTGCGCACCAGGGTGATGGCGTTCTGTTTCACCCAGCTCTCCACGATAAACGGGCCGGTGCCGACCGGGGCAGCGCAGTTCTCGTCCTGGCTGCGTTCGAGCGCCGCCGGCGATTCGATGGCGAGCCACGGCTGGGACAGCGATTCCAGCAGGGCACTGTCGGGTTCGCTGAGGGTGAAGCGCACGACGGTGGGGGAGACCGCCTCGGTGCCGGTGACCTTACCGAGGGCGAGGTATCCGGTCGAGGACAGCGTCGTCGGGTCTTGCAGATGAGCAATGTTGGCCTGCACCGCGCTCGCGTCGAAAACCGTGCCGTCGGTGAAAGTCACGTCGTCGCGCAGGGTGAATTCCCAGGTCAGGCCGTCGGCGCTCGGAACCCAGGACTCGGCCAGCCAGGGGATGATCTGGCCACTGCTGTTGCGGGAGACGAGCGACTCGAGGTATTGGGCGCTGACCAGCGCCTGGGGAAAGTTTCCGCCGACGTGCGGGTCGAGGCAGCTTGGTTCGGCGTCGCCCGAGGCGTAGGTGATCGTGCCGCCACTTTTGGGCTCACCGACCGATTCGGTCGAACCGGCCGCGGTGCAGCCGGCGACGAGCAGCCCGAGGGCGACCAGGCCGGCGAGGGAACCAAGCGCACGAGTAGTGCGCCGTGGAGCGGTTCGCGCCGGAGTGCCAGTTGGGGCGGGGCTGTGGGAGGCGGGCCGGGTAGGCATTCACAAACTCTTTCCCCGGCATTCGCTGCCGAGTTGATAGCACGTTGAACCGGCCCCTCGTGCGAATGAACCGGCCTTTAACACTAACGCCGCCTGCGTTCCGGTAGAATCAAACGCGAATGACAGTGACCCGGCTATCACCGGGAAGTCTTCGGAAGAACGGATGCTCACCCCCGGGTGGACAGCTCAGTAGAACCGAACGAGTCGGGCCCGTCACAGCCTGTGAACAAGCGGTCGCCCGGCAATTGTGGGCGGCAAGCGAGGTGGTACCGCGGCGATTTCTACAGGATCGTTCGTCCTCGTGGAGCAGGGCCCCTGTGACCCGTCCCGGTAGGAGAAGCAATTTGTACCCCAAGAAGCGCAACGCCCCCAGTGGCAGCACCCCCCTGAACGGTGAGCCGACGCCCGGCGCGAACATCGTTCCGTCGCCGAACTTTCCCGCGCTGGAAGCCGACATACTCGCCTTCTGGAAGAGCGACGACACGTTTCAGGCCTCGATCGACCTGCGTGAAGGCGCCGAGGAATGGACTTTCTACGACGGACCACCCTTCGCCAACGGCCTGCCCCACTACGGTCACCTCCTCACCGGCTACGCCAAAGACCTGTTCCCACGGTTTCAAACCATGCGCGGCAAGCAGGTACACCGCCGTTTCGGCTGGGACACCCACGGCCTGCCGGCCGAGCTCGAGGCCGAACGCAAGCTCGGCATCACCGACAAGAGCCAGATCGAAGAGATGGGCCTGGCCGCGTTCAATGCCGTCGCTCGCGAGTCGGTGCTCGAGTACACCAAGGACTGGGAAGAGTACGTCACTCGCCAGGCTCGCTGGGTCGACTTCGACAATGATTACAAGACCCTCGACATCACGTTCATGGAATCGGTGATCTGGGCCTTCAAGCAGCTGCACACCAAGGGTCTCGCCTATGAGGGCTACCGGGTGCTGCCGTACTGCTGGCGCGACCAGACCCCGCTGTCCAACCACGAACTGCGCATGGACGACGACGTCTACAAGATGCGCCAGGACCAGACGGTCACCGTGACCTTTCCGCTGATCGGTGCCAAAGCCGAAGCGCTCGGCCTCACAGCGGTCCGGGCCCTGGCCTGGACGACGACCCCGTGGACCCTGCCGACGAACTTCGCGCTCGCCGTGGGCCCCACAATTGTCTACGCCGTGGTGCCGGCCGGCCCGAACGGAACGCCAGACGCCGAGGTGCTGCGCGAGGGAGCAGTGGCGTCAGCTGAGGTGCTCGGCGCCGAGTACCTCATCGCGATCGACCTGGTCGGCAACTACGCGAAAGACCTCGGCTACGAGAACGCAGCGGAGGCATCCGCTGCTGTATCGCGCACCGTGCTCGGCAGCGAACTCGAGGGGGTCTCCTACGACCGCCTGTTCGACTACTACGCCGACGCATCGATCTGGGGCACCCAGAACGCGTGGCGCATCCTCGTCGCCGACTATGTCACCACGAGCGACGGTACCGGCATCGTGCACCAGGCGCCCGCCTACGGCGAGGAGGACCAGAAGATCGGTGAGGCCGCCGGCATCCCGGTCATCCTCTCCCTCGACGACGGCGGAAAGTTTCTCAGTGACGTTCCCGAGGTCGCCGGAGTGCTCTGGAGCGATGCCAACAAGCCCCTCACCGCGCTGCTCAAAGCCAACGGCCGGCTGCTGCGCCAGGCCAGCTATGAACACTCCTACCCGCACTGCTGGCGCTGCCGCAACCCCCTTATCTACAAGGCGGTGTCGAGCTGGTTCGTGCGCGTCACCGACTTTCGCCCGCGCATGGTCGAGCTCAACCAGGAAGTGAACTGGGTTCCGGAGAACGTGAAAGACGGCCAGTTCGGCAAGTGGATCGGCAACGCCCGCGACTGGTCCATCAGCCGTAATCGGTACTGGGGCTCGCCCATCCCGGTCTGGAAAAGCGACAACCCCGAGTACCCACGAACGGATGTCTACGGCTCGCTCGACGAACTGGCCGCCGACTTCGGCGTACGCCCCACCGACCTGCACCGCCCCTACATCGATGAACTCACCCGCCCGAATCCCGACGACCCCACCGGCCAGTCCACGATGCGCCGCATCGATGACGTGCTCGACGTCTGGTTCGACTCCGGCTCGATGCCGTTCGCCCAGGTGCACTACCCGTTCGAGAACAAGGACTGGTTCGAGGCGCACAACCCGGCCGACTTCATCGTCGAGTACATTGGGCAGACCCGCGGCTGGTTCTACCTGCTGCACGTGCTCTCTACTGCACTGTTCGACCGGCCCGCGTTTAAAAACGTGGTCAGCCACGGCATCGTGCTCGGCAACGACGGCCAGAAGATGAGCAAGTCGCTTCGCAATTACCCTGACGTCAATGAGGTCTTCGACCGTGACGGCGCCGACGCCATGCGCTGGTTCCTGATGAGCTCGCCGGTGCTGCGCGGCGGCAACCTCGTCGTCACCGAGGAGGGCATTCGCGAGGCTGCCCGCCAGGTCATGCTGCCTTTGTGGAGCACCTGGTACTTCTTTTCGCTCTACGCCAACGCCTCAGGAACCGACGGTGCCACCGGCTCCGACTCACGGGGTTATGAAGGCCAGTGGCGCACCGACTCCACCGACGTTCTCGACCGCTACCTTCTCGCCAAGACCCGCGACCTGATTGTGGGTGTCACGACCGATCTCGAAGCGCTCGACAGTACGGTCGCGGCTGCTCGCCTGCGCGACTTCGCCGACGTACTCACCAATTGGTACGTGCGCCGGTCACGCGACCGATTCTGGGGTGGAGCGGCCGAAGGTGCTACCGCCCACGAAGCCTTCGACACCCTCTACACCGTTCTCGAAACCCTCTGCCGGGTCACCGCGCCGCTGCTGCCGCTGGTCACCGAGCGCATCTGGCAGGGCCTGACCGGCGGCCGCAGCGTGCACCTCGAGGACTGGCCAGACGCCACCCTGTTCCCCGCCGACGAGAACCTGGTCGTCGCGATGGATCAGGTGCGCCTGATCAGCAGCACCGTGTTATCGCTTCGCAAGCAGGCAAGCCTGCGCGTGCGCCTGCCGTTGACCAACCTCACTGTCGTCACCGGCAATACCGCCGCACTTTCGGCGTTCGTGGGAATCCTCCGCGATGAGCTCAATGTGAAAACGGTCACCTTGATCGAGCTTGAAGACGACAGTGCCGCCGCCTACGGTGTCACGAGCAAGCTCGTCGTCAACGCCCGGGCTGCAGGTCCCCGCCTCGGTAAGCAGGTGCAGCACGTTATCAAGGCCGCGCGTGCCGGTGACTGGAGCGAGTCCGACGGCGTCGTCACGGCCGGTGGCATCGCGCTCGAAGCGAGCGAATTCGAGTTGACTCTCGAAGCGAACAACGTCGGTACTGACGGCGGGACGGCCTTGGCGTTGTTGCCCGGCGGCGGTTTTGCGCTTCTCGCGACGAACACCACGCCCGAACTTGAGGCTGAAGGTTTCGCCCGCGACCTGATTCGCGCCGTGCAGGACACCCGCAAGTCGGCCGGTTTTTCGGTGAGCGACCGCATCCGTCTCGATCTGGTCTTTCAGAGCGAAACGGATGCCGAATCCTTCGACCTCGCCCTCGGGGTCGATGTGGCGGCCGAGACACTCGCCACGAGTTTCACCACGCATCGCCCGTCAACCGGGGAAATTCTTGCGGAGTTGCCGTCGGAGTGGCTCGAGGCTCGCGTCGGCGCTCCCGTCGAACACTACGTCCGGTTTGAAGCACACCACTATGTCAACCAGGGCGCCGTCATTGTGGCCGTCGCGCGCGTGAACGGAGCCATCCTTGTCTGAGAACGACACCCCTACCGACGACACCCCTACCGACGGCGCACCCGCCGACGACAGCACTGATTGGAAGAACATCACCGGGCGCGGCGACGACGAGGAGCCGATGAACCAGCCGGCTCCGCTGGACGCTTTTCGCGAAGCCGGCGACGCTGTTTTCGCTGAATTATTGCAGCGGGTGGGGGAATCGCAGCCGCAGCCGCGCCTGGCCCCAACCCGGCGCGCCCTCGATTTTCTCGGCGACCCGCAGGGGTCGTACCCGATCATCCACGTGGCCGGCACGAACGGCAAGACCAGCACGAGCCGCTTGGTCGAGAGCATTGTTCGGGCCTACGGGCTGCGCACTGGTCTGCTCACCAGCCCGCACCTGGTGCGGCTGAACGAGCGCATCGTCATTGACGGCGAGCCGATCAGCGACCAGATCCTTGCCGCTAACTGGGCCGACATCCAGCCCTACCTGCAGCTCGTCGACGCCGAACTCGATGCCGCCGGCGAAGTGCCGCTGACCTTCTTCGAGGCGCTCACCGTGCTCGCGTACGCCTGCTTCGCTGACGCGCCGGTAGACGTGGCCGTGATCGAGGTCGGGATGGGCGGCGAGTGGGACTCCACCAACGTCGCCGACGGGCAGGTCGCGGTGTTCACGCCGATCGCGCTGGACCACACCCTGCGACTCGGCACGACCGTTGCCGAGATCGCCCGCACCAAGAGCGGCATCATCAAGCCGGCAGCCGCCGTTGTCTCCGCAGCGCAGAGCGCCGACGTGCAGGCCGAACTCAACCGTGCCGCCGAGCTGAGCGAGGCGACGCTCGCGCGTGAGAACGAGGGCTTCGAACTGATTTCCAGTACCGTCGCTGTCGGCGGGCAGGTCATCTCGGTCCGCGGTCTCGCCGGCACCTATACGGACCTGTTCCTGCCGCTGTACGGCACTCATCAGGCCCACAATGCGGCGCTTGCCATTGCTGCCGTCGAGTCGTTCCTCGGCGCGGGCAGCCAGGCGCTGGTCGGTGACCTGCTCGCGGAAGGCCTCGGCACGGCGACTTCGCCCGGTCGCTTGCAGCTCGTCGGCATCGAACCGACCGTTCTCGTAGACGCCGCGCACAACCCGCACGGCGCCGGCGCTCTCGCCGCCGCCCTCGAGGACTACTTCGACTTCGATGAAATCGCCGTGGTTGTCGGGATTCTCGCCGACAAGGACGCCGAGGGCATCATTGCCGCCCTCGCCCCCCAGGTCGACCGGTTCTACGTTACGGAGCCGCACTCCGAGCGCGCCGCGCGCATGGACGACCTCGCTGACAACATCGCCGAGTGGACGAGCGATGAGGTTACTTTTCGCTTCGACGACCTGGCCGGCGCGCTGGAGAGCGCACGGGAATGGGCCGCCGAGGCCCCCAAGCGTGCCGTGCTCGTCACCGGGTCGATCGTGCTCGTCGGCGAAGCGATCACCCTGGCGGTCGCCGGCGAATGGATGGAGAAATGAGCTCCGTGGGCGCCGACGATGCAGACGCTGACTCGCGCGCAGGTCGGTTTCGCCGGTCGCCCGGCCCGCGCTCGGTCAAACGCACACTCGCTACCATCGTGCTCGGCTTCGAAACCATCGTCGTATTTCTCGGTGCGGTGGTCACCCTCGGGCTGGTATCGGTGGCGACCGAGCCGGGTCCGGTCTCACCGCTGACTGTCATCATTGGCGGTGTGCTGCTGTGCCTGGCCATGGTCGTCCTGATCGCACTGCTCCGTTTTCGCTGGTCCTACCCGATCGGCTGGCTGCTGCAGGCGGTCATCATCGCTACCGGGTTCATCACCCCGGCCATGTTTTTTGTTGGCGCACTCTTTGCTGCCATGTGGACGTACTGCATGGTCACCGGCTCACGAATAGATCATCAGAAGGAGATTGAATGAACACCACGGTCGAAGAAACCCTCGTTTTGGTCAAACCCGACGGCGTTGCCCGCAACCTGACCGGCGAGATCCTGCGCCGCATCGAGGCCAAGGGATACTCCCTGGTTGACGTGAAGCTGGTCGAGCCTGACCGCTCGCTTCTCGCGGCACACTATGCCGAGCACGAGGGCAAACCGTTCTTCGAGCCGCTCGTTGAATTTATGGAAAGTGGGCCCATCGTCGCGTTCCGCGTCGCAGGCAACCGGGTCATCGAGGGGGTTCGCGCCCTGGCCGGCACGACCGATCCCACGACCGCCGCGCCCGGCACGATCCGCGGTGACCTCGGCCGTGACTGGGGCTCCAAAGTTCAGCAGAACCTCGTGCACGGCTCGGACTCGCCCGAGTCGGCCGCGCGTGAGCTCGCGCTCTGGTTCGACTGACCGAACAGCATCCGGTAGGCCAGGAGTGGCCCGTCTCATCAGTGAGGCGGGCCACTTCTGTCTGCACCAGCGCGTCACAGACGATTCAACACGTCCATGTTGACCTGCGCGACGATGAAGAACACGATGTAGCAGACGATGGTTATGACGAATATCCAGGAATACGCGGCGTCGGCCACGCGGCGAACGGATGCCCCACCGGGCAGATTGCCCACCGTGAAGTTATACAGCGTCACAGCCAAAAAGGCCGGAATGGTCACCGCCCAGGTCACCATGCACCACGGACACAGCACGTCTAGCACGAAAATACTCTGGGCGATCAGCCAGATCACGAAAACAATCGCGGCGAGCATCCCAACGTTCAGGCCGATCCAGAACCAGCGGGCAAATTTGGCTCCGGCCAGAATGGCGACACCGATCGTGATAACCACGCTCCAGGCGACGAGCCCGATCAGCGGGTTCGGAAAGCCGAGCACTGCGCCCTGGGGCGAGGCGAGGTTGGTCGCGCATCCGATGAGAACACTGAAGCTGCAACTCAATTGAGCGTTCGGATCCTCCAGCAGGCGGATCTTGTCGAGTGTGAGGGCGAATGCCGCTGCGAGTGCGATTAATCCGGCGATGATCAGGAAAATAGCCAGGCCGGTTGGACGCTGAGAACGCTCTGTCTGAGGCACGCTTGCGATTATGCCACGCGTGCTGCGTGGGTTTGTGCGATTACATGCGATAATCACTGGTAGTCGTTGAGCCGCGCTCAAGCAGACGCCAAAGAAGCTT
Source organism: Cryobacterium lyxosi (assembly GCF_004403345.1). Taxonomy (NCBI): domain Bacteria; kingdom Bacillati; phylum Actinomycetota; class Actinomycetes; order Micrococcales; family Microbacteriaceae; genus Cryobacterium; species Cryobacterium lyxosi. The sequence goes on from NZ_SOGT01000011.1 coordinate 51,923, forward strand.
GCCTGGGCAATAGTCGCCCAGAATTAGGGTCCCACGATCCGAAGTATTTGCAGCCAGAGCACAGTCCCCGAACAGCAACAGGGGGCAACGCCGGTTGCCGTAGTAAAAAAAGTTCGCGGAATCGTCACGAAGGTGACAATCCCGCACGAGAGAGTAACCGGTGGGTGGCGCGGTCATCCACAGCGGTCAAGGAGCGCACCAGTGATGGTGGAAGACAACGAAAACAAGAAACGCAAGAGCCTGTTCGGCCCTCGCAAATCAACCCGGAAGGCGCCGGTCACCCGTTCGACAGAACCAGCGATCGAGGCCCCGGCAGTGTCAGTCACCGCTGAGCCTGCAACCGCTGAACCTGCAACCGCTGAACCTGTACCCGCCAAGACAACCATCGCGGAGTACAACAACGTCACCGGAGCGCAGCAGATGACCGCTGCAACGCCGGCAAACGACACGGCGCACGACGGACCAGTCGCGCAGGCAGCGGCACCCGTACGCCCGTCGTTGTCCCTGTTGTTCCAGGCACCGGAAATTCTGCCGATGATGGCACGCACGGGTATCCGCTCGGCGCAGGAGTCGCACCAGCAAGAGCGCGATCTGGATGACGACGAGGAAGAAGAGGCGACGACGGTTCGTCGTCGAGCCCGTCGGCGCACCGGCGATGAGAACAGATCAGGCACCGACGACCCGGCCAACACGGTGGTCAAGGTACGCGCCCCGCGCGAACCCGAACTCATCACCGAACCTCAGCGCATCAAGGGATCGACCCGGCTCGAAGCAAAGAAGCAGCGTCGCCGCGACGGCCGTGACGCCGGACGTCGCCGCCCGGTTATCACGGAGGCAGAGTTCCTCGCCCGTCGTGAGTCCGTCGACCGCCTCATGGTCGTGCGCGCCAAGCACAATAAAATCCAGATCGGTGTGCTTGAAGACGGCGTGCTGGTTGAGCACTACGTCGCCAAGAACCAGGACGCCTCCCTCATCGGCAACGTCTACCTCGGGCGAGTGCAGAACGTGCTCCCAAGCATGGAAGCCGCCTTCGTCGACATCGGGCGTGGTCGCAACGCTGTGCTCTACTCCGGTGAAGTTGACTGGGATGCTGCCGCCGAGAACTCCGGCAGCAACAATCAGGCCCGCCGCATCGAGCTCGCGCTCAAGCCCGGCGACCAGGTGCTCGTGCAGGTCACTAAAGACCCGATCGGGCACAAGGGTGCCCGCCTCACCAGCCAGGTCTCCCTGCCTGGCCGCTACCTGGTCTACGTACCCAACGGTTCGATGAACGGCATCAGCCGCAAGCTTCCCGACACCGAACGCGCCCGCCTGAAGAAGATTCTCAAAGAGGTACTCCCCGACAACGTTGGCGTGATCGTACGCACCGCTGCTGAGGGCGCGACCGATGAGCAGCTCACCGTCGATGTCAACCGGCTTCGTGAGCAGTGGGCGAACATCGCTGAGCAGGTCGAGTCCGCGCAGGCGCCCGCCGAGCTGCACAGCGAGCCCGACCTGCTGGTCAAAATCGTGCGGGACGTCTTCAACGAAGACTTCCAGCGCATGGTCGTGGCCGGCCCCGACGTGCGGTCCACAATTGAGACGTACCTCAGCCAGGTCGCTCCCGATCTGCTCGAGCGCGTTGAAACCTATGAGGGCGAGATTGATTCCTTCGATGCGTTCCGCATCTCGGAGCAGATCGAAAAGGCCCTCGACCGCAAGGTCTGGTTGCCGTCCGGCGGATCCCTCGTGATCGACCGCACCGAGGCCATGACCGTCGTCGACGTCAACACCGGCAAGTTTGTCGGCAGTGGGGGAAACCTCGAAGAGACCGTCACCAAGAACAACCTCGAAGCGGCTGAAGAGATCGTGCGCCAGCTGCGCCTGCGCGATATCGGGGGCATTATCGTGGTCGACTTCATCGACATGGTGCTCGAGTCCAACCGCGACCTCGTGTCGCGCCGGCTGATCGAATGCCTCAGTCGAGACCGCACCAAGCACCAGGTGGCCGAGGTCACCTCGCTCGGGCTCGTTCAGATGACGCGCAAAAAGCTCGGCCTCGGACTGTTGGAATCGTTCAGCGAAGACTGTGAGTCTTGCGCCGGCCGCGGCATCATCGTGCACCACGACCCGGTCACCAAACACCGCCAGACCGCGCAGCCGCCGCAGGAACGCCGTCCGCGCGCCAAGGGCGGCAGCAATGCGGCGGGCACCAACGGTGGAGGAAACAACGGGTCGGGAAACGGCCGCGACAATTCGGGCCAGCGCGACGGTTTCAACCGTGACGCGCATTCCGGCAGCAGCGCCGGGTTCGACGCGCCGAAAAGCGGTCAGGGCACCCACGGCATCACGGAGGACGCCAAGCAGGCCCTCGCGCTGATCGCCGCCCGTACCATCACCCGCACCGGCTCCATCGCGATCATCCCAGCTTCGGATACGCGGGCAGCGGATGCTGATGCTGGTGCAGCGAAGGTCGCACCGGTCACCACCGGTACTGCCACCACCGGGGCTGCCAGTATCGAGCTGGCTGGCACCGAGCTGGCTGGCACCGAGCTGGCTGGCACCGAGTTGGCTGGCATTGTGCTGGCGAGCACCGAACTGGCCAGCACCGAGCTGGCTGGCGCTGGACCCGCCAGCACCGAAGCGGTCGAACCGACGACTGCCGAGCGTTCACGAGGCCGTCAGTCTCGTTCGCGCGGTCAAGGCGGGCGCGGCCAGCAGTCGCGGTCCGAACAAGCTCGTGCTCGTCAGGCTGGCACGAAGCAGGCTGGCACGAAGCAGGCTGGCACGGAACAGGCGGACGCCGAGCCGGGGAACATCGGTCAGGCCAACACGGAACAGACCGACGCAGCCGTATTGACTACGCCGGTCACCGAGCCACTCGTCGGCACCGCCGCCATGGCAGGGGCGCCCCGCACCCGCGGTGGTCGCAGCGCCCTGCCGGCTGGGGCGCCGGCCGTGCAGTCGCCCGTCGCCGTGCAGTCGCTCGCAGCCGATATATCGGAGTCTGTCGATATCCTCGACATTCCGGTGAAGAAGGCGACGCGTACCGCGCGGCGCCCCAGCAAGCAGGTCACTGACCAGCTGCTGGACTCGGTGTTGGATTCGCTGCCCGAGCCGAAACTTCCCGGTCAGGGACGCGCGCGCAGCCGCCGCGTCACGACCGCCGGAGGTCCTGGTGGGCAGGCCATTCTGACCAAGACGGGTACGGTGACGTCCGCATCGGCACCGAGCCAGTTGCCGCCGGGTGAATAGGCCGCGGCGCCAGGTCAGGCGATAACGCAATCGGTGCGTAGGTCTCCTGCGGCGATGGCCTCCCGGCCTTGCCCCAAGGGACCCGCTCACCATCGTCACTACGCAGCGGGTCGTCGGCTGGGGCTGCCACATCCTCGTAGCACGCCCACCGCTTCGATGCGGGCGTGAGCGCGGCGAGCGACCCGGTCGCGTTCACCCCGGTCGAAATTCTGCCGGTGGATCAGGCGAACGATATTCTGCCTTCTGAACAGGTTGCCGATCGCTGAAGCGTGACACCAAACTTTTTCGACGGTGCCCGGTCAGCGCCGAGGCAGCGAATGCGACGATCGTGGTCGTGAACCTGCGGCCGGTTTGCGGCGCCCCGGCGTGCTCGGGTTCGACGCTACGTGAGCGTACGCGGGAAGCAGTTTGCTATCCGAGACGCCGTTCTCGAGCCGTCACACGCAGCCCGCTGGAGCGCAACCGCACGATCATCTCGCGAAAGCTCACCGGCAGTGCCCCGGCGGCGACCAGATCGGCGTAGCGAGCCTCAGGGACGTCGTAGTGGTCACGGTCGAAACCACGTCGCGGAACGCCGGCTGCGGCCGCGAAAGCGTGCAATTCGTCAAGATTCGCATCACTCACGAGGTGTGCCCACACCGTTCCGTGCGCCAGCCAGCTAGGCTGGTCGATAAGTATTGCCATGATCGAAGTCTATGAGCCGCACTGGTTCAGACACCGTGGTTCAGACACGCCGCGCCATTGGTTTGACCACGGGTAGCGGATCAGGTAAAGTCAACCCTTGGTGTGTGTTAGGCAATATCAACGCAAACACCATGATTTTCTGAGTGCTCTGGGCCAACCGGCCCGGCCATGCAGCAAATTTCCAGATTCGGAGTCTTTTGGGGCTCCCCAACGATTGGTACGTAAAGTGGTTTACGCAGTTGTGCGCGCCGGAGGGCGGCAGGAGAAGGTAGAGGTCGGTACCATCGTGACGATGGACCGAATCAAGGCTGACAAGGACGGCAACGTCGAGCTGGCCGCCGTGCTTCTCGTCGACGGCGACAAGATCACCTCTGACTCTACGTCGCTGGCCAAGATCAAGGTCACGGCCGAGGTTTTGAACAACCTTCGCGGTCCGAAGATCGTCATCCAGAAGTTCAAGAACAAGACCGGGTACAAGAAGCGTCAGGGGCACCGTCAGGAGCTCACTCGCGTTCAGGTTACCGGCATCGCCTAGGCCTGAGGAGATAGACAGATGGCACACAAAAAAGGTGCGAGTTCCACTCGCAACGGTCGCGACTCGAACGCCCAGCGCCTCGGCGTGAAGCGCTTCGGAGGTCAGGTTGTCGGCGCGGGCGAGATTATCGTTCGTCAGCGCGGCACGCACTTCCACCCCGGCATCAACGTCGGTCGTGGCGGCGACGACACGCTCTTCGCCCTCGAGGCCGGCTCCGTGCAGTTCGGCGCCAAGGGTGGCCGCAAGGTCATCAACATTGTGGTCGCAGCCGCGTAGGTTTCCACACCACAGTAATTGTTAGCACAGCGTCAGGGCGGGCTTCGGTCCGCCCTGACGTGTTTGTCCGTGACAGATTTGATTACCGCACATAGTTTCATAGCACCGTGTTTTGAAGCACTTCTTGCGCCACCTGAAAGGGGCACTCCATGGCCACATTCGTTGACCACGTGACGCTGCATTTACGAGCGGGCAATGGAGGAAACGGATGCGTTTCGGTCAAGCGCGAAAAGTTCAAACCCCTGGCCGGCCCCGATGGCGGTAACGGCGGGGGCGGCGGAGACCTCGTACTCGTCGCCGACCCGAGCACGACCACCCTGCTCGGTTACCATCGTTCGCCCCACCGCAGCTCCGACAACGGTGGACCAGGTATGGGCGACCACCGCAATGGTCATAACGGCGACCTGCGCGAGCTCATGGTGCCGATCGGCACGGTCGTCAAAGACGTTGAGGGCAACCAACTCCTCGATATGAACGAACCTGGCCTGCGCCTCATCGTCGCACCCGGCGGCCAGGGCGGGCTCGGTAATGCTGCCCTCGCCTCGACCAAGCGCAAGGCCCCAGGCTTCGCCCTGCTCGGCACGCTCGGCTGGGAAGGCGACGTCTATCTCGAGCTCAAGACCGTAGCGGATGTCGCGCTCGTCGGGTATCCCTCCGCAGGCAAGTCCAGCCTTATCGCCGCCATGAGCGCGGCTCGGCCCAAGATCGCCGACTACCCCTTCACCACGCTGCACCCCAACCTCGGCGTCGTCGAGTCCGGTGAATCGCGCTACACCATCGCCGACGTGCCCGGCCTCATCGAAGGAGCGAGCGAAGGCAAGGGCCTCGGCCTCGAGTTTTTGCGGCACGTCGAGCGGTGCACCGCCCTGCTGCATGTGTTGGATTGCGCCACACTTGAGCCTGGCCGCGACCCGATCAGCGACCTCGACGTCATCCTTGGCGAACTTGACGCCTACCCCGTACCCGAGGGGCAGAAGCCGCTGCTGCAGCGTTCTCAGCTCGTTGCTTTGAACAAGATCGACGTGCCGGAAGGCCGCGAGCTGGCCTCCTTCGTCAAGGCAGACCTCGAAGCCCGTGGCTACCGCGTGTTCGAGATCTCCAGCGTCACCCACGAGGGTCTCAAGCAACTCAACTACGCCCTTGCCGAGGTCGTGGAACAGGGCCGCGCCGAGGCGGCCGCAGCCGAAGCGAAGAAGCCACGCATCATCATCCGTCCCAAGGCCGTCGACGAGGGTGGTTTCGTCATCAAGGTCGAGGGTGGCACCTTCGGCAACATCTACCGCATCCTCGGCACCAAGCCGGAACGCTGGATTCAGCAGACCGATTTCACCAACGACGAAGCCGTCGGCTTCCTCGCCGACCGGCTCGCCAAACTCGGTATCGAGAACCAGCTGTACAAGTCGGGGGCTATTGCCGGTTCGACCGTCATCATCGGCCCTGGCCACGGTGTCGTCTTCGACTGGGAACCGACGCTGACCTCGACCGCCGAGCTGATCACCGCTCCGCGCGGCACCGATTCCCGCCTCGACGAGCCCAAGCGCCGCACGAGCAACGAACGCCGCGAAGAATACTTCGGTCGAATGGACGCCAAGTCCTCGGCCCGCGCCGAGCTCATTCGCGAGCGCGAAGCCGGCATGTGGCAGACCGGCGAAGAGGAATACAACGAAGACGTGCGCCTCGCCGACGTGGAGTTGACCACCGCTGGGGGAGTCGCTGCCGCCGACACCTCGTCGGCGGCGGACGCAGCCGAGACTGAAGCCGCGACTGAAGCCGCGACTGAAGCCGCGACTGAAGCCGCGACTGAAGCCGAGACTGAAGCCGAGTTCGACCGTAGCAATGACGTCGACAGTGACGCTGTGGAGGAAATTCAGAAGTGAGTGGCTTAGCCAGAGAAAACGTAGCGGGCGCGAAACGCGTCGTTGTGAAGGTGGGGTCGTCATCGATCAGCGGCGAGAACTCCGACCAGATCACCCCCCTCGTTGACGCTTTGGCCGAGGCATACGGTCGTGGGATCGAGGTCGTACTGATTTCTTCGGGTGCTGTCGCCACCGGAATGCCGTTCCTCAACCTCGAGGAGCGACCCAGCGATGTCGCCACGCAGCAGGCAGCCGCCGCCGTCGGGCAGAACGTATTGATCTTTCGCTACCAGGAAAGCCTGGACCGCTACGGCATCGCGGCGGGCACGGTGCTATTGACCGAGGGTGACGCGCTCAATGAACCGCATCGCAGCAATACCCGGCGCGCGCTCGAACGCCTGCTCGACCTGCGCATTCTGCCGGTCGTCAACGAGAACGACACCGTGGCCGTGTACGGTTTGCGGTTCGGAAGCAACGACCGCCTCGCTGCTCTGGTGGCAACACTCATCCGTGCGGACCTGTTGATCATGCTCAGCGACGTCGATGCGCTCTACACCAAGCCTCCACACCTGCCGGGGGCGGTAAAGCTCGACTTCATTGGCGCGGATGATCCACTCGACGCATTCGAGTTCAGCTCGAGCGGAGCGACCGGAGTCGGCACCGGAGGAGCGAGCACCAAGGTCGTGGCGGCCCGTCTGGCGACCGAGGCCGGCACCGCTGTTCTGGTGACGTCAACCGAGCTGGCCGCCGCCGCCCTCCGCGGCGAGCACGTCGGCACCTGGTTCGAACCGAAAGCGACTGAAGAGCGCCACGCGCTGCTCTAGTGAAGTCGGGGCAGGCGCACTGTGTCTGAACGTGAGTACCCTGGTCAGGGGTGTCATTGTGACTCGCCTCCCGCGTGACGATTCTCTTCCCCCAGTAGATGGATGCTCTTCGGACGCCGCCAGGCGACTTGCGCCGGTGAAAAACGTTCGCTGCATTCGGTAAACTGCCACTAACCGCGCTCGGTGCGGTTGTTTTTTCGCCGAAGGTTGAGTCCGTGGGGTTGCACGTCGTGAGTGGTGAAATCGTGGGGCTCGCGAGGCTATGAGGGCGCACTCGCGGCACGTCGTTCGATCGGCGTCGCGCATCGTAGTCAAGGTGGGCTCCTCGTCGATCAGCGGTGAGAACTCCGGTCAAATTGCGCTACTCGTTGATGCTTTGGCCGAAGCCCATGGTCGGGGTACCGAGGTGGTTCTGGTGTCATCCGGTGCTATCGCGATCGGAATGCCCTATCTCCAACTGCAGGAACGCCCCACCGACCTGGCCACCCAGCAGGCGGCGGCATCCGTTGGGCAAAATCTGCTGATCTTCCGATACCAGGACCGCCTCGATCGCTACGACATCGTGGCCGGCCAGGTGTTGCTCACGGCGAGTGACCTCGACAACGCGACTCACCGCGGTAACGCCCAGCGCGCCATGGAACGCCTGATGGCACTGCGTATACTTCCGATCGTCAATGAGAATGACACGGTCGCCACCCACGAAATTCGATTCGGCGACAATGACCGGCTGGCCGCGCTCGTTGCCACTCTCATCGGCGCCGACCTGCTGGTGCTCCTCAGCGACGTGGACGCCCTGTACACCTGCCCACCGGACGTGCCCGGGGCAGAGCGGATCAGTCATGTTGCGTTCGGTGACCCCTTACTCGGCATGAAATTTGGCGCCACAACCGTCAATGGAGTCGGTACCGGGGGAGCCAGCACCAAGGTGACGGCGGCTCGCATCGCCGCCCAGGCCGGAACCGCAGTGCTGGTCACCGCTACCGGGCTGGTGGCCGAGGCTCTGCGCGGAGACCCGGTGGGAACCTGGTTCGAACCCTCGACGGCGCCATCGGCATTGCGGATTTCCTGAGAACCGAGAATGCTCTCCTGGATGCCTCCCGTAAACTACGGAGTATGTTGCAGTCCCCGAACGATGTAGCCCAACTCACACCCACCCTCGAGGCCGCGCGCACCGCCTCCGTGTCACTCGCGTCGGCGCCGACGGAGCTAAAAAACAAAGCCCTCAAGCTGATTGCCCAGGCGCTGCGTGACCATGTCGCAGAGGTCGTCACTGCTAACGGGGCCGATCTCGCCGCCGGCGTCACCAACGGTCTCCGTGACGGACTGCTGGACCGGCTGAAGCTCGACGAGCCCCGAATATTGGCCTTGGCGGATTCCGTCGACCAGATCGCGCTGCTCACCGATCCGGTCGGGCAGATCGTGCGCGGCAGCAGCCTGCCCAACGGCATCAAAATCAGCCAGGTGCGCGTTCCCTTCGGCGTGATCGGGGTCATTTACGAAGCTCGTCCCAACGTCACGGTCGACCTCGCGGCCCTCGCGCTGAAGAGCGGAAATGCTGTTGTACTCCGCGGCGGTTCCGCTGCCGAGAACAGTAACCGGGTGCTCATCGGCCTGGTGCAGGCCGCGATCATCGACGCCGGACTCAACCCCGATTCAGTGCAGACCATCGATCCCTTTGGTAGGGCCGGTGCTACCGAGCTTATGAAAGCCCGCGGCTACGTCGATGTGCTCATTCCCCGTGGCAGCGCCACCCTCATTCAGACCGTGGTGGCGCAGTCCCAGGTGCCAGTCATTGAGACGGGAGCGGGCGTCGTGCACGTCTTCCTTGATGAGTCGGCTACCAAGGAGTGGGCGATCGAGATCGTGCACAATTCCAAGACGCACCGCCCGAGCGTATGCAATGCCCTCGAAACCCTTCTCGTGCACCGAAGCGCCGCCGAACGACTGCTTCCCGCCGTGTTGGCCAAGCTTGCGGCATCCGGTGTCACCATCCATGCGGATGCCCGCACGCGGTCGATCTATCCGGCCGCGGTCCCGGCGACCGACGAAGACTGGGGCACCGAGTACATGAGTCTTGACATCTCCGTAGCAATCGTCGACTCACTCGACGAGGCCATCGCCCACATTCGCCGCTATTCCACGGGGCACACCGAGTCGATCATCACCAATGACCTGCAGAACGCGGAACGCTTTCTGAACGAGGTCGATTCGGCCGCGGTCATGGTCAACACCTCGACCCGGTTCACCGACGGCGGCGAGTTTGGGTTCGGCGCTGAGGTGGGAATCTCTACCCAGAAGCTGCACGCTCGCGGGCCGATGGGTTTACCAGAATTGACCAGTACAAAATGGATCGTGCGCGGCACCGGACAGGTGCGTGCTTAGGTCCGATGGCGGGGTCCGGCTAGAATGGGGCGATGGCGTGAGTCGCCAAGCCTGCGACCCGTCGCTGTCATCTCAAGCCGCGCCTAACCTGTGCAGCCCGTGAATGGAGAACCGATGTCTTTTCTGACTGCCGTGCTGACCGAGGTCGAGCACATCGCCCTGCCGTTGCCGCTCGTCGTCTACCCGCTGGTCGCGGCTGTGCTGTTTCTGGCCCTCGGGGTCGTGCTGTGGAGCTTTCGTGACGTCGCGAACCGTCACAGCGGCAAAGCCAATGCTTACGCGGCCGCGCACGGTGGACATGGTGGAACCTCCGACACCGGTGGCCATTAGAAGCCTGATTTCACCGTGACAGTTCGTCGTCCGCGCATCGGCGTGATGGGCGGAACGTTCGACCCCATCCACCATGGGCACCTCGTCGCCGCCAGCGAGGTGGCACACAGTTTCGACCTCGACGAGGTGGTCTTCGTTCCGACCGGGCAGCCGTGGCAGAAAAGCGGCGTAACCCGAAGTGAACACCGATACCTGATGACCGTGATCGCAACCGCCTCCAATCCACGGTTCACGGTAAGCCGCGTCGATATCGACCGGGTCGGGCCGACGTACACAATAGACACGCTGCGTGACCTGCATGAAGAGCGTCCGGACGCCGAATTGTTCTTCATTACCGGAGCGGATGCCATCACCCAGATTCTCGGCTGGAAAGACGTACGTGAACTCTGGGAGCTGGCGCACTTTGTCGCTGTGAGTCGTCCGGGGCATGAGCTGAGCGTTTCAGGATTACCGAACCAAGACGTAAGCTTGTTGGAAGTCCCTGCACTGGCCATTTCGTCCACTGACTGCCGGGCACGGGTCAATCGGGGATTCCCGGTCTGGTATCTGGTCCCCGACGGGGTTGTCCAGTACATCTCAAAGCATCATCTGTATCGGAGTGTGGCATGACGTCGGGAGAGCCTCAGCCGCTCAGCCGACGTCAGGCGCGCGAACTTGCCCGCGACCAGGGCGATGAAACGGCCGCGCCACACGACGCAATACCGACTCTCGACGTTCCGGTCCTGGTGCCGGCCGCGCTCAGCCCTGCATCCTTCTCCGGCTCAACGCAGCCTGCGACCTCACGTCGAACGAACCGGCACCATACGATTCCCGCAGTAGACGAGGCCCAGGAGGCAGTACTTCCTGGCGCAAGTGCACTTGCAGCCGAGTCCGCGCCGTCTGCTCTGGTTTCGGCACCATACACGCCCAGTCGCCGGGAATTACGTGCATTGCACGCGCGTGAGCAAGAGCAGGCCCTCTCTACCGGCGACTTTCCAATTTCCGCTGGTGAGCCGGTCGAGGCGAAAGTTACTGATGCTGCGCCCGCTGATGCTGCGCCGGTCGAGCCCGAGCTGATCGAACCCGAGCTGATCGAACCCGAGCTGATCGAACCCGAGCTGATCGAGCCCGAGCCGATCGAGCCCGAGCCGGCCACTCCGGTCGTCGTCGACCGCATCGAACCCGAGCAAATGTACGCCGAACCGATCGTGGCCGAACCTATCGTCACGGCGCCGATCGATGCACCAGACTCGGTTGTCAGCTCCACCACCGGTTGGATACCGCCGATCGGGCACTGGTCGGTCGATGAGGACGCTCTGCGCGTCGAAGCGCCGCAGCGCGACCAGTCCCTCGACGAACTGATCAACCGCGGTATCGGGGCCGGTGGGATTCCCACCACCACGAACGCGCTCATATTGCCGTCGATTCCACATCAGGGCAGCAGCGTGAGTCCCATCTCCAACACCGGTGAGATCATGATCACCGGTTCATTCGACCTGCCGCGTAGTCTTGGGTCGACTGGCGCGCATCCGAATCTGTTCGATTCGTCGGAGATAGACCACATGATGGACCAACTCGACGCCGATCAACTCGGGGGGGACTCGGCCCCGGTTAGTGCGAGTCGCGCTGTGAGCACGCATGCCTCGACGCGGGGCATGCTGGCCCCGCCCAAGAGACGCCGTGCCTCGCTTCCGATGATTCTCGTCATCGCGACGGCAGTTTTGGCTGTGAGCGTTCTAGCGCTTTTCGTGACCGGCTATCTGCTGGGCAATTTCTAGTGGCTCGAATCATTCAACCTCGTCCCGCCCGCTCTGTGAGCCCCTGCTGTTCGCTTTCTTTCGTTCCCTCTATCATCGCCACAATGGCAATACCGCCTCGCTTCACAATCTCAAGGATTCATTCATGACCACTTCACCCCACGCCCTCGAGCTGCTTGCAATCGCCGTCGCCGCCGCCGACTCCAAGGGAGGAGAAGATCTTGTCGCCCTCGATGTCTCAAATCCGCTTCCTCTGGCCGACATTTTCTTCATCGTCACTGGCCGATCCGAGCGCAACGTGGTTGCGATTGCCGGTGAGATCGAAGACAAACTGATCGAGGCCGGCTACAAGCCGCTTCGTCGTGAGGGACGGGCTGCCGGTCGCTGGGTGCTGGTTGACTTCGGTGACCTGGTCGTGCACGTCTTCCACGAGGAAGAGCGCCAGTATTACTCCCTCGAGCGCCTGTGGAAAGATTGCCCGGTGATTCCAACCGGGATTCCCGCCAAACTGTCCGTAGAAGACGCCGCCGAAGAGGTCGCGGAGTAGCTTCGGTTTCGCAGATCCCAATCTGTGTTGTAAGCTAACAAAGTTGTTTCGGAGCAATTCGAAACAACAATCTGGGTCCGTGGCGCAGCTGGTAGCGCACCTGCATGGCATGCAGGGGGTCAGGGGTTCGAATCCCCTCGGATCCACCAAGTATGAAATAGCTCCGACATTGTCGGGGCTATTTTTTTGTATCGGCAGTGTAGAAGTTGTGAATGCAAAAGAAATACCGCGTGGCGGGTATCGGAATGCGGGTGGGGCAGCCATAATCTGTTAGTGGTTATTGCCACAACGAATGCATCCATCCCGAATGTATTCGACACTGCATTGGAGAATCTCAGAATGAAGAAGACCACGGTTCAGCTGCTCGACGACCTTGACGGCACCGTTATCGAGAATGGCTCCGGAGCGACCGTTTCCTTTACCTTTGAGGGTGACTCTTACGAGATCGATCTGTCAGCAGGGAATCTCGCTGAATTCCGATCTGCAGTCAAGCCTTACATAAATGTTTCACGGCGCGTTGGCTATGTGCCCGCCAAGCCGCGTGGTGCCAGTTCGGCCGGTTCAGACCGGGCCGAACTGCAGGCCATCCGCGCCTGGGCCGCCGCCAACGGCACGCACGTGTCCGACCGTGGGCGCATCTCCGGCACCGTGCGCGAGGCTTACGCCAAAGCGCAGGCGTAGCCGACTGTCAGCACAACCCATCACTGTGCATCAGCGTTGTCCGTGCCTGAGCGGCGACACCTACTCTGTCTGCTGCGGCCGCTATCACAGTGGTGCTGCTTCACCACCAACGGCTGAATGGCTCATGCGTTCGCGGTATAGCGCTTTTTACCTCGGCAACGCCCAGTACGTACTCAAGACCTGGCATCAGCAGACCAGACCTGAGTCATTCGAGCTGGACCCGGAGATAACGTGGCGGCGGCTCGATATCGTGCGCACAGAACGCGGCGGGTTACTCGATAAAGAAGGCATCGTGGAATTCGCAGCGCACTATCGTGAAGACGGCATAGCAAGACAGCAGAAAGAAATCAGTCGTTTTCTCAAGGTCGACCGCCAGTGGTATTACCTCGACGCTGCGGCAGAGGGTCTGGCGTCGGCATAACCCGGCCCGGCAATGGTGTGCGTCGAATTCCAACACAGGTGTCACCGACGGGAATATCCGGCGGCCATTTCCCAGACACATAACCTAGATTTGATAAATGTCAGAGCACCTCTCCCGCGATATGGCCAGCGGCAGCGACCCGCGGCATCCGGTGCGGCGGGCGCTGCGCCGAGCTCGCACGTGGGTCGACGGGCACCGGCATCTGCTCTTCGTCTATCGCCTCGGCGTCGCGCTGCTCGGCACGATGATTATTGCGATCGGCGTCCTTCTGATTCCTTTGCCGGGACCGGGGTGGCTCATCGTCTTTTTGGGCTTCGCCGTGCTCGGAACGGAATTCGCGTGGGCGCGTCGGTTTGGAGCATTCCTCAAGCGCATTGTCACTCAGGCCTGGGCGTGGTGGCGCGCGCGACGTGACCGCCGGGTGGCCAGTTCTTCCTGAGCGCAAACGTGCATCTGCCGGCGGCGGATGCGATGGGTCAGCGGCCCGGCGACGGTGTGGGAACGGTGATGAAAAGTGAAATCAAGACGGCGACGTAGACGATCACGAAGATCGCCGGGGTCACGTAGCGCACGACATTGACCCACGCTGCCATAGCGACGATGCACCGGGTAACCGAACTGGGCGCCGTCACGGAACGCAGGTCGGCGATGACGGCCAGTCCCTCGTTGGCGGCGGCTATTTGCGCGAGCGCCCCGAAAATACCCGACGCGAGCAGAATACCCGCCGCGGCAATGCGCACGGCCAGGTCGGCGGTGCCGAGTCCGAGTGCGAGAAAGCCCACGGTGGCGGTCAACAGAAAAGTTGGGGCGGCCTGGGACGCGATGATGTGTGCTCGCGCCTTGACCCACAAACTGATGAGGTCGATTTCGGTCATGGGGGTCTCCAGTCGTCGGGTGCAGAGAGCACGTGGTTCCATTTTGGTGGCTCTGGCAGTGCAAATCGAAAATGATGAACGAAATTCTGTCAGGACCTCGTTGCACCGGCAGATGCATGTGCCGGGAAATATTCGTGTCTCGTGAGAAGCCGTAACCGCGTGACGTACACACGTGAACCGGGACACGATACTTTCGGAGTCGCCGTCGCAGGGCGCCAGGCGCCGGGAAGGCGGATATGCCGCCGGATGCCTGTAGCGTATTCTGCAAGCGCGATCCGATCACCTGGCTGCGCGCGCCCTCGTCGCTGCTTTTGCACCTGACCGTGTCTTATCTTCATCCCGAGGAGTCTCATGGAAACCTGGCCTGGAACCGCCTACCCCCTCGGCGCGACGTTTGACGGGAGCGGTACCAACTTCGCCCTGTTCAGCGAAGCCGCCCAACGCGTCGAGCTGTGTCTCATCGACGAGAACGGGGGTGAGACGCGGGTGGAGGTGCGCGAGTCATCCGCTTTTATTTGGCACTGTTACCTACCACTCGTACAGCCGGGCCAGCGTTACGGGTATCGGGTGCACGGCACCTATGACCCGGCGGCCGGTAATCGGGCCAACCCGAGCAAGCTGCTGCTCGATCCATACGCCAAGGCCACTACTCAGGCCATCGACTGGGACCCCTCGTTGTTCTCCTACGATTTCGATGACCCCGATGCGCCGAATGACGAAGATTCCGCCTCGCACATGATGCTCGGCGTCGTCGTCAACCCGTTCTTCGACTGGACCGGTGACCGGTCTCTGCGCACACCATACAGTGAGTCCTTCATCTACGAAGCACACGTCAAAGGCCTCACCAAGCTGCAACAATCGGTGCCCGAAACGCAGCGCGGCACCTACGCCGGGTTGGCGCATCCGTCGGTCATCGACCACCTGCAAAAGCTCGGTGTGACCGCGATCGAGCTGATGCCGGTGCACCAATTCGTCGACGACGGAACCCTCGTTGACCAGGGCCTGAACAACTACTGGGGCTACAACACGATCGGATTCTTCGCGCCGCACAGCGCGTATTCCTCGACCGGCGACCTTGGGCAGCAGGTGCAGGAATTCAAGGGCATGGTGCGCAGTCTGCACGCCGCCGGCATCGAGGTCATTCTCGACGTGGTCTACAACCACACCGCCGAGGGCAACCATATGGGACCGACCCTGTCGTTCAAGGGCATCGACAATGAGGCCTACTATCGCCTGATGAACGACGACAAACGCTACTACATGGACTACACCGGCACCGGAAACACCCTCAATGTGCGCCACCCGCACGTGCTGCAGCTCATCATGGACTCGCTGCGGTACTGGGTGCTCGAGATGCACGTCGACGGATTTCGGTTCGATCTGGCGTCAGCTTTGGCCCGAGACCTCTACGACGTCGACAAGCTCTCCACCTTCTTCGAGCTTGTGCAACAAGACCCGATCGTCTCGCAGGTCAAGCTCATCGCCGAGCCGTGGGATGTCGGTCCCGGCGGCTACCAGGTGGGAAACTTTCCTTCCCAGTGGTCAGAATGGAACGGTCAGTACCGCGACACCGTGCGCGATTTTTGGCGTGGTGAGCCGTCCACTCTGGGCGAATTCGCCTCCCGCGTGGCCGGATCCGCCGACCTCTACGAACACTCCGGGCGCCGCCCGATGGCCTCGATCAACTTCGTGACCGCGCACGACGGTTTCACCATCGCCGACCTCGTCTCATATAACGAGAAACACAACGATGCCAACGGCGAAGACAACACAGATGGCGAGTCGCACAACCGCTCGTGGAACTCCGGTGTTGAGGGCCCCAGTGATGATCCCTCGATTCGCGGGCTGCGCGCCCGGCAGGCACGCAACTTCATTGCGACGCTGCTTTTGTCGCAGGGAGTACCGATGCTGCTGCACGGCGACGAGCTGGGCCGTACGCAGCTCGGCAACAACAACACCTACGCGCAGGATTCCGAGCTGACCTGGATTCACTGGGACAAGGCCGATGTGCCGCTGATCGAATTCACGGCGGCCGTATCCCGCCTGCGCCGTGAGCATCCAACTTTTCGGCGCAGCAGATTCTTCGACGGTCGACCCGGTAAGCGGGTGGCGGGCGAATCGCTGCCCGATATCGTCTGGCTCAACACCGATGGTGAACCGATGGTGCCTAAAGACTGGGATGAAAGCCTGGCCCGCACAGTGGCCAAATTTCTCAACGGCAACGGAATCCGCGAGCGTGACGCGCGAGGTCAGGACGTCACCGACGACAACTTTCTCCTATTGTTCAACGCCGACGCCGAAGACGAGGAATTCACGCTCCCGCCCGATGAGTATGCTCCGGCCTGGGAGATCGTGGTCGATACCGCCGGCAACGGCGCCGTTTCCACCCCCCGTCCGGCCGGAGCGATTCAGACCGTGGCCGGTCGTTCCCTCGCGGTGCTGCGCGCCTATCACGAACCCGAAGTTGTGCCCGATCACTCCGTCGCAGCGTCACTGGCCGGTGCCACCGGTCTGATGACCCTGGTTAGCCACAGCTGAGGGCCGGGCCGATGACCGACGAACCAGGTAGTGCGGCAGCGGAGTCGGTACCCGTACCGCGCTCGACCTATCGACTGCAGATCACCGCAACCTTTGACCTGGATGCCGCCGCGGCAACGGTCGACTACATTCGCGATCTCGGTGCCGACTGGGTCTACCTCTCACCGTTGCTGCAAGCCGAGGCCGGATCGGATCACGGGTATGACGTCGTCGATCATTCCCTCGTCGATCCGGCCAGAGGCGGGGCGGATGCCCTGGACCGGTTCGCGACAGCGGCCCACCTGTCGGGGCGGGGCGTACTCGTGGACATCGTGCCGAACCACATGGGGGTCGCGACGCCGCGGCAGAATTCCTGGTGGTGGGACCTGCTCCAAAATGGCCAACAGTCGCGTTACGCCGAGGCCTTCGACGTGGACTGGGCATTCGGCCACGGGCGAATTCGTATTCCGGTCCTGGGCGACGGGCCTGGCCAGCTCGACCAGTTGAAGATCGTCGACGGCGAACTGCACTATTTCGATAATCACTTTCCGATTGCCGCCGGATCGGCCGACGACGGTGCCAACCCAGCCGGTGTGCACGATCGGCAGAACTATGAGCTGGTGAACTGGCGGCGGGCCGACGACGAATTGAACTACCGTCGATTCTTCGCTGTGAACAGCCTGGCCGGTATTCGTGTCGAAATGCCGTGGGTGTTCGAGGAGTCGCACCGTGAAATCGTGCGTTGGGTGCGTGAAGGTCTCGTGCAGGGACTGCGGGTCGACCACCCAGATGGCCTGGCCGACCCGGCGCGTTATCTCGAGGCGCTGCGTCGTGCCACACACGGCGCTTACGTTCTGGTCGAGAAAATTCTCGAGGGGCCAGAGCAGCTACCCACGAGCTGGGCTACAGCCGGTACCACCGGGTATGACGCCCTCACCGACGTCGATCGGGTTCTGGTTGATCCGGCCGGTCAGGCGGATCTTGACGCCCTGGAGTTGCGGCTGCAGGGGGAGAACGCGGCCGGGTGGGGAAAACTGGTGTATCACAACAAGCGCGCGGTGGCCGATGGCATCCTGCGCTCGGAGGTGCTGCGCATCGCTCGCCTGGTGCCCAGCGACGAGCAGAGTAACGACCACACCGCCGACGCTCTTGCCGAACTTCTGGCCTGGTTCCCGGTTTATCGTTCCTACCTGCCCCTGGGCCGGGACAACCTGCAGGCGGCGGCGAATCGATCGATCGCCCACAGACCCGAATTCGAGGCCGAAATCCACCGGCTGCTGCCGCTGCTGGGCGACCAGGAGCATCCGGCTGCTGTGCGCTTTCAACAAACGTCGGGCATGGTCATGGCCAAGGGTGTCGAAGATCGGGCCTACTATCGATTCAGCCGGCTTACCTCGCTCAATGAGGTCGGCGCTGACCCCGATGAGTTTGCGGTCACGGTAACGGAGTTCCACGATCGGCAGCGAGCGCGCCAGGCCGGGTTCCCGCTGTCGATGACAACCCTGTCAACCCACGATACGAAACGTGGCGAAGACGTGCGGGCGCGCATCTCGGTGCTCGCTGAGATCCCCGCCCGGTGGGGGGCCGTGCTCGAGCAACTGCGGGCGCGCCATCCGATTGGTGACGCGCCGTTCGAGAACCTGCTCTGGCAGGCGATCGTCGGCGCCTGGCCAGCCAGCAGGGAGCGTCTCTTCGCCTACGCACTCAAGGCGGCGCGCGAGGCCGGTACCTCGACCACCTGGACGGAGCAGAACGCTGATTTTGAGGCGAAACTCGATGGGCTCATCACCGCCGTCGTCAGTCCCGGGCCGACCCCCGACCTCATCATCGATCTGGTCTCTGAACTGCAGCAGGCAGGCTGGAGCAATTCGCTCTCGCTCAAACTGTTGCAACTGACCATGCCGGGAGTCCCCGACGTCTATCAGGGCAGTGAGCTGTGGGAGACGTCGCTGGTCGACCCGGACAACCGCCGCCCGGTCGACTATAAGCTGCGCCGCGAACTGCTGACCCGCATCGACGACGGATGGCTCCCTCCCATCGACGAGGGCGCGGCCGCGAAGCTGCTGATCACCTCACGCGCCCTGAGGCTGCGCCGCGACCGGGCAGACTTGTTCACTCGCTACGTTTCGATACCCGCCTTCGGCGCGGCCGCCGGGCACATCGTGGCATTCGATCGCGGGGGAGCGATCGCGCTGGCCACCCGGCTGCCGGTCGGACTGCGCCGCGCCGGAGGCTGGGGCGACACGACCGTTGTGGTGGCCGGCCGCAGCTACATCGACGTGCTCACCCAGGAGAGGTTCGATGGTCCGAGCTTGCGCGTCGCTGACGTTCTCGCACGCTACCCCGCGGCTCTGCTGGTCGCGGATGACGATGACCGAGGTTTCCCGTTCGACCCCACCCTTCACAACAGCACAGGACGACACGCATGAACGATCAGAAATTTGAGGTCTGGGCACCCGACGCGCACGCCGTGCAGGTGCAGCTCGGGCCGCGCAGGCTCGAGCTGACGGCGCGCGATGACGGGTGGTGGGAGCTGCCGGCATCCGTTCCCCCTGCCGGTGCCGGCGGAATCGACTATGGGTTCATTGTCGACGGGAGCGGGCCGTTCGCAGACCCGCGCGCGCGGCGTCAGCCCGGTGGGGTTCACGCCCTGTCGCGCACCTTCGACTTCGCCGAACATATCTGGCAGGACACCGACTGGACCGGTCGCCAACTCGCCGGCGCCATCATCTACGAGCTGCACGTGGGAACCTTCACACCCGAGGGCACGTTCGAAGCGGCAGCGAGCCGGCTCGATCACCTGAAATCGATCGGTGTCGACTTCGTTGAACTGTTGCCGGTGAACGCGTTCAACGGAACGCACAACTGGGGTTACGACGGTGTGCTCTGGTACGCCGTGCACGAGGGCTATGGCGGCCCGGCCGCGTACCAGAGTTTTGTCGACGCCTGCCACCGGCATGGCATCGGCGTGATCCAGGATGTCGTTTACAACCACCTCGGTCCGAGCGGCAACTATCTGCCCCGGTACGGTCCATATCTGAGCGAGGCTGCAGAAAACACCTGGGGTTCCTCGCTCAACCTCGACGGGCCACACTCCGACCCGGTGCGCCGCTATATTCTGGATAATGCCCTGATGTGGCTCGGCGATTACCACGTCGACGGCCTGCGACTCGACGCTGTCCACGCGCTGCGCGACACGAGCGCCACCCACCTGCTCGAGCAGCTCGCCACCGAGGTCGGCGCGCTCAGCGCCGCGATCGGGCGTCCGCTCACCCTGATCGCCGAATCCGACCTCAACGATCCGCGCCTCATCACGCCCCGAGAGGCCAACGGTTACGGCCAGGACGCCCAGTGGAGTGACGACTTCCACCACGCCGTGCACGTGGCCCTCACCGGGGAAACCGCCGGGTATTACGCCGACTTCGAGCCGCTTGATGCCCTCGCCAAGGTGATCACCCACGGATTCTTTCACGACGGCACGTACTCGAGTTTTCGCGAACGCACCCACGGCCGCCGCATCGATCGTGAACGGATGCCCACCTGGCGACTGGTCGTCGCGTCCCAGAATCACGACCAGATCGGCAACCGGGCCATCGGCGACCGTCTCAGCGCCCAGCTGGATGTGGGTCAACTCGCCATTGCGGCGGCGCTGACCCTGCTCGGGCCGTATACGCCGATGCTGTTCATGGGGGAGGAATGGGGCGCGACAACGCCGTGGCAGTTCTTTACGTCGCATCCCGAGCCTGAGCTCGGCACAGCAACGGCCACCGGGCGTATCAACGAGTTCGCCCGGATGGGCTGGGATCCGCAGATCGTTCCCGACCCGCAGGACCCGGCCACGTTCGAGCGTTCCAAACTCAACTGGAGTGAGTCGAGCGAGACCGAGCATGGTCGGCTGCTCGGGTTTTATCGTGACCTCGCGGTGCTTCGCCGTTCGTATCCCGACATCACGGATCCACGGTTCGACCAGATTGCCGTGGAGTTCGATGCCGCCGACGGGTGGTTGCGGCTGCGCCGTGGCGGCACACAAATTTTGATCAACTTCGGTGAGCGGTCGGTACACGTGCCGGCCAGTGGGGGAGAGGTGGTGTTGTCTTTCGCGACCGGTCCCGATGCTGTGCAGGGCCGGCTGCCCGATGCCCTGACGCTGGCTCCGCACTCCGTCGTCGTGTTGGCCTGACCGGTCTGAGCTGGGCTGCGCTGGGCTGCGCTGGGCTGGGCTGGGCTGGGCTGGGCTGCGCTGGCGACGGACCTGGTCTGGCAAGATGGGTCTGCTGACACCGGTTGCAGCAGATTTGATGAGGACCAGGCATGGGATCGTTTTTAGCACCGACGACAGCAGCCGCGCTCGAGCGGCTCCTGGCGCTGCACACGGATGCCGGCAGCTCGCCCCTGGACCGGCTGCGCGCCATCCGCTCGCTGCAGGCCTCCCTCGATCAGGACCCGGCAACGCTCGTCGCGGTGCGCGCTGCGCTCGCCGCCGACACGTCGTGGGAGCAGGTCGCCGATGCCACAGGGCTCAAACCACCGGCGGCCAGATGGCGTTGGGGCGGCACCGACGATGAGATCAGCGCCCGCCTTGAAGCTGGCCGCAAACGCTCCGTGCGGCCGAGCAGTGTACCCACCGACCTCCCCGGTCTGTCGGTCGCCGAGGCGGCAGCTGAACGTGGGGTGAGTGCCCAGGCCATCTACCTGCAGGTGCGTCGCGGCACCCTGGTCAGCCGCACGGTGACCCTGCCAGACGGCCGCAGCTACAAGCGGGTGTTCCCCGCCGGCACGACTGACCCCGATTCCAGCCACGACCGAAGTGGCGACCTCCAGGGAGATGTCGCACAATGACCACCACCCTCACAATTGACCGCCGCGTCGACCGGGTGCACGTTCAGCTCGACCGGCCCGATGTGCGCAATGCCATCGACCAGACCATGATCGACGAGCTGCACGCCGTCTGCGCCGAACTCGAGCAGCAGCCGCGGATCCTCATTATCAGCGGTGCGAATGGTGTTTTTGCCTCGGGCGCTGACATCTCCGAGCTGCGCGAACGTCGTCGCGACGATGCGCTGCGTGGAATCAACTCGGCCCTGTTCTCGCGCATCGCACAGCTGCCGATGCCCGTGATCGCCGCGATCGACGGCTGGGCGCTCGGCGGCGGAGCCGAACTCGCCTACGCGGCCGACTTTCGCATCGCCTCAACGAGTGCCCGGCTCGGCAACCCGGAGACGGCACTCGGCATCCTGCCCGCCGCCGGTGCGCTCTGGCGCCTGGCCGAGCTCGTCGGCGAACCGGTGGCCAAGGAGATCATATTGGCCGGACGCATCCTGAGCGCCTCCGAATGCCTCGCGGTACACCTGGTCACCGAGGTACACGACCCCGATGACCTGCTCGTTGCCGCTCACGCACTGGCCGACCGGATCGCCGCCCAGGACCCGCTGGCGACCAGGCTTGCCAAGGAGGTCTTCCACGCTCCGCGGGCCGCGCATCCGCTCGTCGATAACGTCGCCCAGTCGATCCTGTTCGAGTCCGAGGCAAAATTCACCAGAATGGATGCGTTCCTCGCCCGTCGAAAGCGCTAGCCCTTCCGCGAAAGCGCGTAAAGGGTTGCTTCAGCAGCCATGACGCAAGCCATTACGCGCTTTGGGAAGAAGTTTCCTGAATACCTTGGGGCGGTTCGTGATTGGATGGACTCGGTGCGGTGGTGGACGTACCCGCCCACACTCATCGGGGGACCTCATGACACTGGTGAATGGTGCGGCGCCAACCCGCCCGAGGGATGTCGCTGCAGCCCTGACCCTGTGGCTGCCGGTTCTGGCGGTTATCGTCACCTGGTTGCTCTGGATCGACCGCTTGCCCGACGTGCTGCCCCGGCAGTGGGGGCGCGATGGGGCGCTTGGGTGCTGTTCACCTTTACCGCCTGCGGCTATGGTGCGCTGCCGTTCCTGATCGCCCATAAGTGGGTTGTTCCGGCGGCCGTGGTTGAACCCATCGATGCGACGCCAGAGACGACCGCTGTCGACCTCACCGCCACCTGGACCCAGCTCGTGACAAGTCCGGTCATGGCCGTCATCGGCGGACTCATCGTGCTTGGCGGAATCATCGGTGTGATCGCGGTGTTCGGCGAGGACGGTCAGGCTTCTGCGGTGGGCGCCGGTGTCATGACGATGGTGATTGTCGGGCTGATCCTGGTGATGACTCTCGCCTTTGCCCAGGTTCGGGTGAGAGTGGATCGGCGGGGGCTCCGCGTCGTGTCCCGGCTGCTGGGCATCCGTTTGAAGCGGGTGTCGCTCCACTATGGGAAGGTAGGTCCAGTTTCTCAGCTGAGCCCGGGCCCTGAAGGTCACGGCGGGAGCTAGGGAGCTAGGGAGCTAGGGAGCTATGGCGTCGGGCCGGCCAGGCGGGCCACCTCGTAACCTCCGGCGGAATAGATCGTCGTGAATGCCACCCCGGGGTGCAGCGCTTCGCCCACGACCTGCGCCGACGTCCACTCGGCGGGCAGACCTCCGGCGACAAGGTCGATCACGAGATAGTCCGGCAGGGGGTTCTTGTTGCCGAGCCAGAAGACATCCGTTCGTTCCACGAGATAGTTCATCAGCCCAATATCTGATTCAACCCGGGCGCCGTCGGGCACGACCCGCAGAGCAGCGGTCGCAGCGATGGTGCGATCCGTTGAAATATTGCCCGCCATATCCGTCAGTGTGAACAAGGGCAGCGTCGTGGCGAGCACGAGGGCGGCGACAATCGAAACGGATGCTGCCTGCCGCCCGTATCCGCGCAGCCAACGGCGCCGGCTGCCGCGCGCGAGCGCGATGCCGTCGAGGGCGGCGGCGAACACGATCGGCATGAGCACGGCGCTGTACTGCCAGGTCGGCCCCCAATAGCCCGAATTATCGGACAGGAACCGCCAGGCGAGGGTCGGCAACAGCACGAGCGCGAGCGGTGAACGCACCGCGATAAAGCCGCCGGCCACGAGGAGCAGCGCGAGAGTCACGCCCTTCTGCGGCTGAAACAGTGCCGCCGGGTCACCCATAATTTTGAGTAGGTCGATGCTGCTCGAATATGCCCAGGCCCCATTCGGGTTGAGCAGCGGCAGGATGACCAGGCTGGCCAGGGCGAACCAGCCCACGCCCCAGACCGCCAACCACACTCCGAGCGGATTCCGGCTGCGCACGGCCAGTACGATGCCCAGCGCGGCCACGGTTAGTCCGAGGTCTTCCTTCACGAACACGAGCGGCATCGCCCAGAGCAGGCAGGTTACCCACTTTTGCCCAAGAAAGGCCGTCAGAGACAGCGCCAGCAACGGAACGGCGAAGGCGATCTCGTGGAACTGCGCCTCGACCGCGGCTTGCAGACCAAAGCTGAACGCAAACGCCAACCCGAACAGAGCGCCGGTGAGCGACCCCAGCAGTCGGATGGCGGCGTAAGCCAAGGCTGCCGCGGCGATCCCCAACATCGCATTCTGCACCACCAGCAGGGTGAAAGCGTGCGGAAAGATCGCGAAAATCGGGCCGAGCACCACCAGAAGCGGATGAAAGTGGTCACCGAGCAGGTTGAAACTCTCGCCCTTGATCGTGACAATGGGCGCCTCAAGTGCCGCGTACTGCCGCGCCAGCTGCGTGAAGATTCCGAGGTCCCAGGACGGCGCGGCGAAACTGCGCCACTGCAGGTTCGAGAACACGGTGTACAGCGCGGTCGTCACGATCCCGACGCCCACCGGAAGTACGAACGGTCCGAGCGCCCGCCGCCATTCAGGCAGTCGCCGACCGCCGCCCATTCCCCTCATCCGACCACGCTAACGCACCCCCCGGCTGATCCTGTAGCGGTACGGGACCTATGGCCCTAGATGACCGACGATGCAGGCGGCACACTGAGAGCGTGCCCCAAACAACGGCGCACTCGGAGATCGCATGACACTCACTTGCCCCTTCTGCCATTCCCGGGCCCGGCTCAGCCCGAATCCGGCCCATGCCGAGCGCAATTCTCTTCCCGTCTACATCTTCACGTGTTCCGGATGCGACCACACCAGTGTGCGTGCCACCCTGGTTCGCGGCCAGCTGGCCACCACAAACGCCTCTGGCGCCTGACGGTACCGCAAAAATTACCCTGTTCTTCCCTGCGGAACTACAGGTCGGCCAGCAGACTGACCGGGTTTTCGATGCAGCGAGCCACATAGGTGAGAAACCCGGCCGCGGTTTTGCCGTCGCAGACGCGGTGATCGAACACCATCGACAGTTCAACGACGGTGCGCACCGCGAGTGCGTGGTCGACCACCCACGCTCGCTCGATCATGCGGCCGATGCCGAGGATCGCCGCCTCCGGGTGGTTGATGATCGCCGCCGAACCGTCGACACCGAGCGATCCGAAGTTGTTCAGGGTGAACGTTCCGCCGGTGAGCGCGCTCGGCGGGAACGTGCCGTCTGGCGAGTGCGCCACGAGCTCGGCGAGGGAATCGCGCAACTGCCGTGTAGTCATCGCGTGCGCGTCGTGGATCACCGGAACCATCAGCCCGCGCGAGGTCTGCGCAGCAATGCCGAGGTTCACCGCGCCGTGTTGCAAAATCTCCTGGCTCGCGGTGTCGACCGAGGAGTTGAGCAGCGGAAACTGTCGCAACCCGGCGACCACGAAACGCGCGATGAGCGCCGTCACGCTGAACCGCTCCCCGGTCGCCGTCAGCAACTGATCGCGGGCGGTGAACAATGCCGTTGCGTCGACGTCGAGCCAGATCGTCGCCTCGGGAATCTCCTGCCGCGACGTCGTCAACCGCGCGGAGACGGCCTTGCGCAGGCCGGTGATGGGAATGCGGATGTCGGCACTCACATCGGCCGGTTGGGCGGCGTTGCGGGCAGGCGTCGCACGGGCAGGCGCCGGGCGGGCAGTCAGGTCGCGAATATAGTCGTCGACGTCTGTGCGCAGCACCAGGTTGTTCTGCCCGGTGCCGGCGAGCATGCTCGCGTCGAAGCCGTTGTCGCGGGCGAGTCGACGCACGATCGGCGAGACGACGGGGGAGCGGCGGGCCGGGTGCAGCACGCCGGTCATGACGGATGCGGTCGGCGTAGTCTGCGCCGCGGCCACCGGGAGGGTCGGCGCGGGCAAAGCCGCGACATCCGCTGGAAAAACGTG
Organism: Cryobacterium lyxosi; assembly: GCF_004403345.1. Taxonomy (NCBI): domain Bacteria; kingdom Bacillati; phylum Actinomycetota; class Actinomycetes; order Micrococcales; family Microbacteriaceae; genus Cryobacterium; species Cryobacterium lyxosi. The sequence continues at coordinate 77,935 of NZ_SOGT01000011.1, forward strand.
GGTTTCGCTCGGCGTTCCCGTGCGGCCGAAACGTCCGGCGGGCACCGTGCTGGCCGGCCGGGTACTTTCCGTCGTACCGTAGCCGACCAGTACGGCGCCGGAGCCTTCGGACGGGGTGGCGGCGGTCGCTGCGGCAACCGGAACGTCTGGAACGTCTGGAACGTCTGGAACGTCTGGAACGTCTGGAACGTCCATAGCCGTGGCGGCGTCAGCCACGGTCAGTAACACCTGCCCGGCGTGGATGATCTGCCCTGGCTCACCGAACAGGCTGGCCACGACACCGCCGTATGGTGATGGCAGTTCCACGATCGACTTCGCCGATTCGACCTCGACCACAGCCTGATCGATGACAATCGTGTCGCCGGGAGCGACCAGCCACGCCACGATCTCGGCCTCGGTGAGGCCCTCGCCGAGGTCGGGCAGCAGAAATTCGCGGCCCATCAGGACCACTCCCAGGTCGACAGTGCGGCAAGAATGCGGTCCGGGGTCGGCAAGTAGTACTCCTCGAGTTTGGGTGACGGGTAGGGGATGTCGAAACCGGTGACGCGCAGAATGGGTGCGGCCAGATAGAAGAAATTGCGTTCGGTCAGGCGAGCGGCGACCTCGGCGCCGTAGCCGCCGAACTGGGCGGCTTCGTGCACGATGCAAGCGCGGCCGGTCTTGCGAACGGATGCCCCCACCGTTTCGTCATCGAAAGGTGAGAGCGAACGCAGATCGATGACCTCGATCGAGAGCCCCTCAGCGACAGCCTGCGAGGCCGTGGCGAGTGCGGTCTTCACGGTCGGCCCATAGGCGATGAGTGTGACATCGGTGCCGGCGCGCAGCACGACCGCCCGGTTCAAAGGCTCGGTCTGCACCGGCAAGGCCACGGAAGCCTTGCTCCAGTACCGGCTCTTCGGTTCCATGAAAATAACCGGGTCATCGCTTGCTATGGCGCCCCGCAGCATGGAATAGGCGTCGGCCGGGTTCGACGGGCTCACCACGGTGAGTCCGGGCGTAGCCGTCCAGTAGGCCTCGGAAGAATCGGAGTGGTGTTCGACCCCGCCGATGTCGCCGGCGTAGGGAATGCGGATGACGATTGGCAGCTGGATTTTGCCGCGCGTTCGATTGCGCATCTTGGCCACGTGCGACACGATCTGTTGAAACGCCGGGTAGCTGAACGCGTCGAACTGCATCTCCACGACGGGGCGCAGGCCGTACATGGCCATGCCGATCGCGGTTCCGACGATGCCGGCTTCGGCCAGTGGGGAATCGCTCACGCGGGTTTCGCCGAATTCGGCGTAGAGCCCGTCGGTGACTCGAAAGACGCCGCCAAGCGGGCCGACGTCTTCGCCGAACAGAACGACCGTCGGATCATCGACCATGGCATCGTGAATGGCGGCGTTGAGCGCGGCGGCCATGGTGAGGTTCTCTGGCACGCGCACCGCAGTGCCGGTCTGCAGGGGCTGCTGTGAGCTCATCGGGTGCTCTTATCACGAGCAACAACGGATGCCACAGCGTCGCCATCGAGTTCGGCCGCCAGAAAGGCGCGTTGCTCCGCCAGGGCGGTGCGCGGGGTGGAGTAGACGTGCTCGAACAGTTCCAGCGGGTCGACGACCGCCTGCTCGGTCATGCAGTCCCGGGTTGTGGTGGCGAGCTCCTCGGCGGCCGCCAGAATCGAAGCACGCACCTCATCGGTCAGGGCGCCCTGCGCGACGAGGTATTTTTCCAGACGTTCGATCGGGTCTCGGTGGCGCCACAGGTCGACGTCGGCCGCCTTTCGGTAGCGCGTGGGGTCATCCGAATTGGTGTGTGCTTCGATGCGGTAGGTGAGGCCCTCGATCAGGGTTGGGCCACCGCCGGTGCGAGCGCGGTCCATGGCCGCCGAGATGACGGCGTACATGGCCGCAACGTCGTTGCCGTCGACGTAATAGCCGGGCATGCCGTAGCCGATCGCCTTGTCGGCGATGGTGCGGCAGGCCATCTGCTTATCGAGGGGCACGCTGATGGCGAACTGGTTGTTCTGCACGACGAAGACGACGGGAGCCTGCCAGACGGCCGCGAAATTGAACGCCTCGTGGGCGTCACCCTCGCTCGTGGCGCCGTCACCGAGCAGTGTCAGCGCCACGGTGTTGTGGCGTTTGAGCTTCGCTGCGGTGGCCAGACCGACGGCGTGGAGCGCCTGAGTGGCCAGCGGGGTGGCTTGCGGGGCGATGCGGTGCGTGTGATAGTCGTAGCCGCTGTGCCAATCACCGCGGAATGAGGCGAGGATGTCTTTCGGCTCGACGCCCCGGGTGAGCAGCGCGATGCTGTCGCGGTAGGTCGGAAACAGCCAGTCCTGCGGGTCGAGCGCGGCGACCGCGGCGATCTCACAGGCTTCCTGGCCGAGCGCGGAAGGGTACGTGGCAAGGCGACCCTGCCGGGTGAGGGCGGTGACCTGTGCGTCGAAACGGCGGGCGATGACCATCTGCCGGTACAGACTGAGCAGGGTGTCCACGACCGGCAGGGTAAAGCCGCCGCTCTCGTTTTGCGGGACCATACGGCCGAGGTCGTCGATCAAACGCAGGGGTGGGGCCGGTAGCACGGTGGTCATGATCGGGTTCTCGACATTGAGGCTCATGAGGCAATGGTGCGCCTTTGCGCCAGTCCGCACCCAGCTTTTTTGCAGTTGTGAACGATTGGCCGTGCACATGCCAGTCAGCGACCAAACGGCATTACTGAAGTGTGTTTCAGTGCCAAGCGTCCGGAGTAGTTCCGGGCGCGTGACCGACGATCTCGTCGAGGATTAGGTGCGACCGGGTCGAGATCACCCCGGGCATGCTGTGGATGTCGCGAAGAATGGCCTGGCTGAGCTGTTCGTGGTCGGGAGCGCTCACGGTCAGAATAATGTCGATGTCCCCGCTCACTGCCTGCGCCTTCTCGACGAAAGGGAGTTCGGCCAGCTGCGCGGCGATATCACCCCAGGCCACGTCAGCGATCTTCACGATGACGAGAGCCGACACATTGAGGCCGAGGGCCTTACGGTTGGTCTGGGCGCCGAAACCGGTGATCACACTATGGCTGATGAGCTTCTGCACCCGGGTGTGTGCGGCGGTGCGGGAGATGTGCACCTGCAGGGCCAGCTGGCGAATGGAGAGTCTGGAGTCCCGGCTGAGCTCGGCGATGATCTGGCGATCAACGCCGTCGAGTCCGGGGTGGGGTGTCTTCGGCTGCGTCATTGGACCCTCATGCTACCGGCGTCGATGCGGGCGGCACCGACGCGCGCACCGACGCGCGCAGCGTCGATGCGCGCAGCCCGGACTTGCGCAGCAGGCGCAGGTAGTGATTCTTCGGCCAATGTCGTATTAGGCGCGGCAGCCGCGGATAAACCAGGCGGATGCCGCCCAGCACCAGGTCAAAGCATCGCTGGTGCCGCGTCGACCAGGGCAGGTCGAAGAGCACCCGAACGTTCGGAGGCAGCAGGCCGGCGGTCAGCAGGCGGGCCACGGGCAAGGCGGCGCGATACCAGAGCGGTGCGGTGCGCGAGTGCAACAGTTCGTGCGCGACGGCGCGGGTAGCGGCATCCGTTGTCAACAGGGCGAGCTGCTCGTTCCAATACAGGCGAAACGCCGCGCGGTCCGTCGGCCACAGCTCTGGCGGCACCTGCAGCGACGTGCCGAGGCGAGAGTATTCGCGGTAGACCTCATCGGCCGCCTGGTCGTCAAGCGCACCGAAGAGCAGGCCGTGCAGGTGAGTGGCCGATTCGTACAGCGTCGCGGCGACCCAGAGCTGCAGCTCGGGGGTGAAGGCGTTGTACCCGGGTGTCGTGCCGGTTGAATGCACGGGACCGTGTGCGTGGTTGACCCGCGCCGCCATGGTGGCGGCCAGCTCCGCATCGCCGAACACGATGGCGTAGACGTAGCTGAGCGTGCCGTTCAGCCGATCGAGGGGACGATCGGCGAAATGACTGTGATCGGCGACGCCGTGGCCGATGGCCGGATTGGCCAGCTGCAGCAGGATGGCGCGGCCTCCGGCGGCAATCAGGATGCCCTCACCAGCGACCCCCATCAGACTCGGCGCTATCCTGCGGGAACGACCTATGCGCACAGCTACCTCCCGATAAACACGCAGAACCCCGTGACACGCTGAGTTTATTCGGTCGGCCTGCATGCGCGCTTCGTCCTCATACCCAATGAGGGGAAGATAAATTCTTACCTTCCCGGGAATACGACCGAGTTCTATGCACTTGCATGTATCCGAGGGCGACAATTCCTGGGCCCACACACTGGAGGAGAATTTTTATGAGCGAGAGCACCGCAACGAGCATCCCCGGCTTCAAGGCCGGAACCTGGACCATCGACAAGACGCACAGCTCGGTGAGCTTCAGCATTCGCCACATTGTCATCAGCAAAGTCAGGGGCACCTTCGAAGACTTCGACGCCACCTTCGTGACCGGTGAAAATCCGCTCGAGACGAGCGTCACCGCCTCGGCCAAGGTCGTCTCCATCAACACCAACGAGCCCAGCCGCGACGGTCACCTGCGCACCGGGGACTTCTTCGACGCCGAGACGTACCCGACCATCGACTTCGTGTCGACCGGTATGCGCGAAGTCAAGGGTGACTATCTCGTCGACGGCAACATCACCATCAAGGGCGTCACCAAGCCGACCACCTTCGAGCTCGAGTTCGGCGGCTTCGGCGGAGACCCCTACGGAAACTACAAGTTCGGTGCCACAGCCAAGACCGAGGTCAACCGCGAAGACTTCGGCCTCACCTACAACGCTGCCCTCGAAACCGGCGGCATGCTGCTGGGCGACAAGGTCACCATCACGCTCGAACTGCAGGCTGCGCTCAACGCGTAACCGGTAAGTCGTCGGTCAGGGCCCCACTTCGGTGGGGCCCTGTGTCGTTTAGGAGCCACGACTCCTGGGTGAGACAGAAACGAATGCCATTCGCTAAGTTGCGCGATGGCCGCGAACTGCGCCCCGCTGCGCTTGCCGAGGCTCAGACCGGGCGGGTGTCCTTGCCATCAAGCCACAACTCGACAGTCTCGTCGCGGTGTACGCCATCTGTGCCAACATGTTTTTCGTTGATCGTGGCACCATTCTTGATGACATAGACCAGGGCCATGGCGTGGCCGCGACCCAGTCCGTAGTCGGCCTTGAGCCAATCGACGATGACGCCGGCCTTCGTGGTTGGTTCGTCGAGACCGCGTTCGTGCGCGAGGGCGACCAGCGCGCGCGGCGTGAACCCCGTCTTCTCTTCGATCGCGGTGAGATAAGCCTGAAATGACATGGGGTCTCCTGACGTCGGGCGCACTCGTCAGTATGCGGGAGCCGGTACTGCGGGGCTAGGGTGAAATGATGCCCGTGCATTAATCCCGGTGCGTCGCGTGTATACGAGCAGGCGACACGAGAATTAGATTGCCGGTCCAGTTATTAGAACAATGGTCTAATCAAACGAGGAGATTCCCGTGTTCACCCTGAACGACCTGAAGATTCCGATTCTCGCGGCGCCCATGGCCGGCGGCGCCTCAACGCCCAACCTCGTGGTCGCCGTGAGCGACGCTGGCAGTCTCGGCTTTCTGGCGGGCGGCTACAAAACCCCGCAGGCCCTGGCCGAGCAGATCATCGAGGTGCAGCAGCGCACCGAGAATGCGTTCGGCGTCAACCTGTTCGTCCCGCAGCCGCCCCTGACCGACCGGGCCGCTGTTCTGGCCTATCGTGACGCACTGGCAGACGAGTACACAACCGCGTTTTCCGAGATCGTCGCCGAGGACGACGATTATTTCGTCGAGAAGGTGGCCGTGGTCATCGATCAGAAGGTTCCGGTGGTCTCTTTCACCTTCGGACTGCCTCCCGCAGATGTGGTGACACGGATGCACGCGGCCGGGTCGTACCTGATCGCCACGGTCACCTCGGTCCCGGAAGCCCTGCAAGCGGTGGAGCGTGGAGTGGACGCCCTCTGCGTGCAGGGGCCGGAGGCCGGCGGACACCGGGCGACCTTCCAGACGCAAGACGAACCGGGCACCCTCGCATTGGGCGCGCTAATGATGGCGATTCGTGCGGAGGCGACACTGCCCCTGATCGCGGCGGGCGGCATCCACTCGGGGGAGCAGATCGCCGGGTTGCTTGAGGCCGTCGCCGAGGCTGTTCAGGTCGGCACGGCCGTTCTGCGCACCGACGAATCGGGCGCGACCCAGGCCCACAAAGACGCGCTGGTCGAGTCGCGATTCACGGAGACAGTGATCACCCGCGCTTTCTCGGGCCGTCCGGCGCGCGCCCTGCTGAACGCTTTCATCGTCAACCACGGCGCTGATGCACCGAGCGAGTACCCCCAGGTGCATCACGTCACCAAGGGTCTTCGAGCGGATGCTGCCCGCCGGGGTGACGCCGACGGGCTCGCCCTCTGGGCCGGCACCGGGTATCGCGCTGCGACCGCGGGTTCTGTCCAGTCTGTTCTTGAGGCCCTCTGGCTCGAGGCGACGGCGGCGACCGCTCGCCGTTAGCCGGGCGCCAGCTCAGCGGATGAGTTGTGGCGGAACGGGGCTGACCCTCCGCTTCGGGGTCGTGAGCGGCACGCAGGTTGCGCTGCGTTGACTGGTCAGGCGGCGGGGTTTTTCACCGGAGCCATGTTGCTTCGGGGGAGACGGTCGCGGATCAGCAGAACGACGGTGATCCCGACCACGGCACCAATAAGGGTTTCCAAACCGCGGTCTGCGAGCAGGGACACCGGGTCGACCGGGCTGGCGAGTTGAGTCATCAGCAGTATCACGGGCGTGAAAAAAATGAGGGCGACACCGTAATGGCGCATCATGAATAGTTCCGCCGGGAACTGCAGGGCCATGACGAGGATAACCAGCACGGTCGTGCCGGGATGCAGCAGCAGCACACCAGCCGTCACGCCCAGGCCGGCATAGGTCCCGAGTATGCGATGGATGCCTCGCTGCACCCGGCTGGAAAGATCGGCACCGGCGAGGGGAACGGCCGCAGCGGCCATAGCCCAATACGCGTGGCCGATTCCCAGGAGGAGGCCGAGAGCACCGGCGGCTGCAACGGCGACGATATAACGAGTGGCGTGCACGCCCGCCTTCGGGAGCCATGGTCCGGAGCGAGGTTCGGTAGTGCGTCTCGCCGTGGAATCCCAGGTGCGGTTTCCAAACCAGCCGGTGAACCCGACCAGCAGGGAAAAGAGTGCGGACGCAGCGCAGACGAGCGCGGCCGTCCACAGTGGGATGACCGTGGGGATCGACGCGCAGGCTCCCAATGCAAAAATGCCGAAGAATGGCCCGGCGGGTCTGAGCTTTATTTTGTCGGCTACGAGTGAACCGAGTCCGGCCAGGAGTGCCTCGATAAAGACCAGCCCCCAGGCCTGAACGTGGGTGATGGACAGAGCCACACCGACAGTCACCCCGGTCAGCAGTAACGCCGCAGCCTGGGTCTGGTGCACCAACCGTAGCTGATGGGTTTCACCACGGCCGTACATGCCCGTGAAAGCACCGAAAACGGCATAGATGGTCAGCTCGGGGTGACCAAGAAGCAGCAAGAGCAATACTGGGACGGTGACACCCAAGCCGACGCGAAGCGCCGGCCAGTGATCATTGACCGCGGGTGGGACGCTGACGAGTGCGCGCAGGTAGAACAGGACCGGGCGCACAGGGTCTCACGGCCTTTCGAACAGAACAGTGGTGGCGCGGCGTAAACAGCAGAACCCGGTTGGCTGGTTTCACGCCCGACTGCTGCGCTCACCCCAGTCTGTACCGCTTTGCCTCGCCGGTCCAAGACTTGAATTCAACCAGTCGATAACCAGACATTATCAATCAGCCAGTCGCGTCGCGGGCGCTTCGGGCACGATCGACGAAAGCCCCCGATCGAACAGCTCACCCAGGGAAAGCCGCGCTGCAACGGCCGCGAACGCCCGTGCGGTCACCGAACCAGGCGACGCGGGACTTATCGCCGCAGCGACGCGCGCGGTGGCGACGGGATCGACGAGTGGCACAATGCGGGTCCGCGATGACGGTGTGATGGTTTGGACCCACGAATGTGGCACGATGCTGGCCCACTGGCCTGTCTTCATGTGCGCGTGGAGGGAGGCGATCGAGTCTGTTTCTACCTGCGGCTCCATCCGAATCTGGTTCTGGCTGAAGGCATCGTCGATCACTTGTCTGCTGCGCATTTCCGTTGTCAAGACAGCAAGGGGGAGCGCGGACGCCTGACGCCAGGTCATCGTCGCTGGAATCTCTGGAAGGAGTTCGTCGGAGGCGATGAGAACATAGCGTTCCTCGTACAACGGCACGAAGAAGAGTCGCGGGTCTTCCCCGTCATCGAGATAGGTGACGCCGGCATCCAGCTCGAAATTTCGCAATCGCCGGCTAATCTCGGCCGCGGACAGGCCCGACTTGATTTGGACCTTGGCCAACGGATGCGCAGCACAGAACGCGGCCACCACCAGCGCGATCGTCGTCGAGGCACTCGGTACCACACCCAGCCGTAACACGCCGGTCACTCCGGACTGGACCGCCTGCACCTCCGCCTTGAAAGCGTCGTGCTCGGCGAGGATTCGTTTGGCCCAAATCACCAAGCGTTCGCCCTCCGGCGTCAGCCCCTCAAAGGTATGACCACGATTGATCAAAGAAACATTGAGCTCCTGTTCCAATCTGTTGATTGCCGCGGAGAGGGCAGGCTGGGAAACGTGGCATGCGGCGGCCGCACGAGCGAAGTGCCGTTCCCGGGCGACAGCGACAAAATATTCGAGCTGGCGAAAACGCATAGGCTCTTCTTTCACGTTGGTAATCAGTGGGGCGTGTACCCCAAGGTAGGCTCGTTTCGACAGGGTGTGCAGCAACCGCCCTGGGGTAGATCAGCGTCGATCGGCGCGAAACAACTCTCTGGCCGCCAGTCCAAGCAGATCGCACGACAAGAAATGGTTTTCCTTTGCGCAAAATGAATATGTCCCGGGCAAGAAAGCTCTCGGTTGCCGTCACGGCGCTGCTGGCCCTCGCCAGCGGGTTCGCGGGCGTCAGCGCCGTGGCCGCGAGCGAGCCGAGCAGCCACGTCCAGCCCCGGACATCGGTCGCCGGCGAAACCTACGTTATCGGTACCGACACGACCTTCGCACCGTTTGAGTACCGCGAAGACGGTGAACTGACCGGCATCGACATGGACTTGATTCGTGACATCGCTGCTAACCAAGGCTTCACCGTTGAGATCAAGTCGCTCGGCTTCGACGCCGCGCTGCAGGCGTTACAGTCCAATCAGGTGGACGGCGTCATCGCCGGAATGTCGATCACCGACGAGCGCAAGCTGGTGTTCGATTTCTCCGACCCGTACTTCGACTCCGGTGTGCAGATGGCCGTCGCCGAAGACAACACCGAAATCACCGGTTACGCCGACCTGGCCGGTGAAACCGTCGTTGCCAAACGCGGCAGCGAGGGCGAGACCTTCGCCAACTCGATCAAAGACGAGTACGGCTTCACCGTCAAGGCCCTGGCCGACTCGGCCACGATGTACGACGACGTCAAGGCTGGCAACTCTGTCGCCGTCTTCGATGACTACCCGGTCCTCGCCTACGGCATCAACCAGAACAACGGGCTCAAGTCGGTCACCGAGAAGGAACAGGGCAGTTCCTACGGCTTCGCTGTCAACAAGGGCCAGAACCCCGAGCTGCTTGCTGCCTTCAACACCGGTCTGGCCGAGCTGAAAAGCAAGGGTGATTACCAGTCCATTCTCGATACGTATCTGGAGCAGTCGGTGCCCGTCGCGGCATCCGGTTTCTTCGGGCTGTTGTCCGACAGCCTGCCGGCCCTCATGAAGGGCCTCGGCCTGACGCTGCTCGCGACCGGGCTGTCGATCGTGGTCGCCCTCGTGCTCGGCGTACTGTTCGGGTTCTTCAAGGTCTCCGAGAGTCGCGTGCTGCGCGGCTTGGCGAGCATCTACGTGAGTATCTTTCGGGGTACCCCGCTGCTCGTGCAGGCGTTCTTCTTCTACTTCGGCCTGCCGCAGCTCACCGGGCAGCCGATCGACGTACTCACCGCCGGTGTACTGACCCTGAGCCTCAATGCCGGCGCCTACATGACCGAGATCGTGCGCGGCGGTATCCAGTCGGTCGACCCGGGCCAGACCGAGGCCGGCCGGAGCCTCGGCCTCGGCTACGTCACGACGATGCGACGCGTCGTGCTACCGCAGGCCGTGAAGATCATGACGCCGTCGTTCATCAACCAGTTCGTGATGACGTTGAAAGACACCTCTCTCCTGGCGGTGATCGGCTTCGCCGAGCTCACCTACCAGGGCCAGCAGATTTACGCCGCGAACTTTCGCACCGGTGAGACCCTGCTGATCGTGGCCGCGCTGTACTTCATCGTCATCAATTTGCTCACCATGCTCTCCAACACGCTCGACAAGAGGTTCAACAAATGAGCAAGAACAGCGCCGGCAGCACAATTCCCGCCGGCAGTAAAATCAGCGTCAGGGGACTGCGCAAGTCGTTTGGCTCCAACGAGGTGCTCAAGGGCCTCGACGTCGAGATCAACGAGGGCGAGGTCGTCTGTGTCATCGGTCCGTCGGGCTCGGGCAAGTCCACGTTTCTGCGCTGCCTGAACAAGCTCGACGAGCTCAGCGCCGGCACGGTCATCGTCGACGGATTCAACCTCGGCGATAAGACGGTCGACCTCAACGAGGTACGGCAGCACATCGGCATGGTTTTTCAGCACTTCAACCTGTTTCCGCACATGACGGTGTTGCAGAACATCATGCTGGCCCCGGTTGAGTTGAAGAAGGAATCCAAGACGGATGCCCGCGCCACCGCCCTCAAACTGCTCGACCGGGTGGGCCTCGCCGACAAAGCAGACGCCCGTCCCGGCCAGCTTTCCGGCGGTCAGAAGCAGCGTGTCGCCATCGCTCGATCCCTCGCTGTGAACCCCGACATCATGCTCTTCGACGAGGCCACGAGCGCCCTCGACCCGGAGATGGTCGGCGAAGTGCTGCAGGTCATCCGTGATCTCGCCGCCGAGGGCATGACCATGGTCGTGGTCACCCACGAAATGGGTTTCGCCCGCGAAGTCGCCGACCGGGTCATCTTCATGGCCGACGGGGTCATCGTCGAAGAGGGCACCCCGGCCGAGCTGTTCGGCAACCCGCAACAGGAACGCACGCAGGACTTCCTCTCCAAGGTGCTGTAGTTTCACCGCGCCCCAGTGCGGTGGCCGCTGCGGTAACCCCTGGAGCGCGCACCGAAGTAGCACGCACCTGCTCGATATATACTGCACCCACGGTGCGCGCAGCATCCGTTACTGCGCAGGCGTTTTAGGCGCGGTCGCCGACGATTTCTTCGCGCACCCGGCGCAGGTCTTCCATGAGCGATCCGATCAGAATCCAGTGGTCAGGGTGCGGCGTCACGATCTGCAGCGGCGCGGTCAGGGCGAGCACGTCGGGCGCGGCCGGCTCCGGTACAGACTCACGGTCACCGTCGGCGCGGGCGAGTAGACCCAGGTCGTGCGCCGCCCGGGCTAGTTCCTGAGAGAAAGCCTGAACGGTGGGCTCGAACTGCAGTGATGGGTCGTAGTGGTCGTGCAGTGCTCGAGTCATGCCGATTGCGCGGGTCACGAGAGTCGGCAGTCGCTCGATCATGTCGTGGTCGGCGTCGAGGGCTACTCGCAGCTTGGCTTTGCGAGGGTTGAGCATGAGGCTCTCCTCGGCCTGCGCGATGGCCTTCTCCGCCGACGCGAGCATGGGGCGCAGCAGCCGGGCCTTGATCATCAATTCCATCAGGTCGATCGGGCTCTGTGGGGTGAGCAGCGCCCGGGCGATGCGGTCGAAGGTGTCGGCCAGCTCGCGAGCCAGCAGGCCGACGGCGTCGCGGGCGGGCGCAATCAGTACCGGGGGAACGATGAGGGCATTGATGACGAGGGCGATTCCTGCTCCGATGAACGTCTCGAAGATTCGATCGAGGGCGTAGCCGGGTGTCGTGGCGCCGAGGGCGAGTACGAGCATGGCACTGATGGGAATCTGGCTCGCCGACGACGGGGACAGGCGCAGCGCCCAGGCAACGAGCAGGCTGACCATAATCGTGCCGAGAACGACCCAGCTGGACTCGCCGAGGAAGAAACCGATCGTGGAAGCGATGACGACACCGCCGATGACGCCCGCGGTGCGTTCGATCGCTCGCCCGAGGGTCTGGTTGACGCTCGGCTGCACGACGAGCAGGGCAGCGATCGCAGCGAAGATCGGCAGGTCGCTCGGTAACAACAGCTGGGAGACGACCCAGGCCAAGGCGACGGCGACGGCCACCTTGACGACCTGCAGCAGCGGGAGTCGTTTGGAGATGCGCAGGGCCGAGGTTAGTTTCACTGGTCAAGGGTAACCCGGGCCGGGTCAGTCAAGCGGATGCCGGCGCATCCGCTTCCAGGGTCTGCCGCATGGGCACGCCAAGAAACCGGGCGTAGTCCTGCACGGCCTGGCCCAAGCCCCGCTGCGTTTTCGCCGCCCGAGTCCGGGCGGCGATCGCAGCTTCGCGGGCCAGCTCCAGCACGGCCGGGTCGAGGCCGAGTCGCTCGTTGGTCGTTCGGGTTTTCGCGAGCAGTCGCGGTGTCGTGAGGCTCTGTATCCAGCCCAGTTCGCGGGCCGGAACGAAATGCAGCGTGCCCCGCATCGGCCACGACCGCACGATCTCGCCGGCCGAAATCAGGGCCTGCACGTCATGGAGCGTAGTGCCGGGGGAGCGCACCCCCAGGGCCCACTGCGCCGCAGGGTAGTCCTGGGCTTGCACCGCGAGCATCCGCTCGGCGACGGCGACCGCACCGGGGAGCGGAACCCCGGCCAGCCCCTGGGCCTGGAGGCGCAGGCGCACGACATCGGCGCGGGAGGCGGCAGCTGGCATGACACCAGTATGCCGACTCCCGCGCCGAGCGTAACTCACATCAACCGATGTGCTATTTTTCGCGCCGCCCGACTTTGGATCGAACCACGCGAATCACCCGGGCGCTTCCGTCCGACGTCTGGGTTCCGAAGGTATCCAACTCCACGGTGTCATCTGCCTCGGCGCCGTCGCCATCGGTGTCATCCGTGCCGCCGCCTGCCAGGGGGCCGTCGGTAGGTCCGCCGCGTCCGAAGCGACGGCGCAGTGCCTTGACCAGCGGCGGGCCGATCAGGAACAGCACGATCACGGTGTAGAGCACGACGGCGACCGGTTCGCTCACAAGCGCAGCGGGGTCGCCAGCGCTGATCTGTAGCGCGCGGCGCAGCTGGCGTTCCATCTCCGGTCCGAGGATGGCGCCCACGATGATCGGCAGCACCGGAAAACCGAAGCGTCGGGCCATGTAACCCAGGGCACCGAGCAAGAGCAGGATGCCGATGTTGAAGGTCTGCATACCCGCCGCGTAGGCGCCGAGGGTTGCGAAGAACAGAATGCCCGCGTAGAGGTAGGGCCGCGGAATGCGCAGCAGCTTCGCCCAGAGCGGAGCGAGCGGCAGGTTGAGCGCGAGAAGCAGCGTGTTGCCGATGAACAGGCTCGCGATCAGGGTCCACACCAGAATGGGTTCGGTCTGGAACAGTAGCGGACCAGGGTGGATTCCGTACTGGTTGAACGCGGCGATCATCACGGCGGCGGTCGCCGTGGTGGGCAGGCCGAGGGTGAGCAGCGGCACGAGCGTTCCCGCGGCAGAAGCGTTGTTGGCTGCTTCCGGCCCGGCTACGCCCTCGATGGCGCCGTGGCCAAACTGCTCCGGATGCTTGGACAGCTTCTTTTCCGTCACATAGGACAGGAAGGTGGGGATCTCGGCCCCGCCGGCCGGGATAGCCCCGAACGGGAAGCCGATGACCGTGCCGCGCAGCCACGGCTTCCAGGAGCGTTTCCAATCGTCCTTGCGCATCCACGGCACACCCACCGGGATAGTCGCGGGGGTGCCGTGCCGCAGGTGCGCAGCAATCCAGAGCGCTTCACCGACCGCGAACAGGGCGACGGCGATGACGACGACGTCGATGCCGCCGGAGAGCAGCGGCTGGCCGAACGTCAGGCGCGGCTGCCCGGTCGTGCCGTCGAGGCCGACCAAGCCGATGGTGAGGCCGATGAACAGCGACGCGAGCCCGCGAATGCGGCTCGAACCGAGCACGGTGCTCACCGCGATGAAAGCGAAAACCATCATCGCGAAGTACGAGGGGGCCCCGAGCCCGATAGCGATCGCCACGACGAACGGGGCGACGAAGACAAGAGCACCCGTGGCCAGGGTTCCGGCCACGAAGGAGCCGATCGCCGCCGTTGCGAGCGCTTGGGCGCCGCGGCCGGCCTTGGCCATTTTGTTTCCTTCGAGCGCTGTGACGACCGAGGAAGATTCACCGGGGGTGTTGAGCAGAATCGATGTCGTCGACCCGCCGTACATGCCGCCGTAGTAGATACCGGCGAACATGATCAGCGATCCGGTCACATCAAGCGCGTAGGTGAGTGGCAGCAGCAGGGCCACTGTCATGGCCGGTCCGATCCCGGGTAGCACCCCCACGGCGGTGCCGAGCAGCACGCCGATGAGGGCGAACAGCAGATTCTGCAGGGTCAGCGCGTTGCTGAATCCCTCCATCAGAAGGGTCAGGTTGTCCATTTAGAGAATTCCCGTCAACAGGCCGGCCGGCAGGTTGATGCCGAGGCCCAGTACAAAGCCGTAGAACGTGCCGACGGCGAGAAAAATGCCGATCACGAGTGCCCAGATGAAGCGGCGGGAGCCGAGTAGCAGGGCGGATCCGTAGAACAGCAGCGCGCTGCCGATCACGAATCCGAGAAAGTCCATCGACAGGGCGAAGACAAGAATCAGCCCGCCGAGGCCGAAGACGGTCGGCCAGTGGGCCTTCTGGGAGAGGTCGATGTCCTCGCCGTCTTCGGCTTCGGCGTGGCCGCCCCTCAGCACAGAGATCGCCAGGGCGATCGCGCAGAGGCCCAGGCCGATCGCGATAATCGTCGGAACGACCCGCGGTCCCATCACACCGGTATTGATGGCGGTGTCACGGATGTTCGCGGTATCGACCGCGATCACGATCGCGATCACGGCGAGCAGTGCGGCGACGCCGAGCTCGGAGCGACCCTGGAGTCGAGCGCGCAGCCCGGAAGCCGCGCCTGCACTGGGGGCGGTCATGCTTAGACCAGGCCCAGGGTCTTCAGCACGTCGGCGACGCGGGTGTCCTGCTCGGTAAGGAAGGTGCTGAAGTCGTCGCCGGTGATGAAGGCATCGGTCCAGCTGTTGTCGGTCAGAACCTGCTTCCACTCTGCGCTGTCGTGCATGGCCGTGACGGCGTCGACGAGGCGAGCGATTTCCACATCCGACAGCCCTGGAGCGGCCAGGAGCCCGCGCCAGTTGGTGAAGACGAGATCGATACCCTCTTCGGTGAGGGTGGGGGCGTCGATCACCGGAACGCGCTCTTCGCTCGTGACGGCGAGCACGCGCAGGTCGCCCGACTTCACCTGTTCGAGGAACTCGCCGTAGCCGGAGGCCCCGAACTGCAGCTTGCCGCCGAGAATGGCCGGCAGCAGCTCGCCGCCGCCGTCGTAGGGCACGTAGTTGACGGCCGTGGGGTCGATGCCGACGGCATCGGCAAGCTGCATGGGCAGCAGGTGGTCGGGGCCTCCCGGGGAGGAGCCGCCGCCGACGGCGAAGGAAGCCGGGTCGGCCTTCCAGGCGGTGACGAGATCGTCAATGGTCTCGTAGGGAGAGTCGGCAGCGACGAAGATGGCGCCGGCTTCTTCGATGAGCCCGGCGATCGGGGTCGCGTCGGCAACCTTGGCATCGCCCTCGTTGGTGTACGCGGCACCGACGACGCCGAGCCCCATCATGAGCATGAAGTTGGCGTTGCCGGTCTCGGTGAGGGTGCGGGCCAGGCCCACAGTCCCGCCGGCGCCGGCCAGGTTGGTGACCTCGGTGCCGGAGGCCAGCCCGAGGTCGTCCATCACCTTGACCGCTGCGCGACCGGTGACGTCGTAGCCACTGCCGGGAGCGTTGGGAATCATCACCTGTAGGTTTTGGATCGGGCCCTCGTCGGTGGTCTCGGTGGTCGTGGCGCTG
The DNA here is from genome assembly GCF_004403345.1 of Cryobacterium lyxosi. Taxonomy (NCBI): domain Bacteria; kingdom Bacillati; phylum Actinomycetota; class Actinomycetes; order Micrococcales; family Microbacteriaceae; genus Cryobacterium; species Cryobacterium lyxosi. The sequence continues at coordinate 93,929 of NZ_SOGT01000011.1, forward strand.
GTGACTCCGCAGGCGGTGAGGGCGAGTGCGACGGCACCGGCGAGAAAGACGGTGCCCGCCGTGCGGCGCGTGCGCGTGCGCGTGGTGCGTGCTGTGATTGGCATGCTCAAATCCTCTTCGATTTCTGGCGAGCCTCTTTGCTGGCCGAATTCAGCCTGCCGGGTGTGCCCGGCCAGACACAACTTGTGACTCTAGTGAACGTTGTGTAGCTTGCGGTTGCGCGCGGGGTGATTCGGATAATTTCGGTTTGGCTTCACGATGAGGGAGTATCTCTTATGGCCAGAGTCGACCGGAGGAACCCGATGCGAAAACGTGAGGCGCAGCCACCACTGCCGGCGGCGGGCTCGCGCGGGTCGGGCATCCGTTCAAGCCGCCTGAGCCTGACCCGCCAACTGTTGCTCTTCCAGTTGAGCCTGATCACCCTCGTTCTCGTCGCTGTCACGGCCATTTCGATCGAGCAGACCCGCAGCGGCTTCGAAAGCGGCGCCCAGCGACGCATGCTGACGGTCGCCGAGTACACCGCTGCCAACCCGCTCGTGCGCAGCCTGCTCGACACTGCGGCGGTGCCCCAGCAATACTCCGTTCCGGTCGAAGCGCTCCGCACCACAACCGGGGTCGACCAGCTGATCGTAACGGATGCGGTGGGCCGAATCATCGCCTCGCCGGCTGATCCGCGGCTGCTCACGACCGACCTGGCCATCGATGCCGCGCCGGACGAATCTGATGCCGCCTGGGCCGGCGCTGCCCCGATCGGCGCCAACGACTACGTTGTCGCGCAGGTGCCGGTGCTGTCCAACTCCGGTGAGGTCGTGGGCTCGGTTGTGGCCGCCCGCGAGTTTCCGGCCGTAGCTGAACTGCTCAAGGCCGCAGCGCCGAACCTGCTCACGTATCTGGGCGTGGCCGGGGTGCTCGGCGTCGTGGGATCGTTGCTGCTGGCAGCCCGGGTGAGACGGCAGACCCTCGGCCTCGAGCCGGAACAGATCGGTCGGTTGGTCGAGCATCGCGACGCCATGATCCACGGCATCCGGGAAGGGGTCATCTCCGTCGACACCGACGGACTCATCACGCTCGCCAATGACAGCGCGCGCACCCTGCTTGGTTTGCCCGCTGACGCGGAAGGCCGGGCGATCGATGCGGTCGGCCTCGATGACGAGGCGGTGCGCGCGCTACGCCAACAGGAAATCGGCGACATCGACACAGTGTTCGTGAACAGAGGGGTGCTGCTGGTGCTCAACCAGACGCTCATTCACCCGCCCAGGTCGCGGCCCGAGGTTGTCACCACCCTGCGCGACCGCACCGAACTGGTCACTCTGCAGCACGATCTCGGCAGCAGCCGGCAGGCTACCGATACCTTGCGCGCCCAAACCCATGAGTTCGCGAACCGGCTGCACACCATTTCGATGCTCATACAGCTCGGCGACACCGATGCGGCGGTGGAATACGTCGACGCCGTCACGCGCGAACGCACCGACCTCGACAACTCAGTCATCACCCGCCTGCAGGAGCCGGCGGTCGCCGCACTCGTGATCGCCAAGACCTCGCTCGCCCGCGAACGCGGCGCCACGCTCGTGCTCTCGGCCGAATCGACTTTGGCCAGGGTCGACGCTGATCTGTCCACCGACCTCGTCACTGTGATCGGAAACCTGGTCGACAACGCCCTCGACGCCGTCACGGGAGCCCGGGAACGCGGTGTGCGGCTCGACGTGCAACCAGTTTCAGGTACCGGTGCCGGTGCCGTGCGGGTGACGGTGAGTGATTCCGGGCCGGGCATCGATATCGCACTGATCGACCGGGTCTTCGAAACTGGCGTGACCAGCAAATCGGCGCTCGGCGATGCCGACTCCCACGGCTACGGACTGGCTATTGTGCGACTCGTTTCGACGCGTCGCGGCGGATCGGTCGGCTACCGGGCCGAGAACGGTGCCGTGTTCGAGGCTGTGCTCCCGATTGATGCGGCCCGGTCACCTCAGGAGAAGGAGCTGACCCGTGTGTGACGTGCTCATCGTCGACGACGATTTCATGGTGGCGCGCGCGCATGAACGCATTGTGGCGCAGCAGGTCGGTTTCACCGTGGTCGGCGTCGCTGCGTCCGGGTCGGACGCGCTCGCCCAGATTGTCGACAAGGCCCCGCACCTCGTCCTCCTCGACATGTTCCTGCCCGATATGACCGGCCTCGACGTGATCCGTCGCGCGCGAGAGGCGGGGTGGGCTGTGGACTTTCTCGTGCTCAGTGCCGCCCGCGAGGCTGAAATGGTCACCGCGGCGCTGCAGGGTGGCATTGTGAGCTACCTGCTCAAACCATTCAAGATCATCGAACTGCAGTCGCGGCTGGCGGGATACGTCGAAAGACGACGACTGCTCGACCGCGCGGGAGACCTCAACCAGAGCGAGCTCGACCGGATGATCGCACCCGCGTTCGCTGTGCCACCCGCGGGAGCAATCTCCGCGCTACCGAAAGGACTGAGCAAGGAGACGACTGCGCTGACCACTGCGGCCCTGGCTAACAGCAAACCAGACCTGGCGGCGTCGGAGTGCGCCGAACTGCTCGGCTTGTCTCGGGTGGTGGCACGCAAATACCTGGAATACCTCGTAGCGACGGGGCAGGCGGCCGTCAGCCTGCGCTACGGCCAGACCGGCCGTCCGCAGCGGCGCTACGCCTGGGTGGTCGGCTAACTTTCCAGCTGGTTAGCCCAAGTCGTCGTCGGTGCGAGCGCCGAACACGATCTCGTCCCAGCTCGGCATGGATGCCCGGCCGCGTTTAGGTGTCGTACGAGTGTGGTTCGTGCGTTCCTGGGCGCGGGCAGCCTGGTTGGCCCAGGCATTGCCGGTCGGCTCAGGAGTGGTGGATGGCGCCGCAGTGGCCTCATCGGTGACCGTGGCGGCGGTCGGAGTCGCGGGCCGGGGCCGGGATGGTTCGGTGGAAACCGGCACCGAAGCGGATGCCACCGGCTTGGCTGCAGACGCATCCCCGCTCGACGCCGCTTCGCGTTCACCGCGTCGTCGACGCAAAGATTCTAAGAGGTCGGCGGTTTCGCTCATGTTCGAGGCCGGTTCTGCGGCACGCTTGATCGCCGCTTTCGACACCGCATCGTCCCGGCTCAGCGAGCGCGAGTACGGGACGGCTTCGAGGTTGGGGCTGGTGTCGTTCAGAATCTCGTCGGCGAGGGATTCCTTGAAGTTGAAGGCGTTACTGTCGAAACGCGATACGTCGGCCGCGCTCGTCTCGGAGCCGACGGCACGCAGGCGCGGAATCAACGAACCCTTGAGCTCCCCCTGCTGGGACAGCGCGATGGCTTCGCTACCAACCGGAGATAAAGCATTCTTCTTCGGTTCGAAAGCCCACCGAGCGTCATGGTCGATCTCGTCGGCGGTGAACGATAATTTGACGATCCAGCCGCCACCGGGTTCTTTCCAGCTCGCCCAGCGCTCACCGGTGGCCCCGAGGGAGGCGAGCCGTTCGCGAATGACACTGCCGAAGTTGACGTTCTCGTCGATCGGATCCGGGTCGATGGCGGTGTGCACCGGAACGCTCAACGCCGACGAGACGATGTACTCCCGCTCGGCGACGACCGGGCCCTCGAAGCGGCGTACGTAGTCGAGTGATGCCCCCGTGACCGCAGCGACGTCCTCGGCGGACATTCCAGAGCGAATGTGCGCCTGAACTTCCCGCGGGGACAGCTTGGGAGCGTTGACGCGCTCCGTCTGGGTTTGGCGAAGCCGGGACTGAAGAACTTCGTCGATGGCGATGCGATATCGGTCGCCATCTTCGGACGCTGCGAGCAGCGCACCGTTCTCAACTCCAATAACCTTCAATTCCTGCATGAAGACAAGCCCTCTCGCGATTACCGTTGGCTGCAAGACTGCCACGAGTTGGTGCCTTTTCGCGGGAATACGCCGGGCGTGCCGCAAGTTGTTTCTTCGTGTCCGAATAAAAAGGTTGGCGGACGGTTTGCTATTCCGTCTGGATTGTTGGAAACTGTGGCCGCCGATTTCGTTTTTCGGCGTAACTGAAATGGATGGGCATGGCAACCGATTACGACGCACCCCGAAAGACTGAAGACGACTCTGAGTCGATCGAGGCTCTTAAGGAACGTGTGCCAGACAAGATGTCCGGCAGCGTTGATGTCGACGACTCCGACAACCCTGGGGGGTTTGACCTTCCGGGCGCTGACCTGTCCGACCTGGACCTCGATGTCGTCGTTCTGCCCGCGCAGGCCGACGAGTTCACCTGCGTGAATTGTTTCCTTGTGAAGCACCGCTCGCAGATGGGCCACGAGACGAAGCTCGGCACCGTCTGCTTGGAGTGCGACTCTTAAACCTTCGCTTTATTCCACGTTGGCCGTTCGCGATTCATTGATCGCGGCGGCCAATTGTGTTGGGTGGCGGCTGGAGATGATCCAGTACGGTGCTGGGTCGGTCGCATCGACGATGGGCACGCGCACAACCGGGTCGATCCAGCCGCGAATGAGCAGCCAGGCTCGGGCGTCCAATCGGGTTCCGCGCTCCTGGGTCGCTTCGGTCTTCTCATATGCCGTTGCTTCGCCGAGCAGCCCGGTGGAGATCGTGGCGGGGCCAGCGGTCAGTACGCCGTTCTGAACGCGTACGACCGGCGCGGCCAGCACGAGCAGCAGCACGCATCCGCCGTACAAGACGGCGGCCGTGACGATACCCGCAAACAGGGAAATCGGCACGAGCACGAGAATGCTCGCCGGTATCACCAGGGCGGTGACAAGGAAGGCCCATACGTTGGGCCACAGTTTTTCGCGGTATTCAGGCATGGCTCTATTCGATCAGATATCTGCACTACCCTCGACACGTGGCAGAAAGCGTCGAAGTACTGATCCAGGCATCCAACCTCCCAATCTACGCACACCCCGGTGATGCCGGGGCTGACCTGCATGCTGCCGAGGCTGTCGTGCTCGGCCCGGGAACCCGTGCACTTGTCGGTACCGGCGTGTCGATCGCCCTTCCTGATGGCTTTGCGGCTTTCGTCGTTCCTCGCAGCGGCCTTGCGGTCAAACATGGCATCACGATCGTGAACTCGCCCGGAACAGTGGATGCCGGCTACCGCGGTGAAATCAAGGTGGCGTTGCTGAACACCGATCCGAATGAGTCGTTCACGATCGCGATCGGCGATCGCATCGCCCAAATCATCGTGATGCCTGTCGTTCGTGCCACATTCATTGCCGTCGACAAACTGCCCGGCAGTCAGCGTGGCGAGAGCGGTTTTGGCTCGACCGGAGTTTTGCCCCGCGCGGCAACCAGCACTTCCAACAGCGCGCCAGTATCGGGCCCTACGGTCCCGCAGTCAGGAGACAACCGGTGAGTGACCTCACGAACTCTGGGGAGATCCCCGAATCGATGCCGAAGTCGGCACCCGAAGACCGCGAAACCGAGGGCCCGCTCGACGAATCAGAGGCCAACCCGGTGCGTCCGTACGTGGACCTCGGTGGGATCAAAATCCTTCCACGGGAGGGTCTGCACCTGCGCCTCGAAATCGAAGAGGGCAGTAAGCGAGTGGTAGCCATCGGCCTTGACTTCGCCGGGTCGACTTTGCAGGTACAGCCGTTCGCCGCGCCGCGCTCGAGCGGCCTATGGCATGAAATTCGAGAGCAGATCGCCGACCAGATCGGCAAGCAGGGTGGAACCACGACTCCGCGAGAAGGCCCCTTCGGCCCCGAACTCGTCGCCGAGATCCCCGTCGCGGCCGGACAGCAAGCCGGCGGTGTCACCCGCCTCGCGCGCTTCATCGGTGTCGACGGTCCGCGCTGGTTCCTGCGCGGCGTCATCGCGGGCGAGGGCGCAATCGACCCCGATGCCGCCGCGCAGATCGAAGACCTGTTCCGCAGCATCGTCGTCGTGCGCGGGTCCACACCGATGCCGCCGCGCGATCTGATTCCGCTGCGCATGCCGGCCACCCCCGCCGGCGCGTCCGAAACCACCGCAGTCTAAACAAGCGATGAGCGACACCCCCAAAGAGCGGCCCGAGCAGCCCGGTCAGCCCGAGCCGTCTGGTGAACAGCGCGGCGAGCCGAAAGACGCATTGACTCCGATAACCTCCGGACTATTTGCTGAGTCGATGGCCGGCGCAGCGCGGCGCGCCGGGTTTGGCGCGGCAACCGAGGGAAAGCCGATCAGTGGCCAGGCGCTGCTGGTGGCCATGGGCGGCATTCGCGGCCTGATTGAAGCTGTCCTGCCGGGCCTGGTCTTCCTGATCACCTACTCGCTCACTATCGATCCCTCCACTGATGTGACGAGCGACCCGATCGGAACTCTGCTGCCCTCGCTCGTGGCGCCGCTCGTGATCGGCGTGATCTTCGTCGCCCTGCGGGCGATCACCAGGCAGACCACGACGCCCGCACTCGGTGGCCTGGTCGGAACGGCGATCAGCGTCGCGCTGGCACTGTTCTCAGGCAAACCGTCCGACTTCTTTCTGGTCGGCCTGTGGACCAACGCCGGTTACGGTGCTGCCCTGCTGGTCTCCGTACTCGTGCGCTGGCCGCTCATCGGCGTGGCCGTCGATTTTCTCATGGGCGACGGTGTCGCTTGGCGCCTCGACGCGTCGAAGCGCCGGGTGCTGACCATCCTCACCCTGTGTTGGACCGGTCTCTTTCTGGCTCGTCTGGCCGTGCAGCTGCCGCTCTACCTGGCTGACAACGTCGAATTGCTCGCCACGATGAAACTCCTCATGGGCATCCCGCTGTATGCGCCGCTCCTGATCGTTTCGTGGCTCATGGTGCGCTCGGTCTATCGCAAAGCGGATGCCGCTGATGCGGTGTGAATGACGACTCGGACACCCGCTCTCCCTGCTAGAGTTATCTCGACGTCAAGATAGTTGTTCGGCGAGGAGTCGCCGGGCAACTCGATGGAAAAAGGCAGCTCCCGGCATCCGCTGGTTAGGCTTGCCTTGCTGGCACGAGGCTGTGCCTGCCAGAAGAATTGAGGATTGCCGCCGGTCTCCCGTCGGCTCCCACAACGGAGAGGGCATTGTGTCGGAATCAACAAATACCGCGGTAAACAGCTTCGGAGCCAAAGACACCCTGCGCGTCGGATCGACGGAATATGAAGTCTTTCGTCTGGACGCGGTCGACGGCTACGAGAAGCTGCCATACAGCCTGAAGGTACTGCTCGAGAACCTCCTCCGCACCGAGGATGGCGCCAACATCACCGCCGAGCACATTCGCGCTCTCGGCGCGTGGGTACCAACCGCTGAGCCCGACACCGAGATCCAGTACACGCCGGCTCGCGTCGTGATGCAGGACTTCACCGGTGTTCCCTGCATCGTCGACCTCGCTACCATGCGCGAAGCCCTCGTCGAACTCGGCGGCGACGCCAAAAAGATCAACCCGCTCGCCCCGACCGAAATGGTCATTGACCACTCCGTCGTGGCCGACCTGTTCGGCACGACCGACTCGTTCGAACGCAACGTGGAAATCGAGTACGAACGTAACGGTGAGCGCTACCAGTTCCTCCGCTGGGGCCAGACCGCGTTTGACGACTTCAAGGTCGTTCCGCCGGGAACCGGCATCGTGCACCAGGTCAACATCGAATATCTCGCGCGCGTCACCATGACGCGAGAGGTCAACGGCGTTCTGCAGGCCTATCCCGACACGTGTGTCGGCACCGACTCGCACACGACCATGGTCAACGGCCTCGGCGTGCTCGGCTGGGGCGTCGGCGGAATCGAAGCCGAAGCAGCCATGCTCGGCCAGTCGGTCTCCATGCTCATTCCGAAGGTTGTCGGCTTCAAGCTCTCCGGAATCATCCCGGCCGGCGTCACCGCAACGGATGTCGTGCTTACCATCACCCAGATGCTGCGGGGGCACGGCGTCGTCGGCAAGTTCGTCGAGTTCTACGGATCGGGCGTGGCCTCTGTCCCGCTCGCCAACCGCGCCACCATCGGCAACATGAGCCCCGAGTTCGGCTCGACGGCCGCCATGTTCCCGATCGACGACGTCACGCTCGGCTACCTGCGCCTCACCGGCCGCAGCGAGGAGCAGGTCGCGCTGGTCGAGGCCTACTCCAAGCTGCAAGGACTCTGGCACAACCCCGACCAGGAGCCGGTCTTCAGCGAGTACCTCGAGCTCGACCTCTCCACGGTCGTTCCCTCGATCGCCGGACCGAAGCGTCCGCAGGACCGCATCGTCCTCTCCGAGGCCAAGACCCAGTTCGAGCGCGACCTGGACAACTACGCCAATGCGCCCGTATCCCTCGTGGACGCGGCAATAGAGGGCACTTTTCCGGCCTCAGACCCGATCGGCCTCACTCCGCAAGACGAAGAGACCGCGCACAACCACGCGTTCGAGAGCGGCCTGGCCCGCCACACCAGCCACCCGACGCAGTCGCACCCGCAGCCGACCGACGTCACCCTGGCCGATGGCCGTGAGTTCACGATCGACAACGGTTCCGTTGCGATCGCGGCCATCACTTCCTGTACCAACACGTCGAACCCGAGCGTTATGCTCGCGGCCGGCCTGCTGGCCCGCAACGCGAGCCTCAAGGGCCTCAAGAGCAAGCCGTGGGTCAAGACCACGCTCGCTCCCGGCTCCAAGGTCGTCACCGAGTACTACGCGAAGGCCGGCTTGAACGGTTACCTCGAAGATCTCGGCTTCTATCTTGTTGGCTATGGCTGCACCACCTGCATCGGTAACTCCGGCCCGCTCGAAGATGAAATCTCCACCGCAGTGCAGGAGAACGACCTCGCCGTTACCGCGGTGCTCTCGGGTAACCGCAACTTCGAGGGACGCATCAACCCCGACGTGAAGATGAACTACCTGGCCAGCCCGCCGCTCGTCATTGCCTACGCCCTGGCTGGAACGATGAACTTCAACTTCGACACCGACTCGCTCGGCACTGACCAAGAGGGCAACAACGTGTTCCTCAAGGACATCTGGCCTGATGCCGACGAGGTGCAGAAGACCATCGATGAGTCGATCGACTCGAACATGTTCGAGACCCAGTATGCCGGGGTCTTTGACGGCGACGAGCGCTGGCAGTCGCTCGAAACTCCCGTCGGCGACACCTTCGCCTGGGACGCTGAGTCCACCTACGTGCGGAAGCCTCCGTACTTCGATGGAATGACCCTGGAAACCAGCCCGGTCGTCGACATCTCCGGTGCTCGCGTACTCGCCAAGCTCGGCGACTCCGTCACTACCGACCACATCAGCCCGGCCGGTTCCATCAAGGCAGACGGCCCGGCCGGCCGCTACCTGGCCGAGCACGGCATCGAACGTGGCGACTACAACTCCTACGGCTCGCGCCGGGGTAACCACGAGGTCATGATTCGTGGAACGTTCGCGAACATTCGCCTGCGCAACCAGCTCCTCGACAACGTCGAGGGTGGCTTCACGCGCGACTTCACCGTCGCCGGAGGACCGAAGGCCGACATCTACGATGCCAGCCAGAACTACCAGGCCGCCAAAACTCCGCTCGTCATCTTCGGTGGCAAGGAGTACGGCTCGGGTTCCAGCCGCGACTGGGCAGCCAAGGGCACGAGCCTTCTCGGCGTCAAGGCCGTCATCGTGGAGAGCTTCGAGCGCATTCACCGCTCGAACCTCATCGGTATGGGTGTTGTGCCGCTGCAGTTCCCGGCGGGTCAGAGCGCCGATTCGCTCGGCCTCGATGGTACCGAGATCGTTTCGGTTTCGGGTATCATCGAGCTGAACAACGGCACGACCCCGAAGACCGTGCACGTGACCTGCGCTCCGAGTGAATTCTCGGCAGCAGGCAAGGCTCCGGTCGAGTTCGACGCCATCGTGCGCATCGATACGCCGGGCGAGGCCGAGTATTACCGTAACGGCGGCATCCTGCAGTACGTGCTGCGCTCGCTCGTCTAAGCCAGTAAGCGGGCTGGAAGCGCCTCGCTCTACCAACACGACACCGGCGCGTAGACTCGATTCATTCGGGTCTGGGCGCCGGTTTGTGTCAGTGCCGGTTCGACCAATTCAACAGATTCGTGTACAAACGACGTGAAAGGTGTGACGGATGATCCTTCTGGAGACAATTCATGGTCCCCGGGACCTCGATGGTCTCTCGAAAGAGCAGCTGCCCCAGCTGGCCAGCGAGATCCGTTCCTTTCTCGTGCGGGAGGTTTCCAAGACCGGTGGGCATCTGGGTCCCAACCTCGGCGTCGTTGAGCTGACCATTGCCATCCACCGGGTCTTTCATTCGCCGATCGACCCCATCGTCTTCGACACCGGTCACCAGTCCTACGTGCACAAGCTGCTCACCGGGCGCCAGGACTTCAGCAAGCTGCGCCGGCTTGAGGGGCTTGCCGGCTACCCACAGCGGTCCGAGTCCGAGCACGACATCGTCGAGAGTTCACACGCGTCGAGCTCGCTGTCTTGGGCCGACGGCATCTCTCGCGCCTTTGAAATCACTGGCCAGACTGATCGACACGTCGTCGCCGTCGTCGGCGACGGGGCACTGACCGGGGGAATGACCTGGGAAGCGCTCAATAACATCAGCGACGACAATACCCGCAAGCTCATCATCGTGGTCAACGACAACGGGCGATCCTATGCACCGACCATCGGCGGCATGGCGCGTTTCCTCAACACCATCCGCACGCGGGCCAGCTACCGGGATGCCTACCTCACCAGCAAAGACGTGTTCGATCGCTTGGGCGCTCCCGGACGCGCAGTCTGGCGCGGCGTGCGCGGTGGCATGCACGGTTTCCTCGCCCGGGTCACCAACAATGAAGCCCTGTACTCCAACCTCGACATCAAATACATCGGTCCCATCGACGGGCACGACGTACACGCGATGGAAGAGGCCCTCACCCAGGCCAAGGGTTACGGCGCACCGGTCATCGTGCACGCCATCACGCAAAAAGGTAAGGGCTACGACCCGGCCGTCAAGGACATCGCCGACCAGTTCCACGCGGTCGGGCAGATCGATCCGGAAACCGGCGAATCCGTCGAAGAATCCGGTGCAGAATCCTGGACCTCGGTCTTCGCCGACGAACTATTGCAGTTAGCGATCGGCAACGAGCGCATCGTGGGCATCACCGCCGCCATGCTGCGTCCGATCGGCCTGCACAAGATGGCCGAGCGTTTCCCTTCCCGCGTGCACGACGTGGGAATCGCCGAACAACACGCGGTGACCAGCGCGGCCGGCCTGGCCTACGGTGGTCTGCACCCCGTCGTCGCGCTCTATGCAACGTTCATCAACCGCGCCTTCGACCAGGTACTGATGGACGTTGCCCTGCACAAAGCCGGGGTCACCTTCGTTCTCGACCGCGCCGGGGTCACCGGGCCGGACGGCCCCAGCCACCACGGCATGTGGGACCTCGCTATTTTGCAAGTCGTTCCTAATATTCGCCTGGCGGCGCCGCGCGATTCTGTTCGGCTGCGCGAAGAACTGGCTGAGGCCGTTGTCGTCGACGACGGACCGACGGTCCTGCGCTATCCCAAGGGCACCGTCGGGGTCGAGTTCGATGCCATTCGCCGCCTCCACGACGGTGTTGACGTGCTCCAGGAATCCACCCAGCTCGACGTCCTCATTGTGACAGTCGGCCCCATGGCGGCGATGGGGCTCGACATAGCTGACCGCCTCGCCGCCCAGGGCATCGGTGCAACCGTCGTCGACCCACGCTGGGTCGTCCCCGTGCCGCGGAGCATCATCGGCCTCGCGGCCGCGCACCGTATCGTCGTCACGATCGAAGACGGTATTCGCGTGGGTGGGATCGGCACGCGGATCCGTCAGGACCTCCGGGAGGCGGGCGTCGACACGGCGGTGACCGAACTCGGTTTGCCCGATCAGTTCCTCGATCATGGTACCCGTGCCCAGATTCTCGAGCGGGTCGGGTTGACCCCGCAGGTGATTGCCCGCGACGTGGTCGCGATGGTGCTCGGCAGCAAGATTCCCAACGCGCGGCCGCTGCCTGCCGATTACACCGACACCGGTGCGATCCAGGTAACCCGCCGCGACTAGCCCCCTCCGCTGTCCCGCACTGTCCCCTCCGGTCCTGTCTTGAATACGGACGGGGCCCGGGCCCCGTCCGCGGGCCCAGTTTATAAACTGGGCCCGCGTTCACAAGGTGGGCCCGGTTACCAGGCCGCCCGGAGGCTCGGTTAGCTGCGGGTGACCGCGGGCACGGATGCAGCGATACCGCGGATCGGCGGCGTATGGAACGTACCGCCGAACACTCGTTCACTCGCGCCGACGCGATCGAGGTACGGGGTGATGCCGCCCATCTGGAACGGCCAGCCGGCTCCGAGGATCATGCACAGGTCGATGTCCTCGGCCGCGTGCACGACGTCTGTGTCCAGCATTCGCTTGATCTCGTCGACCAGGCCGTCTTCAACCCGCTGCAGAATCTTCTCGGCCGTCATCGGTGTGGCGCCGCCGGCGACGATCTTCAGTGCGCCCTTGTCGAAGCCTGTGCGACGTCCCTTGCCGTCGCGCTCGAGAATCTTGCCGTGCTCGGCGAGCCTGTGCAGGTTGTCACTCTCGAAGAAGCGTTCGGGGAACGCCGCGTGGTGCGTGTCGAGCACGTGAGCGCCCACGGTGAGACCGACGAGCTCGAGCAACTCGAACGGGGTCATCGGCAGTCCGAACGGCGCTACGGCGGCTTCCACGACCTCGAACGGTGTGCCGGTATCCACGGCGTGCATGGCTTCGCCGAGCAGCTTGGCGAGCACTCGGTTGACCACGAAACCGGGGGTGTCCCTGGTGATCACGGCGTTTTTTCGCAGCTTGCCGGCGATGACCATCGCGGTGGCGAGCGTCACTTCGTTGGTCTGCGGCGTGTTCACCACCTCGATGAGTGGCATCACGGCAACCGGATTGAAGAAGTGGAACCCGACCAGGCGCTCCGGGTGCGCGAGCTTCGCGCCGATCTGTTCGACCGAGAGCGACGAGGTATTGGTGGCCAGAATCGCGTCGGGCGAGATGACCTTTTCGATCTCGGCGAACACCGACTGCTTGACACCCAGTTCTTCGAAGACAGCCTCGATCACCCAGTCGGCGTCGGAGAACGACGATGTGTCGGTCGTGCCGGTGACGAGTGCGCGCAGGCGATTTGCCTCGTCGGGGGAGATGCGGTTCTTGGCCTGGAGCGCGGCGATTTCGTCGTGGATGTACGCCACACCCTTATCGACGCGGGCCTGGTCCAAGTCGGTGATGACGACGGGCACCTTGAGGCGCCGCACGAACAGCAGCGCGAACTGGCTCGCCATAAGGCCAGCGCCGATCACGCCGACCTTGGTGATCGGTCGGGCCAGTTTCTTGTCCGGCGCTCCGGCCGGCCGCTTGGCGCGCTTCTGAACGAGATTGAAGGCGTAGATGCTCGCCTGCAGCTGATCGCCGGCGATGAGGCCGGCCAGTGCGTCATCCTCGCGCTGAAAACCTTCGGCGCGACTGCCGCTCTTGGCCGCCTGCAGCAGGTCGAGCGCCACATACGGTGACTGGGCGACCTCGCCGATGCGGTTGACGAGCATCTTGCGGGCGATGCCGACGGCCACGTCCCACTTGACGAGGCGCTCGATCTTGCCGGGCGCATTGGGCCGCGACACCTTCTCGCTGCCCGCGATGACGCCGTCGGCCCAATTGATGGAGTCTTCGAGGAACCGCGCCGACGTGAACATGACGTCCGCGATACCGAGCGCGAGGGCATCCGCTCCACTGAGGGTGCGGTTGTTCTTGAGGGGGTTCTCGATGACGACCTTCAAGGCATTTTCGATGCCGATCAGGTTGGGCAGCAGATACGAGCCGCCCCAGCCGGGGATCAGACCGAGAAAAACCTCGGGAAGTGCGATTGCGGGTACGGACGCGTCCACGGTGCGGTAGGCGGCATTCAGCCCGATTTCGAGGCCGCCGCCGAGCGCGAGCCCGTTGATGAACACGAACGACGGTACGCCGAGCGTGTCGAGCTTGCCGAGGGCGTGGTGGCCAAGCTGGCTGAGTAGCTTGCCGGCCGCGAGCGAGGGAATTTCGGCGACCTTGCTGAGGTCGGCGCCGGCGGCGAGAATGAACGGCTTGCCCGTGACGGCGACACCGTGAATCTCGCCGCGCCCAGCGCGAGCGGTGAGTTCGTCCATGGTGGCGGCGAACTCCAGCAGGGTGACCGGGCCGAGCGTATTCGGCCGGGTGTGGTCGCGCCCATTGTCAAGGGTGACCAGCGCGAGCGTACGGCCAGCGGCCAGCGGCACATCGCGCACAAAGGAGTGCGTGACGACCTCGTCACCGGAGATCGCGACGAGCGAACTGAAGTCGAGGGAATTGTAATCAGTGGTCGTCATCGTTTGGCTGCCTTCTTGTTGAAGTGCGGGTTTTCCCAAATCACGGAGCCGCCCTGGCCGAGGCCGACGCACATTGCGGTCAGGCCATAGCGCACCTCGGGGTGCGATTTGAACTGGTGCGCGAGCTGGTTCATCAGTCGAACGCCGGAGGAGGCGAGCGGATGCCCCAGCGCGATCGCCCCGCCGTATTCGTTCACGCGGGGATCTTCGTCGTCGATGCCGAAGTGGTCGAGAAAGGAGATGACCTGTACGGCAAAGGCTTCGTTGAGTTCGAACAAACCGATGTCGGTGATCGACAGGCCGGCCTTGCGCAGTGCTTTCTCGGTGGAGGGCACCGGCCCCAGGCCCATGACCTCCGGTTCCACGCCGGCGAAGGCGAAGCTCATCATGGTCATCTTCACGCCGAGCCCGAGTTCCCTGGCCGTGGCGCCGCTCGCCATCAGGCAAGCGGATGCGCCGTCGTTCAGCCCGGACGCGTTGCCCGCCGTGACGCGGCCATGCGACCGGAACGGCGTGCGGAGGGTTGCGAGGCCCTCGAGTGTGGTGTCCGGGCGCGGTGCTTCGTCGCGGGTTGCGAGGCCCCAGCCGGATTCGCTGCGCGTGGCAACGGGAATCAGGTCGGGCTGAATGTTTCCGGCCTCGTAGGCGGCGGCGACCTTCTGCTGGCTGCGCAGCGCGAACCGATCGGAGCGTTCCTTGGTGTACTCGGGGAACCGGTCGTGAATGCGTTCGGCAGTTGCGCCCATGTTCAGCGCGTCTTCGCTGACCAGCCGCTCGGAAAGGAATCGCGGGTTCGGGTCTGCCCCGAACCCCATCGGGTGGCGGCCCATGTGCTCGACACCGCCGGCGATGGCGAGGTCATAAGCGCCGAAACCGATGGAGGACCCCATCATGGTGACGGCGGTCATCGCCCCGGCGCACATGCGGTCAATCGCGAAACCAGGGACCGATTTCGGAAGACCGGCCAGTAGAGAGGCGGTACGCCCGAGGGTCAAACCTTGGTCGCCGGTCTGGGTCGTGGCTGCGATAGCGACATCATCGATGCGGTCGGGCGGTACACCGGGGTTTCGTTCCATCAGCCCGATAATCGCCTTGACGACGAGGTCGTCCGCTCGGGTGTTCCAGTACATACCCTTGTCGCCGGCGCGTCCGAACGGGGTTCGAACTCCATCCACAAAAACGACTTCTGCTCTTTCGGCCACAATGCCTCCCGTACGTCAAACAGATCCGAAGCGGCCTGTTAGCTCTGAACCGATCCTAGGGTGACTCAAATGGGCCTCTCGAATCGTTTGCAGGTTTCTACGACTTCAGATCCGAGATGGGATCGGCTGTTTGTGGAATCTCTACAAAAGCATCCGCTATTAATTGTGCGGTCACGTCAATTTGCCAGCGCCGGGCTCCTAAAACACTGAGGGCCTGCCCGACGGATGCCGTGTCAGCCGGTTCTGGCGGCGACCACGACACCCGACGCAGGTAGTCCGGAGTGAGCAGATTCTCGAGGGGAATCTCGAGTTCATCCGTGACAGTCTGCAGCGCAGCGCGCGCCGCCCGATAGCGCACATCGGCCTCCGGATTGCGGTCGGCCCAGGCCCGCGGTGGCGGCAGGGTGTCGCTGATCGCCTTGAGCGCTGGCAGGTCGGTCGCCGTGCGACCGCGCTCAATGGCGGCCCACCAGCGTTCGAGTTCCGTGCGACTGGCACGACCACTGAACTCGCGCAGATCGGCCAGGGCCTGTCTCGTTGCCGGCAGCACGCGTGCGGCGGCGAGCAAGGAAGCGTCGGGAACGAGGCGCCCGGGGGAGACATCGACGTCACGGGCGAATTCATCACGGGCAAGCCACAATTCGCGGGCAACGGCCAGATTGCGCTGCCCGTGCAGGGAGTGGATGCCCGCCAGTCGCCGCCAGGGATCAATGCGCGCAGCCTTGGCCTCTTTGGCCAGGGTCGCGGCGAACTCCTGGTCGGCAATGTCGGTCTTATCGGACTCGACGAGCAGGTCGACCATGCGGTCGCGGAGGTCCGGCAGTAGCTCGACGTCGAGAGCGGCGTACACCAGCCACGATTCGGGCAGTGGCCGGGTCGACCAGTTCGCGGCAGAATGCTCCTTGGCGAGGTGGATTCCGAGCAGCTCTTCCACCACGGTGCCGAGCCCGACCCGCGGGATGCCGAGCAGCCGGGCGGCGAGCTCGGTATCGAAGATGTGGGCCGGGTCGAGTCCGACCTCGCGCAGGCAGGCGAGATCCTGGCTCGCGGCATGCAAAACCCACTCGGCGTCGGCGAGCGCATCGTTCAACTCGCTGAAGTTGCCGATCGGCGGCGGGTCGAACAGAAACGTGCCAGCGCCGCGACGGTAAATTTGAATCAGGTACGCGCGTTGCGAGTAGGTGAAACCGGATGCCCGTTCCGCGTCGACCCCAACCGGCCCGTTCCCGGCGGCCAGAGCGGCCGTCGCGGCAAGGTAGGCCTCGCGAGTGTCAAT
This sequence comes from Cryobacterium lyxosi, assembly GCF_004403345.1. Lineage (NCBI taxonomy): Bacteria > Bacillati > Actinomycetota > Actinomycetes > Micrococcales > Microbacteriaceae > Cryobacterium > Cryobacterium lyxosi. The sequence goes on from NZ_SOGT01000011.1 coordinate 110,650, forward strand.
GACATGGTGGTGCGATTCAGCCACGGGCTGCTCGGCGTGCTGATAACATGCTGACTCCTTCCCCAGCGGGAGGGAGTCCGGCGAGCATGCATAGCAGCTCGCCCCACCCCTCGACGTGGGCGGTGAGATTGTGATTCAGGGGCGTCCACGACGCACGCAGCTCAATCTGCGCACCATCTCCCTGTTTGGCGAGTGCGCCAAAGCCTGATGAAATTATTTTAGTCGCCGTTCCGGAGGCCGCGGTGTACTTGGCCTTGCGCGAGTCGAGGGCATCGACGAGCCACGTCCAGGTGACCTCGGCCAAGAACGGGTCGAGCCCGATCTCGACCTCGAGCGGAGCGTGCGCGAAACAGACCACGCGGAAGGCGCCATTCCAGCTTTCTGGTTCCTCCGGATCGTACAGAAGGATGAATCGGCCGGTTCCCAGTTCGGAGTCGCTGCCGTGCCGCACCGGCCTGATATTGGCAGCCAAGGCGGTCGAATACGGGGCGAGTTGTGCGGGAGCGGCAATTTCGGTGACGACCAGTTCGGCTCGGCTCGTGGCACGACGAATCGCTGTCAACGCCGCAGCAAACTCCGCGGGGAGCGATTGATCTGTTTCGGGCACGTCTGCAGACTAGAGTTTTTTCTGGGTGTTGTCCGTGAGGCACGCCGATCAGTAGGAGGTGCACGTGCACGACCCACAGCCCCCAAACAGGCGTCATGATCACGTTCTGCGCGCGATTCTCGGCGGCGCCGGCATCGTCATCGCCGGCTCTGCCGTGGCCATCGTCGGTGCCGTCGGTGTACTTGCGGGGGTCATGGCGAAGACCATTGTCACACCACCCGTACCCCGTACCGATGACACCCGGGTTGTTGCAGTCGACCTGCCAAGCGGCACGATCACACTGCAACGCCATCGCGATTCCGTCCTTGCGGGTGACTACAGCTTCTTCTTCAGCTCGGGCACCGGGCATGCGCGCATCGGTGAGATTACCGCGCGCTCGGCCGCGACCGTCACCCGGCGCATCCTCACGGTGGACTACGGCGACCTCGCCGCTGCCCGCCGAGGGCGGTTCAGCGGTTGGCTGTACACCAGCCCCGCCGACCTTGGTTTCGCCTGGGCTGAGGTCATCATTCGCACTCCCGTGGGGCCGGCGCCCGCCTGGCTCGTTCCAGCGGATGCCGGCATCCGCTCGACAGGGTGGGTGATCCAGGTGCACGGCCGGGCCGTGCGCCGCGAGGAGGCTTTACGGGCCGTGCCGGTGTTTCACGCGGCCGGCTACACCTCGTTGCTCGTCTCCTACCGAAACGACGGCGATGCTCCCGCCAGCACTGATCGCCGTTACGGCCTCGGCGACACCGAATGGCCCGACGTGGACGCCGCCATCGACTACGCCGCCGCGCACGGGGCGACGAGCATCGTGCTGATGGGTTGGTCGATGGGCGGTGCCGTGGTGTTGCAGACGCTGACCCGCGGTCGACGCGCTGACCTGATCGTCGGTGTCGTGCTGGAATCGCCGGTCATCGACTGGCGAGACGTTGTTGACGCGCAGGCCACTGATCGTAAGTTGCCGAGGCTGATCGCGCGCTGCGCCGTCGTTGTGCTGGGAGCGCGCTGGGCCCGGCGCCTGACCGGACAAGACGCTCCCATTGATTTTGCCAGGCTCGACTTTGTGGAACGCGCCGGCGACGTGCACCGTCCCGTTCTCCTGTTGCACAGCGATGACGATGGTTTCGTGCCCCCGACCGGGTCGCGTCGACTCGCCGACCGACGGCCCGACATGGTGACCTTCGTTGCTTTTACCGAAGCCAGACACACGAAGCTATGGAACTACGACCCCGATCGGTGGAACGAAGAGATCGCAGCCTGGCTGGCGCAGTTGCCAACGCCTCACGCAGCGAGTCGCTCTCGCAGCTGACGTTTGGCCCGGCCAAGCATGGCGCTCATGCCTCGCAGGCGCAGCGGGGAGACGGCTTCGCTCAAGCCGATGGATTGGGGATAGTCATCGGGAACGGCGAGCACCTGCTGGGCGCTCAGGCCGTCGAGCCCCTGGGCGAGGATTGACGCAAACCCCCGCGTGGTCGGGGACTCGCGCGGAGCAGTGGCGTGCAGGTGGAAGGCACCGTCGGCATCCAGGTCGACGAAAATAAAAACCGGCGATTGGCATTCGACGACGCGCTCGAGCAGGTCGGGGTGGTCCTGAAAATTTTTCGGAAGTTCCGGCAGGTCATTGGCGAACTCGAGCAGCAAGAGCAGACGGTCCTTCTGCTCGAGTGCCAGAAAGTCCTCCCGAATCTCCGCCAGCAGGTCTGCGCTCATGGGCGCGGTGCCGGTGCGGTACCCGGCGCCGTACCGACCGCGATCGGCACGGCGACGGCGTTGCCCCACTCGGTCCAGGAACCGTCGTAGTTGCGCACATTCTCGAAGCCGAGCAGGTAGGTCAGCACAAACCAGGTGTGACTCGACCGCTCACCGATGCGGCAATAGGCGATCACGTCGTCGCCGTCGGACAGGCCTGCTTTCCCGCGGTAGATGTCGTCCAGCTCGGTGCGGGTGCGAAAAGTGGAGTCGGCGTCCGCGGCGAGGGCCCACGGAACAGACGCTGCCGTAGGAATGTGGCCGCCGCGCAGGGCTCCCTCCTCAGGGTAGGCGGGCATCGTCGTGCGTACGCCGCTGTACTCCTCGTCGGAGCGCACATCAATGAGCGGGTTACCAAAATGGGCGAGCACGTCGTTCTTGAAGGCACGAATCGGGGCGTCGTTGCGCGAGACCACCGGGTATTCCGTGGGGGTGACGGAGGTCGCATCCGTTGTCATCTCGCGCGCCTCGGCGAGCCATTTCGTGCGTCCACCGTCGAGCAGGCGAACGTCGTCGTGGCCGAACAGGGTGAACACCCAGAGGGCGTAGGCGGCCCACCAGTTGCTCTTGTCGCCGTAGATGACCACAGTGCTGTCGCGGGTGATGCCCTTGCTGCTCATGAGGGCGGCGAATGCGGCGCCCTCGATGTAGTCGCGGTTGACCTTGTCGTTGAGGTCTGTATGCCAATCGATTTTCACTGAGCCGGGGATGTGTCCCACTTCGTACAGCAAGACGTCTTCGTCGGATTCGACCACGACCAGTCCGGCGTCATCGCGGTGTTCGGCCAGCCAGTCGGTGGAAACCAGCTTGGAAGGGTGGGCATAGGTGGCAAACTTCTCGGTTGGATCGAACGGGGCAGACATGTAACCTCCAGTGGGCAGCGGATGCATACGGATTTGGGTTGACCGCGGATTAGGCTTATCTGGTCCACCCCATAAATCTACGCGGTGCCGGCACACAGCGCATTTGCACACACCGCGCATTCGCAGCACGATGAACGAGAACGGGCGTTTCAGCATGGCTCCAGAGGCCCACGAGAAGGCGCACCACACGGTTCCGCAACTGGCCGACCGAACTCCGAGCATCACGGGCCGGGAAATAGTGGCCGAACTGGTGCCGCCTCCCCAGTTTGAACACGCCTCGTTCGAGAACTACCGGCCGGATCACGATTACCCGTCCCAGGTCGCGGCCGTTGAAAAGCTGCAGGAATTCGTGAACCCCCGGCCGGCCGGATTCTTTTCCCGCCGCCGACAGGCGAAGGACGACCTGCCGGGCATCTACCTCGATGGTGGGTTCGGTGTCGGCAAGACGCACCTGCTCGCAGCGCTCTGGCATGCCGCGACCGGCCCGAAATACTTTGGCACCTTCATCGAGTACACCGCCCTCGTGGGCGCCCTCGGCTATCAGGAGACCATCAAGGAGCTGCGTAGCGCGAAACTCATCTGCATCGACGAGTTCGAGCTCGACGATCCGGGTGACACCATGGTGATGACCCGGCTGCTCGGCGAACTCGTCGCCACCGGCACCCGCGTCGCCGCCACGTCGAACACCCCGCCCAACTCGCTCGGCGAGGGCCGATTTGCCGCGCAGGACTTTCTCCGCGAGATCTCGGCGATGAGCGCCAACTTCGAGACCCTGCGCATCGACGGTCTCGACTACCGTCGCCGCAACGTCACTGGTCAGGCCGTGGCGGTTGAGCCTGAGGCACGTGAACACCTCGTCAACACCCTGCTGGAGCGTGGTTCGAAGGTCACCGAGGATGACTTCGGTTCCCTGATTCGTCACCTGGGCACCGTGCATCCATCCAAATACATCAAGGTCATCCGTGGCGTCGAGGTTATTGCTCTGCGGGGCGTCTTTCTCCTGACCGATCAGTCGGACGCCCTGCGTCTGGTCGCGTTCATTGACCGCGTCTATGACGCTGAGATTCCGATCGTCGCCAGTGGGCGTCCGCTCAATGAGGTCTTCGACGACGAGATGATGGCGGGCGGGTATCGCAAGAAATACCAGCGGTCGCAGTCTCGCATGGTCGCCCTCACTACGGGAGAGTTGCCGCCGCACACTGACTGACCCTGAAATCTGGCGTTAACAATTCCCCAGCGCCCGTAACCGCAACGAAACACGTCGGAACGTTTGTTGTAACAGTCACCTCAGATACTGGACTCGTATCCGAGGTGGATCGCCTCGTGCTACGCCCTGCATATTTGAGACGCGTGACGACAATTCTATGGAAACCGGAAGCATTGCCTGGGGGCTGACCGCCACCGCGCTCGTGTTGTTCATGACACCGGGTGTCGCCTTCTTCTATGGCGGGCTGGTCAAGGCTAAAAGCGTCATCAGCATGATGATGATGAGCTTTGGTGCACTGGGCCTCATCAGCGTCCTGTGGATTCTGTACGGCTACAACATGAGCGCCGTGAACGGTCCCACCGAATTCGCCGGCAATCCGTTCTCCGACTTCGGCCTGGGCAATCTCGCCATGGGAGAGACGGGTAGCATCGACCTGCTCGGTGCCACGTACGGTGCCACATTCGCCATCATCACCGTCGCGCTCATCAGCGGGGCCGTTGCCGACCGGGCGAAGTTCGGATCCTGGATGATCTTCGCGGGTATCTGGGCGACCCTCGTCTACTTTCCGGTCGCAGCCTGGGTCTGGGGCGGCGGCTGGATCATGAAGCTCGGTGAAACGTTGGGCCTGCCGAGCGTCATCGATTATGCCGGTGGTACCGCGGTGCACATCAATGCCGGTGCCGCAGCTCTCGCGCTTGCCCTGGTCCTCGGCAAGCGCGTCGGGTTTCAGAAGGGCATCACCAAACCGCACAACGTACCGCTCGTGCTCATCGGCGCCTCGATTCTCTGGTTCGGCTGGTTCGGTTTCAACGCCGGTGCTGAATGGCTCAATGGCCTCGCCAATGTCGGCATCATCGTGATCAACACCCTGGGCGCCACGGCAGCGGCCATCCTCGCCTGGATGCTCGTGGAGAAATTCAAGGACGGCAAAGCCACCTCGGTGGGAGCCGCATCGGGCGCTGTTGCCGGCCTCGTCGCCATCACCCCGGCGTGCGCCAACCTGGAACCGGGTTGGGCGCTCCTGCTCGGCGGGCTCTCCGGTGCCGTTTGCGCCCTCGCCGTTGAACTCAAGTTCAAGCTCGGCTTCGATGACTCGCTCGACGTCGTCGGCATCCACCTCGTCGGTGGCATCATCGGCACCCTGTACCTCGGTTTTTTCGCCATCAACACCGGACTCTTCACCGGCGGCGACCTCGGTCAGCTCGCGGTGCAGGCCATTGCAGGCTTTTCGGTTCTCGTCTACTCCTTCATCGTCGCGTACCTGCTCGGCCTCGCGATCGAGAAGACCATCGGCTTCCGCATCAAGAACGAAGACGAACTGGCCGGAATCGACACGAGCGTGCACGGCGAAGAGGGTTACGCCCTCGAGCGTGTCTAGCTTCTGACTTCGTCAGTGTGAACGGTCTGCCTGGCATGGGGCGGCACGGAATACGGGTTGACCCGCTTCCGTGCCGCCCTTCGTGCGTTGCGCGCTTCGTTGGTCCGCGCACTGTTCGTGCGAAGCACATTGGTGCGGGGCAGAGTTCGTGCGAGGCAGAGCTGGTGCGGGCTGTGTTTCTGCGAGCGAGCGGATACCGGTGGTTCAGCCGCGAACGCAGGTTCCCGATGATACCGGGGAGCTCAGACCGGGTGCCTGGCTGATAACCGGCTGCACTTCTTCCAGCGCGAGGGCATAGCCGACGTTCTCGGTGTTGGACGCCTTGGCAAAAATAACGCCGACCACCAGGCCGGATTCGCTCAGGAGAGGTCCGCCCGATTCGCCCTGCTGCACGTCCGAAGCCACGGTATACACCTGGCGGGGCGTCGGGTCCTGCCCATAAATGTCGGCGACGCTGATGGTGCCGATCGAGATGACCTGTGCCGGATCGGAGACATACGGCCCTCCGAAGGGATACCCGTCGGCGGCCGCGCCGCTGCCCGCCGGGAGATTTGCGCCGACGGTCAGGGGTGCAGCATCAAGGCCGGGCACCGAAATGATGGCGAGGTCATCGACCGGGTCGAAGTACACGATTTCGCCGGCCATCGTTTCGCCGGCCGGCGTTTGCACGACGGGCTGGCCCACGCCAGCGACGACGTGCGCGTTTGTGACGACGCGGCCGTCAGAGACGACGAAGCCGCTGCCGGACTGGCTCTGCCCGCAGGCGTAGGCCGTTCCGGTGATGCGTACGACCGACTGCGCCGCCACGGCCAGTGCCGGGCTGCTCGTGTCGGCTTCGGCGGCATCCGGTGCCGGTCCCGCGAATGCGTCGACGATGCGCGGCAGACCCTGCTGCACGGCCAATGAGCGCAGCTCGGCCATGAACGCCTTGACCGGGTCGGGGGTGAGAGAGTCAATTCCTGAGACGACGGTGGAGGAGGCGATGGCGGGGGACAGGAACGGGATCCCCAGGGCGCCGATGCTGAATGCGACCATCGACGCGACGAGGGCCGAGGCGACAGCGGCAAACGCTGATCCCAACACGCGGTTGAGGGTGCCGAGCGGGGAACGCCGTTTCTGGCTACCGGACATGCCACCCACCGACACACCGATCGAATGGCCGATGAGGACGAGCAGAATCGCCACGGCGATCGTGGCCGGAGTGCGCCATTCGGCCGCCGGCACCCAGGCACCCACGATGGGCACGATGAAGAAGGCGGCTATCCCGCCGAGCACGGCTCCGACGATGCCGGTGAGGCTTTGCAACAGTCCGCTGCGGTAACCATTGACGAGGGCTACAAACAGGATGAGAACGAGAAAGAGGTCGAGAACGGTCGAACCCGGCATTCGTCTCCTCATCTGTGGTTCGTGTGGTGCAGCGCGACGATTTTGTCTTCTTTATGTTTACACAGGCCGCCTCCGCGATTGCTGAGCGGAACCGCCTCCCTGCATGCATTCCCGGGTGATCAACATGCGCAGGGGGTGCCCAGCGAGTACCGTGAGGCAGATCGAGAAAGGATTCGTATGGCGAACGCTGAGGCACATCCCATTTCCGCGATAGCACCGCCCCTGGCCGGAAGGGCCGCGGCGAGCCAGCGCTGGTCGCATGTGGTGTTTCTGCACTGGCGAGTGGATGCTGCTCTGGTCGCGCCGTTGTTGCCGAAAGGCCTCGTCCCCGACGAACACGACGGGTCGAGCTGGGTCGGCCTGATTCCATTTGTGCTCGATCGCGCCACCATTCTCGGGAGCCCGCCGATTCCGTACTTCGGCACCTTCGTCGAAGTGAATGTTCGACTCTATGCAGTCGACTCCGAGGGCCGTCGCGGTGTCGTGTTTGTATCACTGGAGGCCGGTCGCCTCGCGGCCGTGCTGGCTGCCCGCGCACTGTTCTCGTTGCCCTACATCTGGTCGCGCACCCGACTCACGATTGATTCCGGCCAGTACCGGTATAACTCGACGCGACACGGAAACCATGCCAAGCGCTCAGAGATCGTGGCGCGACCAGGTGCCGGTGCTGTCGTTGATGATCCGCTGGCAGATTTTCTCACCGCACGATGGGCGTTGTTCACCAATATCCGTGGGCGGACCGTGTATTTACGCAACCATCACGAGCCGTGGCCCTTGTTCGGGGCCGAGCTGGTCAGTCTCGATGACACGCTCTTGGCCGCGGCTGGTTTTGCCGGCCTCACCGATCGCGCGCCCGATTCTGTGCTTTATTCACCCGGCGTTACGACCTGGTTCGGCCGGGGAAAGTGACGACGCCAGCACTCAGAAAAATCTGGAAAAATGATCGTCACAGACAAATCCACAAGAGGAGCAATACACCATGGGATTTCTTGACTTTCTGCTGGGCCGCAAGGAGCAATCACCCACGGACAACAGGTCAAACCGTTCGACCGGCGCCCCCACGCGCAGCGAGGATGAGATCGCGGTCGAGCGCTACCAGTACCTGCTGCGCACGGCACCACCCGAAACCATCGAACAGGTGCACAGCGAAGCGTTCTCAAAATTGACTGACGAGCAGCGCAACATTCTCTTTCGCCAACTCACCGAGAACGTCGAACCGAGCGAACGCCCGGCGGACGCCGCACCGGCCACGCTCGCCCAAGCCGCGACCCGGGCTGAATTGCGTCAGCCTGGAACGCTGACGCGCTCGTTTGGAAGCCAGAACGGACAGAACGGAATGGGCTTCGGCGGCATGATGGGCAGCTCACTGCTTGGCACCGTTGCCGGATTCGTCATTGGTTCGGCACTGGTCAGCGCCTTTATGCCGATGGATGGCGGCGGTACGGATGCCGGCGCAGACGCCAACACCGAAACCAACGCGGACTCCGCGAGCGATGCGGGCGGCGACTCCGGCGGAGATTTCGGTGGCGATTTTGGTGGCGGCGACTTCGGCTTCTGAGCCTGTTAGCTTCTGGGCCTGTGAGCTTCTGGGCCTGTGAGCTTCTGGCCCTGTTAGTGGATAGCGGCTATGGCCTCGCCGATCGGCACGTCGCCGTCGGCGAATTCAATGAACGCGCCCACGGTATTGTCGTCGGCCAGCACGGCCGCCGCAACGAGCGCCACGTTCTCGCGTGAGGTGTCACCAGTCGCTTTCGAGCCCACATTGATGGAGCCCGTCGCGGCGGCCAGGGTCAACGTGCTCGGTCCGAGAATGGTCCAGTTCAACGAGGTGGCGCGCAGATAGTCATCGGCGGCAGCCTTGGCCTCATAGTAGGCAAACATGCCGTTGTCGGGTGAGGCTCCGTGATCGGCACGTGATCCCAGATACGACACCATCACGTAACGGTTGATGCCGGCTTGAGCGGCGGCATCCATCGAGCGGATGGCCGCGTCCCGGTCCACCGCGTACGTGCGCTCTGCGCTTCCTCCGCCGGCGCCGGCGGACCAGACCACCGCATCATGCCCAGCGAGCGCTTTGGTCATCTCATCCACCGACAGGTGCTCGACATCCGCTACGAGCGGCGTTGCACCGGTCGCCGTGACGTCGTCGACGTGTTCGGGGTTGCGGATGAGCGAGGAGACGTCGTGTCCCGCAGTCGTGAGCAAACGGGCCAGGTGGAGGGCAACTTTTCCGTGTCCACCGATGATCGCTATTTTTGTCATGCATTCAGCCTCCCACGATTGACTGAAAGCGAGTCCTAGATTCGAACAAAGCCGAGCAGCCGGGCGCTCAGGGCAACGCAGACCACTTGCGCGACGATGAAAACGGCCACCCAGAAAATACCCGGAAGGTGGGTGAGTCTCGTCAATTGGTCGGCGTCCGACGAGGAGCCGCCCCGACGCGACCGGGATTGCTGCAGTTCGAAAGACGTGCGCAGCGAGCCGAAAAGGAGAACCAGGGTGACCAACAGCGCGAACACACCCTGCACCTGGGGCGACCCAAACCAGGAGACACTGAACACGACGGCGCCGGTGACGGCAACCGACCAGAGCCCGAACCAGTTGCGGATCTGTATGAGCAGCAATGCCAGCAGCACGAGAAGTGCCCATAGGAGGCCCACGTCGTAGCCCAAACTGAGTAACCAGGCCGCGCCGAGGCCGAGCAGCGCTGCGGCCGGGTAGCCGGCCAGCAGGGTGAAGATCATGCCGGGGCCGGTCGGGCGTCCTCGACTCACGGTGAGCCCGGAAGTGTCCGAATGCAAGCGGATGCCGCCCAATCGCCGCCCGCTCAGCACGGCGACGATACCGTGCCCGCCCTCGTGCACGATCGTGATGACGTGTCGCGCCAGGCGCCACATCGGAGGAAAGACCACGATCACAGCAGCTGCTGCCACGGTTAGCCAGGCAATGAGCGGTTCCAGCATGGCATGTGGTGTCGTTATGCGTTGCCAGATGTCGAGGAGTACGTCCATGTCCCTCAGACTAGGTTGCCCCGACCGCGCGAGGCGGTGAACAAGAAAAAACCCCCGGTGAACGGGGGTTTTCTTGGTGGGCGATGCGGGACTTGAACCCACGACCTCTTCCGTGTGAAGGAAGCGCGCTACCAGCTGCGCCAATCGCCCAAGTGCTTTTCGCACGACAGCCAAGGCTTGTCGTGCGACTTTTGATACTAGCCCAGTCTGGCGCGCCGCCGCACATCGAGACCGCACCGGGAGTGGCGCGCGTGCCGTGCGCGGCCACCAGATAGGTCTCGGCAGGCCGTCGCGCCGACCGACGCAACACGCCGTAAACAGCTCGGTTTGGTTTCCGTCTTGCTATTCGGCTAGAGTCTCCAAGTACGCAGAAATGCGGACAGTTGCGGATGTGGCGCAGTGGTAGCGCATCACCTTGCCAAGGTGAGGGTCGCGAGTTCGAATCTCGTCATCCGCTCGAATGAACTGGAATCGGTCGAAAGACCGGTTCCAATTCGTTTGGTATGAACCCATATGGTGTGAACCCACATGGTGGATTGGCCGAGAGGCGAGGCAGCGGCCTGCAAAGCCGTTAACACGGGTTCGAATCCCGTATCCACCTCCATTCTTTGTGCACGTCCTGAAGAATAGGTAGTTCCCAGAATCTTGGGCGATTGGCGCAGCGGTAGCGCGCTTCCCTGACACGGAAGAGGTCACTGGTTCGATCCCAGTATCGCCCACAGTAAAAGCCCCGGTCAAACGGGGTTTTTTTGTGCCCAAAACAGACCGTGCAATATACGTGCAATATCGTTTCACGCGAGCAGACCCCCCGAACGGTGCGGCGGGCTCAACTCGGGCGTGTCGCGGGCGTGATCTGCCGACAAGCGGATGCCCTACGCGGTAGGTGGGTCATCGGCAGGTGCTCCAATCTGAGTACCCGGTGACCGGGTGAGCGCCGACGAATGATTCATCGGGCGACCAGTAGTCGGCAGGTTCAGGATCGGCAGACGGCTCGGGGGCAGGTGAGTAGTTACTACTCACCTTGAGGTCGTCTCGAATTGACGACTGGCTCACGCCCACTATCGGTGCGATGGCCCGAGTGCTCATCCCTTGCTCGTGCAGTTCAGCCACGAGCGCCTGCCGAGTGTCCCGCTCCAACCGCATCGGGGTTTCACCCAGTACGTCCGCGAGGGTGCGTTATACACGCGTACCCTGTGGCTGGCGCGACGATGCCCGCTCACGCACGAGCGCGGGAATGTCGAGGGATTGCTCCCCGAACACAAATAGTGCCCCCGTCGGCCTGGGGGAGGCGACGAGGGCACTAGGGGTTGAGCTTATACGCACGAGCGGGGCAGTCGGGCACGCAAAAACCCCCCGGCATCCGGTCAGGATATCGAGGGGCAGTTGCGGCGCTGGCAGATCATAACTTGGAAGGGGGCTCGCGTTCATCCATCCTGCACGTCCTTACGTGCGATGAGGTTCACGCCGTGCACGAGGGTCAGTGCCAGGCTCGGTCGGCCTTCTTGCGTGCCAACACTTCCGGGTCGCGCACTTCGCCAGTGGTGACAAGTAACCGCGCCGCCTGAATGGTCCCCAGCAGTCCGTAGATTCCGCTCGGATGTCTCTCGTGGCGCCAGTACGTCAAGTACTCCACCCGCCACGCTGCGAACGCCTCAACAGGCGGCTCAGGCCATTCTGAGAGGTCAAAACGTGTCATCTTCACCGGATGGTCAGACATAACGTTGCGACGCTTACGAACGACCATAGGGTGCCTCCCGGTCGAGTGCTTCCAGTGCTTCGATGCAGGCATCAATCATGGACGGTGCGACGGCCAGCGATGCCGGCCAGTTGTTGCGGTGGTAGCTCGTGGCCGCATCCAACGAGCCGAACGCCTCAACGTTGCAGTCGTCTGCCCATTTCATGAGCTCGTCACCCCAAGCTTTCGCGGAAACGCCCGCGCCAGGAATAAACGCTGCCAGGTGCCCGGGCCGACTGACCGACTGGCGGGACTTTCGCCGCACGACCATCAGCGGCGACCCTTGCCGTAAACGCCGCGAACGCCGCGACTGGCGGGGAGGTCGTCGCCCTCGAGCGCGGGGATGCCGAGTGACACGAGCAGCCGGGCAAGGGTCAGACGTTGCTGTCGAGCCTCGGCGATTGCGGGGTGTAGCCGGCTGCCCTGGCTACTTTCGATCATGAGGCCTTCCGTGGCAACGGCCGCGTCGAGCTGCACGATACGGTCACGGGTTCGGCATCCTTCCTCGAGCATTGCCAGCTCGTGGTGGGCCCAGTCAAACTCGGTTGTGGCAACGTCCCAAAGCTTTCTGCCCGAACTATTGAGGCCACGCGGGACAGCCAGTTTCGAGCCAGTTTCGGGGGGTTTCGTTTCATTCATTTCGGGGTCCTAATTGGGATTGAGGCGTCAAAGGGGCTCTTTGTTTCGCCTGGTGTGAGAGATATGTGCCTAGTCGCCCAGTGGCGCAAGAGGGGTACCCCCGGGGTATAGGCCCCATTGCCTCGCGCGCGTGAGAAAGGTTTGGAATTCATACAGACTGTCAGGCCCTATGTCGCCCGTTCATCTGTTTGGGCGCTTGGGGTTATAGGCCCCATGCCGATCTCTTATCTCTGTGGAAAAAAAACCGGGGGGAGATAGGCACTGTGCCGCCCGGGGGCCGTGGTTGCTGGGGCAAGGGATATAGAGCCATGCCTGCCGCTCTGTTGGCACCGCGGGTGGGGCCGGCTCGTCGTGTGAACCGGCCCCGTGTTGCGGGCCTACTTGCGGGGCAGTAGATCGTTCTCGGTTTGCCCTGCTGGTAGCGGCGCGATTGCGGTGATGGGTCGCCCGTCGCTTAGTCGCGGCATCATGCGCAGTTCCATCTTCCGCCCCTGCACGTCCCGCTGCTTCGAGCGTTCAATGCCGATGGGTACGAGCCTGGTGTTGATCGTGCCGTCGGCATTGCGGGGCAGGTATGGGTATGTCCCATCAGGGCCGGGGTCGGTGATGTCGTGCGCCATTACTTCACCTGTTCGAGGTAAGCGATGGCCGCTTCGATGTCGTCAATGTCGGGCTCGATGTACGCGGTGACCGTGATGTTTGCGCTGGCCTCGACTGCCTTGTGCTGGTTCGAGTCGATGAAATCGCTAAAGGGCTGGGGACGATAGGCGAGGTCGGCGTTGGTGTGTGGCTCGCGGCCGAGGAGGTGCGCTGCGGATTGTGCATCTGACCGTGCGAGGCGACGTGCCGAGATCGTGCCGAGGTAGCCGACGAATTCAGAATAGGCACCGTTGAGATCGCCGGTGACTGCTGCTGCGACGGCTGCCTCATAGCGTACGGTTCCAGTCGCTTGTAGTTCTTCCTCCATTGCCCGTGCGGCGTCGTAGGACTTCTGTGCCCGTGCGGCCCGTGCCTGCTGAATGACCGAGGCTTGGCGCTCCTGCTCGATCCGCTCTTGCGCTTCAATTGCAGCGAGGGCGGCGTGTAGTTCGTCGGCGGTGGCGGGGGTGGTGTTCTTTACGGCGGCCATGTTAGTTGTCCTTCTGGTTAAGTTCGGCGAATGCTGCTTTTGCGGTGTCGGCATAGCCGGCGCTCATGAGCGTGTGGGCGCTAAGCGTGAGCCCGGCCTTGAGTGCCTGCTCGATCTGCTCGCGTTCCTTGACGACCTTCTCGGTGTAGGTCTTGGCGATGGAGGTGACGCGGCGATTCTTGCGAATGGTTTCGGGGTCTTCGCCGAGGCCCTCGAGGTTGATGATGTCCATGCTGTTACTCCTTGATTTCTTGGTCTTGCTCGGTGGGATGAAACGTTGTGGCGTGCTCGGCCATGACCTTGATACGCAGTGAGGCGTGCTCGATTTCGGGGTCGATGTACACGAGCCAGCCTTCGAGGGTGAGGGATGCCAGCGCCCGCAGTGAGTGCCGGTTGAGGTACTTGGTCGAGGCGTGGTAGCTCTCGACACGCTCTCTGGTCTCGGTGCGGGGGTAGTGGAGCCAGTTGGGCCGCTGGGTTGGGTCGTCGTGCAGTCCGAGCGCTATGAGGGTTACGAGGGGGCCGTGGTCTGCGGGCCAGCCCCGCGAGCTTGTGGTGATGCTCAAGAGGGCACCTCGAGGGCTTGCAAGCGGGCCTCGATGGACTGTGCCCAGGGGATCATGAGCAGCGCGAGGCGTTCGTACTTGAGGCCGGTCGGCTTGCCCTCGGCGTCGTAGTCGACGAGCCAGTGGAGGCCGAGCGCGTGCACGTCTTCGGCAATGAGGCCGAGCTCCGTTTCTGCCTGATCTCCCAGGTTGTCCACGGCGTCGATATAGCGGAATGTGACGAGCTGTAGCGCGGTGAGTAGTGCCGGGTCGAGCGTTGCCGGCGTGATGTCCTGTTTGAACTGGCGAGACGAGGGCACATAGCCCATCGTGCCGTCTACGTGGACATACTGGGCCTTGTAGCCGCCGCCATAGGTTAGGAGCTTGGTATAGACACCCGTTGAGGACACTCCGGTGGGGAATGTTCCGGTGGTGCCGGAAACTGCGCCAGTTGACGCGACAGCGGGCGGGGCTGCGACGAGTGACTGAATCGCCGCGGTCGTCATCGAGTTGGCCGAGATTGAGGTCTGCACTGTCGTGTCGATATTGACGAGGGTCGCGTCTACGCGGGCGGAGAGCTCGCTGACAGTGGCGATGGTCGCGTTTGCCAGGTCGAGGGTGTCATTCGCCTTCTTGATGACAGGGGCGAACGACTGAGCGATACTCGGGCCGAGCTCGCGCACGAACCGCTCGAGGTCTGCCACGCGCCTCACCTGTGTGTCTTCGCTTGCGGGCATTGCTGAGCCGATTGAGCCGGGGTTGGCCATGTCATTTCTCCTTGGTGAGTGATTTATCGTGCGTTGATTTGTTGTTGATGCGGTAGCGCTTGCCTGCCCAAACTCCACCTAGTGGCCGGTCGAGCTCGGCATAGGTGGCACACCCGTCGTACAGCGGGCACGCTCGGCAGATCGGCGCGAGTTCGCCTATTGCCTGGTCGTCGTCGGTGAACCGGGTGTCTTGTTGGCACGCCGGATCGCTTGAGGTCATAGCGACCTGTAGCCGGGTGTAAGCGTCCGTGGCGCGGCTCACGATGCGATCCGCTCGGCGTCGTGCTCGGTGTTCCGTTTCCCACAGATACCCGCGAGTTTCGAGGCCGGGGCGAGCAGGGGAGCGGCGCAGACTCGGCAGGTATCCAGAACTGTACAGGTGACGGGGGCAGGTGGTACCTCAGGTACCAACTCGGCGGGTGTTGCATTTGCAACACGTTCGGCCTCGTCGTTACCGGGGTTACCGGAGTTACCGAGTTCGGTAACAACAGGGGCGGGCAGGTAGCGCTCGAATGCGTCGAACAAGTGGTGTGTCTGGTACCCCTTCACTGAGACACCGTTGATCTTGAATGTGTTGTTGGTGGTGATGTCGTATTTGCCGAGCACCTTGGCGAGGAACCGCGAGTCGATCGGTTCGCCCTTAATGTTTGCCCACGGTGCCGTTTCCATGCCGTGGAGGCCCGCGAGCAATTCCACGGTGCTGATCCGGTCAGCGTCACCCATCACGAGACGGATATCGGCGAGCAGTTTGATACCGAGCGTGGCGGGCTTCTTCTGAGACTCCGCGACCATGAGCACAGCGGCATCACGAGCAGTGATCGGCCAGTGACCGCCTGCGGCATCCGCGATGGCTAGGATCGGCTCCCAGATATCCGCGTCCCTGTCTTCGATCCCCTCGGGGAGTTCCGGCCAAGCATCCGCAACCTGAGTGCGTATCTGTTCGGTCCAAACCGCAAGGGAGCTAGTTAGGTCAACGGCTTCCGGCTGATTTACTCGGCGGCGGTACGGTTCCACGATCTGCCCGCGGGCTCGGCGCTTCATGTGCACGACGATCGAGCGAGTCATGAGAGTGTCCGGTAACTGGTTGAGTCCAGCGAGAGCCACGGCGCAGTAAGACGGCCATTCCTCGGTAATGATCTCCTTACCGCGAATCGCAGCGCGGCCGGCAGTGGCGCCCTTCCGATATCCAGAGTTCAGCAGGCCCCGTAGGTCTTCGTTTCCGTCACTCTTACCTCCACTGAATACAGCGTCGATTTCATCCATGAGCAGAGTGGGGAGTCCTGCCTCGTCGCTGATCTTTCGGAAGACGTAAGCAACAGTGGAGTTGACCGACAGGACAGGGCGGGGTGTGAGAGCTTCTGTGAGCTCCATGCAGCGGCTCTTACCACTCCCTGGTTCCGGAGAGAGGAAAGCGAGACGCGGGGTGTTCTCGAAGGCGTCCACGAGGTGCGCGTGAGCAATCCAGAGAGTGTGAGCTACAGATGACTCGGGGGAGGGGTAGGCAATGAACCGTTCGAGAAACGTCTGGATCTCGTTTAGAAGGTGTTCGCCGGTCACCCCCGTTTTGTCCCGGGAATCGGTAACCTCGGTAACTCCGGTACCCGGGGCGGCTGTCTGCCATGTTTCCGCGCTCACTTGGCGCCGCCTGAGTAGATCTCGTGGCGGGTTTTCTCGAGCTCACGATATGAAGGGCCGATATGTATCGGCTTACGCGGATTGAATGCGGCGACATAATACCGATCAGCCGAAGAATTCGCTTGGTCCCGCTCTTGCTCGGCGCGGGTCAGCTCGGGGAGCAGCGAGGCGAGGGCGAGCCGGTGACCGTGCAGCACGTAACCCTGTAGGGCGGGCGTGAATGCGTCGAGGGTGATCTCGTCGGCCACAAGTCGCGCGAGCTCGGCGGCGAGACGGGTCTCGACGGTGGCGCCGATCAGTGCCGCGGGTTCTGCCGTGGTCGGGGCGGTGGGCTGTACGCTGAAAGCATTCGAGCTGCCCGCGAGAATTTGAGCCGGTCCCATTGCCAGGGGCCGGTTTCTCTCTGCCACCTACGCGGTGTACGCGAGCGAGCGGCCGAGGGTGTCGAGACTTGCCGTGCTCACGCGAATGAGTCGGGGTCCGACTCGCTGGGCGTCGATAAGGCCCTGAGTGATCCAGCGGCGAATGGTTTTCGTGCTGCACTGGTAGTGCTCGGCTGCATCCCGAATGGTGACCCATTGTGGGGTCTCTTGGGTATTGCTGGGGCGTGCTTTAGGGTTGGACAAGATCGTTCCTCTCGAAGGGTTTCGGTCAGCCCCCGGTTCGAGTTGGCGCTCGGTCGGGGGCGTTTCACATTCGGTCTGAATCTCACGAAACATTCCTTGCGTTCGACACCCCTCGGGGATACCTATAGTTTGCATGGGACATCTGATCGAATAGAACGACAGGGCGGGTCAGGAGGGGCGGTAGCGACTTGCTATACCTCAATGAACGCCCGAAACGTTGCCGGGAGTTCTCCATTTGTCGTCATGCGTAGCCGAATGTCGGGAAACGTCTGTGGATGTCTATGAGCCTCTATGGAATGTCGCGAAACCATCGCAAGCCGTCGTCATCGGTAAGGAATTGACGTCATGTGTCGACAATTCTGAGCTGATCTCGTGCACAACATTTTTTTGAAAAAGTTTCTGCGCTTGGGCGTGTCGCGGTACGCAAAACGCCCCGAACCGCACGAATGCGGCCGGAGCGTCTTCGAATTATGGTTACGCGGTGAGCGCGTCCATCCGGTCAGCCATGCTACGCAGCCATGCGGGGAATGCCTCGTAGGTGTCGGCGGCGGCCCTGAACTCCGCGGCCGTCATCTCACCGGTTCCCTCAAAACTGATATCTCCAGTGAACGTGCCCAGACGATCAGAGATGGAGCCGAGCACAGTGCGCCCGTCGAAGCTGTCATTCACGGCCTCGTGCGACCAGTCGGATTCGGGCAGTATATGTTCATGGCCCTCACCCGTGCATTCGGCGTACTTGCACGGTGTGTTTTGCGCTGCGGTCCATAGTCTCTCGAGCTCGATGCGTGAAGCGTCGTTCATGTTGGTTCCAACATTGGCTACAGTGTTCATGATTCGTTTCTCCTTGCTTGGTGTTGCGGATCTTGCCCTCGAGTTGTTGGATCAGCTCGGGGGCACTTTCTAACCACTCCCTGGTGGCTAAATCTCTGCTAGCTCGCTCATGCGTCGGGCTAGTTCAGCGTCACGGCCTGCCGTGTGTTGGTAGCGCATTGCAGCGGCCACTGTCGAGTGCCCTAGCCGCTCCTGTAGCTCTTTGAGAGTTGCGCCCGCGAGTGCCGCCCTGGTGGCTCCGTAGTGGCGTAGAGCGTGCCATGGCATGTCGCTCCGTCCCGCGGCTTTGCGTGCCGGATACCAGTGCTTTGCGAATGTGCTTTGAGCTAGGTGGGTCGTGCCGTCCGTCGCCGGGTAGAGCAGCGACTCGGGGCCGGGTCGAACATCTGCGTTCAGGTGGTCGACCACGATTCCGACAACATGCGGCGGGAGCGTGATCGATCGCACGCCAGCCTCACTCTTCGTTTTGCCGACTATGAAGCCCTCACCCGTCGTCTTGGTCACGGCCCGCGAGACTTTCACGGTAATGCTCGCGACGGTGCGGCCCTCCTTGGTCAGAATGAGATCCTTGCGCCGAAGCTCGGTGAGTTCGCCGAAGCGGCATCCACCCCATGCGGCAATGATGACGGCTGCGCGGTAGCGCGGCGTGATGGCGTCGAGGATCTTCTGCAGCTCGGCCGGCGTCGGCGGCTCGACCTTGCGGCCTGTCTTCGCATTTTGGGCGCCGCGAACGATGCAGGGGTTAGCGGTGATACGCCCGTCTTCGACAGCGGTATTCAGCACCGCTTTGAGAAACCCATACGCTCGGGCGGCTTGCGTTCTGGTGCCGCCCTCGAGCTGATCGGCGTTCCATGAGCGGATCATCTCGGAAGTGATCGAGTTCAAGCGCTCGCCGGAGAGTGGCGCTAGTGCGGTGCGCAGGAGGCGGGCGTACTCGACGCGGGTTCTCGGCCGCAGGTGTTCGCCGTGGCTGTTCATGCGGGTGCCGAGCCATTCCGTGGCGTAAGTCTCGAGGGTTTCGGCTCGGCCCCCCTTGGCGGCATCCGCTCGGCTGGTGTCCATCGGGCTCCACTGCCCGGTGTGAAGCTTGGCCTGTTGAATCGAGAGCCAGCCGCGCGCGTCGGTCTTGTTGTCGAAGGTCTGTGGAGCGTTGTACCGCTTGCCGTCCGGTCCGGTGTAACTCGCCTGGATGCGACCGGAGGGAAGAATACGGAATGCACCGAACGATTCCCGCGTCTTTCGCGCAGGGGTAACTGTTTTCTTGACCATGCCGGATTCTCCCCATTTCGTGCAATATCGTGCAATATCGCAAGTGACTTCATGTCTACTTGTATCTAACAGTGACACTAACGTATTGCACGCGAAATCCCCGAGAATACGGTCTAAATGGGAGCATTTCCGCGTGTTCCCGGGGGTAAATCCCAGTAGCGCTGAGACTGGTTCGATCCCAGTATCGCCCACAGAACATTTACACCTCAACGAGAACCCCGGTCATCCGGGGTTTTTTTCTGCCCGAAGGCTCGGCGCACGACGACCGGCACGGGAGCAGCGAGGTCCTCGGCGCCGATTTCGTGAGTGAACGCTCGACGGAATCGGTGTGAGGTCGGAGCCCGGACAGGACCGGACTCCGACGTCACAGCCCCTGCTACCGAACTACCCGTACGATTTTCGGCACGGTCAACGCCTGAGCGAACTTCGGCGTGCCCAGGTAGCGGGCTACCAGCACGTGAGCGCCGACCTTGAGCGACGCGTACCTGAACGTGGCTAAACCGTTCTTGAGCGCCACCGGGGTGCCGACCTTCGTTGTCACGTCGTAGAACTGCACGAAACCGGTCACCACGGCGGTGCCGGAACGCGGAGCGAATTTCGCCACAGCCGTGACGGCGGTGCCGACAATGACCTCACCTCTCGGCGACACGGTCAGCGTTCCAGCGACCTTGCTGGCCCTGGCGGTCTTGGCCAGAACCGTGACCGTCACCGCTGGCGACGTCGACGACTCGTAGAACACGGCGAAACTTTCGGCGGTGATGCGGTGCACCCCCACGGACAGACTCGTCGTAGTCAGGGTGGAATGCCATTCGCCGAACACCTGGTTGCCAACGAGTGGCTGGCCGTTGTCGTAGAAAGTGATCTCTTCGCCTGATCGGTCACCGTTTAGGGCGCGCCCCTGACTGTCCGTGACGTTCGCCGTGAAGGTGATGCGCTGCCCGGCCGTTATGGTGCCGGACGGCGTCGCGGTCAGCGTCGTTTTCGTATCGGGACCGGTCGGCACGAAGTAGTTGAAGGTTTTCGAGGCCGGGGCAAAGTTCTTATCCCCGAGGTAGTCCACTCGAAACTGGCGCGTCCCGGCCACGCTGGGATGAGCGTCGGAGTAGAACACACCGGCCGTGTCGCTCGGCAGGAGCGTCGGCGTTTCGGTGGGGTTGCCCGGCTCGAGGGAGACGACCCGAACAGTCCCCGTCGGGACGCCTGTGGCAGGGGCGGTGGGCGTGATCTCGCCATAAACGGACGCGGCCTGCCCGGCGAAATAAATATCGAAAGTGCCGGCCACGATACTGACCGTGGCCCGCCCCGTGGAAAGGGCCGGGGCATCCGTTACCGCCGATGCTGCCGGCGCGGCGATGAGGGCGCCGAGCATCACGGCGGCCGGTAATACCAGAGCGGGAAAGCGCCACGAGCGCCTCGCGTCCGCATGGCTGGAATGGGATGGGTGCGGTGCAGGTATCATTTATCGCTTCTTTGCGGTCGGTAGTGATCGGCCCCCTAAATTACGGACAAGATACTCCGATATCGGCGGGGCTAGAAGTGCGGGCGTGCGTTTTCGCGGCGTCGCGATCTCGCAACCGACGAGCGCACCCGCGCACGCCGCTAAAGTTGACGGGTAGGCAAACAACAGGGAGTTATACACGTGGCTGACGGCTTTGCGCTTTTCACCGATCGATCCATTGTCGCCATGCGCGTCAATGGTGAGTTGAAAGACCTGGCGGCCAGCGTGTTGCCAACGGATGTTGTCGAACCGGTGGGCATAAATTCTCCCGACGGCCTCAGCATTTTGCGCCACTCCGCCGCTCACGTGCTCGCCCAGGCAGTGCAGACGGTCAACCCGACCGCCAAGCTTGGCATCGGCCCGCCCATCACCGACGGGTTCTATTACGACTTCGACGTCGAGGTTCCGTTCACCCCGGACGACGTGAAGTCACTGGAAAAAGCGATGGATCGCATTATTCGTCAGGGGCAGCGCTTTGTGCGCCGAGTCGTGACCGATGACGAAGCCCGAGCCGAACTGGCTGCCGAACCGTACAAGCTCGAACTCATCGGGCTGAAGGGCGGCTCCACCACCGAAGACAACGAGTCCGTCGAGGTCGGCGGCGCCGAACTCACCATCTACGACAACGTTGACCCGAAGACGGGGGAGACAGTCTGGAAAGACCTCTGCCGCGGTCCGCACCTGCCCAATACGCGCATGATCGGCAACGGCTACTCGCTCACCCGGCTGGCCGCCGCCTATTGGCGTGGCTCCGAGAAGAACCCGCAGCTGCAGCGCGTCTACGGCACCGCCTGGCCCACCAAGGACGAACTGCGCGCCTACCAAACCCGCCAGGAAGAGGCCGCCAAGCGCGATCATCGCAAGCTCGGCGCCGAACTCGACCTGTTCAGCTTTCCTGAGGAGATCGGCTCGGGCCTGGCCGTTTTCCACCCTAAGGGCGGCATCATCCGTCAGGAGATGGAAAGCTACTCCCGCAAGCGCCACGTTGAAGCCGGCTATGACTTCGTCTACTCGCCGCACATCACCAAGTCGACACTGTTCGAGACCTCGGGCCACCTCGACTGGTACCGCGAAGGCATGTTCCCGCCGATGCACCTCGACGAGGAACGTGACGAGACCGGCCATGTCACCCGCCAGGGCGTCGACTACTACCTCAAGCCAATGAACTGCCCCTTCCACAACCTCATCTTCAAGTCCAGCGGCCGCAGCTACCGCGAGCTGCCGATGCGCCTGTTCGAATTCGGGTCGGTCTACCGCTACGAGAAGTCCGGCGTGCTCAACGGGCTCACCCGGGTGCGCGGCATGACTCAGGACGACGCCCACATCTACACGACCAAAGAAGGCATGAAAGAGGAGCTCACCAGTACGCTCAACTTCGTGCTGCAGCTGCTCGCCGACTATGGCCTCGAGGACTACTACCTCGAACTGTCCACGAAAGACCCGAAAAAGTTCGTCGGCAGCGACGACGCCTGGGACGAAGCCACCGAGACGCTCCGTGAGGTCGCGGAGGCATCCGGTCTCGATCTCGTCGCCGACCCGGGCGGGGCGGCGTTCTACGGCCCCAAGATCTCGGTGCAGGCCCGCGATGCCATCGGCCGCACCTGGCAGATGTCGACCATTCAGCTCGACTTCAACCTGCCCGAACGGTTCGACCTCGAATACACGGCGAACGACGGCAGCCGCCAGCGCCCGGTCATGATCCACCGCGCCCTATTCGGCTCGATCGAGCGCTTCTTCGCCGTGCTCACCGAGCACTATGCCGGGGCGTTTCCGGTCTGGCTGGCGCCGGTGCAGGTCGTCGGTATCCCCGTCTCCGAGCAGTACGGCCCGTACCTCGACGACGTGATCGCCACCCTGAAGAAGGCTGGCGTGCGCGCTGAGGTCGACCATTCCGACGACCGCATGCAGAAGAAGATTCGCACCCACACCAAAGCCAAGGTGCCCTACCAGCTCATTGTGGGCGAAGACGACCAGGCCAATGGAGCGCTGAGTTTTCGTTTTCGTGACGGTACGCAGCAAAATGGCGTGCCGGTCGCCGAGGCCGTGCGCCTCATTGTGGAATCGATCGAGAACCGCGCCCAGGTCACCACGAGCCCAGTTGCCCCGATCGCGGCCGAAGTACAGGCGTAGCATGACGGAAATTCCGGACGATCGGCTGCGCGGCTCGGACACTGGCGACGCGGGTGCGAGCGAAACCGCTGCAGAGTTCGCGGCGGTTCCGGATGCCTTCCAACGGCTCTGGACGCCGCATCGGATGGTCTATATCCAGGATGGGCAGCAGCCGCACCCGGATGACTGCCCGTTCTGCATCGCTCCGGGGCTGGACGATGAGAAGGCGCTGATCGTGGCGCGCGGTACCCATGCTTACGTGCTGCTCAACCTATTTCCGTACAACAGCGGTCACCTGCTGGTCTGCCCGTATCGGCACGTCGCCACCTACGACCAGGCCACACCGGCGGAGGTCGCCGAGATCGGCGAACTCACGCAGATCGCCATGCGGGTTCTGACGCAGGTGTCTAATTGTGACGGATTCAACATCGGCATGAATCAGGGGCGCATCGCCGGGGCGGGTATCGCCGAGCACCTACACCAGCACATCGTGCCGCGTTGGGCCCTCGACTCGAATTTCTTTCCGATCATCGCCGGCACCAAGGCCATTCCGCGCCTGCTCGGCGACGTGCGGCGCGAAATCGCTGACGGCTGGCCCAGCATCGTAAAGCCCGCTGCGGCGACCCGCTAACTCGATTCACACTGGACGCATGTTGGTGCGCGCCCGGTCTTACCCTGTCAGTGCACCAGCCGCCGACCAGACCACCACCGTGCAAGGAATACAATCGTATTATGACTAAATCAACCTCCGCCGAGCAGTTCGGTTCGAGCCGCGTCAAGCGTGGACTCGCCGAAATGCTCAAGGGCGGCGTCATCATGGACGTCGTCACCGCTGCCCAGGCTCGTATTGCTGAAGACGCCGGCGCTGTCGCCGTCATGGCTCTTGAACGCGTTCCCGCCGACATTCGCTCACAGGGTGGCGTAGCCCGGATGAGCGACCCTGACCTCATCGACAGCATCATCGCGGAGGTCAACATTCCGGTCATGGCCAAGGCTCGTATCGGCCACTTCGTCGAGGCGCAGATTCTTGAAGTGCTCGGCGTTGACTACATCGATGAGTCCGAGGTGCTCAGCCCGGCCGACTACATGAACCACATCGACAAGTGGAATTTCACCATTCCCTTCGTCTGCGGTGCTACCAACCTCGGGGAGGCGCTTCGCCGGATTAATGAGGGCGCGGCCATGATCCGTTCCAAGGGAGAGGCCGGCACCGGCGACGTCTCCGAAGCCACCAAGCACATCCGCACCATCAACGGCGAGATCAAGCGTCTCACCTCGCTCAGTCGCGACGAACTGTACGTCGCCGCCAAGGAGCTGCAGGCACCCTACGAGCTCGTCGCCGAGATCGCCTCCACCGGTAAGCTGCCCGTCGTGCTGTTCACCGCCGGAGGCGTGGCCACCCCGGCTGACGCTGCAATGATGATGCAACTCGGCGCTGACGGCGTTTTCGTCGGCTCCGGCATCTTCAAATCGGGCAACCCCGAGCAGCGCGCAGCAGCCATCGTCAAGGCCGTCACCTTCTACGACGACGCCAAGGTCATCGCAGATGTCTCGCGTGGCCTCGGCGAAGCCATGGTCGGCATCAACGTGTCGGACATTCCTGCGCCGCACCTCCTCTCGACCCGCGGCTGGTAACTGAGCGGTTCGTGACGATCCTCTCCATGCGCACCCGACCGGCAGAAACCGCTCTACCGGCAGGTCTGCGGGTCGGGGTGCTCGCCCTGCAGGGCGATTTTCGCGAGCACGCGCACGTGTTGCGCGAACTCGGCGCTCACGTCGACCCGATACGCCGCCCGGAAGAACTCGACCGAATCGACGGTCTGGTCATCCCGGGCGGTGAATCGAGCGTCATGGACAAACTGGCCCGCACGTTCGGTCTCGCCGAGCCGCTGAAGGCCGCCATTCGGGGCGGATTGCCGGTCTACGGTACGTGCGCCGGCCTCATCATGCTTGCCGATACGGTTATCGACGGTATGAACGGTCAACAGAGTCTCGGCGGACTCGACATCGTGGTGCGCCGCAACGCCTTCGGGTCGCAGACGGCCTCCTTTGAGACCGACCTTGACATTCCGGTGCTCGGTCAGCAGCCGGTGCATGCCGTGTTCATTCGAGCGCCGGTCGTGGAGACCATCGGTGCGCGGGCGACCGCGCTGGCCACCCTCGATGACGGGCGCTGCGTCGCTGTCGAGCAAGGAAACCTGCTCGGAACCTCCTTTCACCCGGAAATCACCGGCGAATATCGTTTTCACCAGTATTTCCTGCAGAAAGTGATTTCCGCCGCACGGTGAGAAGTCGGCTTAATTGTGCCGGGTGCGCGAGTGTGGCTAGGGTTCAGACATGACTCAGACAACCGGTGGTCAACGATGACCCGATATGTAGCACTGCTCCGTGGCATCAACGTCAACGGCATCACCATAGCCATGACGGATCTTGCTGAAACATTCCACGAACTCGGTTACACCGACGTCAAAACCGTGTTGGCAAGTGGCAATGTGATCTTCAGTATCGACAGTCCGCTCGTTGATAAGACGGATGCTGCCGCGCTCAAGGCCCGCATCGAGAAGGCCCTGGCCGCTCGGTTTGACTACGAGGCGTGGATCGTGCTCGTCGACGCCGAATCCCTCGACCGGATCGTTCGCGCGTACCCCTTCGACGCGGACCGCGACGGCTGGCATCCATATGTGATGTTCTCCTCCGACCCGGGACATCTCAGCGAGCTCGCCGGACACCGCAAAGAACTCGAGGCCGCCGAGGAACGCATCGAACTCGGCCATGGTGTGCTCTACTGGGAGGTTCGCAAGTCGGTCGGCATCAAGAGTGCTTTCAGCAAGAAGAGTGCCAAGCTCAAGTACCGCAACACGACGACCACCCGCAACCTGCACACTCTGCACAAGCTGCTGGAACTCACACCGGGATAGACTGCTTGAGCACTTACGCGTGCACCGACCACGCACAGCCGGCGCCCGCAGCATAACGGCCAAATGGCCAGGGGCCCCCGCGCCTGCTGCACCACGTCCAAACGATCGAGCACAACAACGGGAGATGTATGTCCGGGCATTCCAAATGGGCCACCACCAAGCACCAGAAGGCGGTCACCGACTCCAGGCGGGCCAAGGCGTTCGCCAAGCTCATCAAGAACATCGAGGTTGCGGCTCGATTGGGCGGCGCTGACCTCTCGGGTAACCCGACGCTGGTCGACGCCATTCAGAAGGCCAAGAAGACCTCGGTACCCAACGACAACATCGACCGCGCGGTCAAGCGCGGTGCCGGCCTGTCGGGCGAGCAGGTCGACTACACGACCATCATGTACGAGGGCTACGCCACTCACGGTGTCGCGATCATGATCGAGTGCCTCACCGACAATAAAAACCGCGCAGCGGCCGAGGTGCGCACCGCGATGGCCCGCAACGGTGGGGCCATGGCTGATCCGGGCAGCGTCGCCTACAACTTTCACCGCAAGGGCGTCGTTGTGGTCAAGCACCTGCCGACGCTCACCGAAGACGACATCATGCTTGCCGTTCTCGATGCCGGCGCCGAAGAGGTCATTGACGAGGGTGAGACCTTCGAGATCCATTCCAATGTGAGCGACCTTGTCGCTACCCGCACCGCGCTGCAGGCCGCCGGAATCGACTATGAGTCAGCGGATATCGCGTTCATTCCCTCGCTCAAGATCGAGGTCGACGCCGAAACGGCCCGTAAGGTGTTCCACCTGATCGACGCCATGGAAGATCTCGACGACGTGCAGAACGTGTATTCCAATTACGACCTGTCGGCTGAGGTGCAGGCCGCACTCGCGAGCGAGTCCGAGTAATTCGATGGCGGTACGGGTTCTCGGCATCGATCCGGGCCTCACCCGTTGCGGTGTGGGCGTGGTCGACGTCGAGGGTAACCGCTCGGCTCGCCTGGTGGATGTGACGGTGCTGCGCAGCGCACCCGACCTGCCCCTGGAGCAGCGTCTGCTGCTCCTGGCCCAGGGCTTGGAAGACATGCTCGACCGCCATCGGCCCCAATTCATTGCTATTGAACGCGTCTTCGCCCAGCACAACGTGCGCACCGTCATGGGCACCGCGCAGATCAGCGGTGTCGCCCTGATGCTCGCCGCGAAGCGCGGTCTGCCGGTAACCCTGCACACCCCGAGCGAAGTGAAGGCGGCCATCACCGGCTATGGTGCCGCCGACAAGAAACAAGTCGGCACTATGGTCGCGCGCATCCTGGGGCTCACCGAGATTCCCCAACCAGCCGACGCAGCGGATGCCCTCGCCCTCGCGATCTGCCATGCCTGGCGTACCGGGGCATCCGGTGGCACTCTGCCGACCGTCACCTCGGTGAAAGCGGCCGCCATCATGCCCGGAGCGCTCACCCCAGCCCAGAAAGCGTGGCGCGACGCCGAACGCAAATCGGTGCCAGCAGTGTCGGTGGTGCCCCGTAGTCTTAAGCGGTGATCTCCTCCGTACGTGGCCCTGTCCGCTCAGCTGTCGGCTCAACCGTCGTGATCGAGGTCGGCGGTGTCGGTCTCGCCGTGCAGGTGACGCCGGCCACCGCACTCGGCCTGCGCATCGACGAGGAAGCCCGGCTGGTGACCGTACTCATCGTGCGCGAGGATTCGCTCACGCTCTATGGCTTTCCGAGCGGCGATGAGCTCGCCGTCTTCGAACTGCTCGTCGGTGTGACCGGTGTGGGCCCCAAGTCCGCTCTCGGCGTGCTCGCGGTGCTCACCCCCAACCAGATCGCGCAGGCTGTCGCCGGTGATGACGACGGCGTGTTCCGCAAGGTCAGTGGCATCGGACCGAAAACGGCAAAACTTATCGTGCTCTCCCTGGCCGGCAAACTCGCTGTGACGGCGGCAACTTCTCCAACCCGAACACGTGGGCCCGCCTCGGTTGCAGCCAGCGTGCTGGCTGCACTGATCGGCCTCGGCTGGTCGGAGCGGGTCGCGGCGGAGGCGGTCGACGAGACCCTGTCCGAGCTGGGGGATGCCGCCGGCACAGACTCCGCGCCGCCGGCGGTTGCCGCTGTGCTCCGGTTAGCCCTCGGCCGGCTTGGACCGGCAGCGCATCACGTTACCGGTGCGGCGGCCGCAGCGAGCACCGGAACGGCTCGCTCGTGACAACCGATCCATCCATCGAGAACCCGGCCGTCCAGCTGGTCAACCCCGCGCTGGAAAGCGAGTCAGAGCTGGCGTTCGAGGGCGCCCTGCGCCCGGCGAGTCTGACCGAATTCGTCGGCCAGAAGAAGGTGCGTGGGCAGTTGCAGCTGCTGCTGACTGCCGCCACGATGCAGAATCGCACACCCGACCACATCCTTCTGGCCGGCCCTCCCGGCCTCGGCAAGACCACCCTGGCCATGATCGTCGCCTACGAGGGCAATCGTCCGCTGCGCATGTCGAGCGGTCCGGCCATTCAACACGCCGGCGATCTCGCGGCCGTGCTGTCGTCCCTGGTGCCCGGCGAGGTACTCTTCATCGACGAGATCCACCGTATGGCTCGCTCCGCCGAAGAGATGCTCTACCTCGCCATGGAGGACTTTCGCATCGACATCATGGTCGGCAAGGGCGCCGGCGCTACCTCGGTCCCGCTCGAACTGGCCCCGTTTACCCTGGTCGGCGCTACTACCCGGTCCGGGCTGCTGCCGAACCCCTTGCGCGACCGATTCGGTTTCACCGCCCATCTCGAGTTCTACGCTCAGAGCGAGCTCGAACAAGTACTCGCTCGGGCAGCACACTTGATCGGCCTGCCGATCAAAAAGGATGCTCTCGCTGAGATCGCTGGGCGATGCCGCGGCACGCCGCGCATCGCGAATCGCCTGCTGCGTCGGGTACGGGACTATGCGCTCGTGCACGGGGGAGCGGCCGACATTGCGGCGGTGCACGCGGCTCTCGAACTCTATGACGTCGATGCGATCGGCCTCGACCGCCTCGACCGCGAGGTGATGAAGATCATCCTGACCCGGTTCGGGGGCGGGCCGGTAGGGCTCAACACTCTGGCCGTGTCCGTCGGTGAAGAGTCCGAAACGGTGGAGGCGGTCGTAGAGCCGTTTCTGGTGCGGATAGGATTTCTCACGCGCACCCCGCGAGGTCGAGTTGCCACCAGCGCAGCGTGGCAACATTTCGGTCTGACCTCTCCTCAGGGCAGTGCGACCCTTCTTGACCTATAATTCAATTTGGCCCGTGTGCCTACAGCTCTAATCCAGTAGGCGCGTTCCCGTAAATCGGGCCCCCATCACAAGCTTCGGCCACTCGTGCCGCAATCGAAAGGTAATACAGTTTTATGGATTCATTGACTCTCGTTATGTTGGCGGTTTTGGCCGTCCTCGTCTTCTTCATGTTCCGAAACGGCCGCAAGCGCAAAAAAGACCAGGAAGCGCTGCAGGCCACCATGGTTGCCGGCGCGGACGTCATGACCAACTTCGGCATGTACGGCACGATCATCGCTATCGATGAAGAGGCCAACAAAGTCGAGCTGCAGATCGCCCCCGGCGTCATCGTCGAAATTCACCGTCAGACCATCGCCCGTGTGGTGGAGCCGGTTGTCGTCGACGTTTCTGAGGACTCAAATGTTGATAGCATCGACTCGCTCACCGAGCCGGAATTCGGCCAGCGTGTTGCCGACGTAGACACCGACACCACTGAACAGCCCAAAAAGGGTGACGCGTAGTTTCTCACTTTTAGGTAATACTTCGCTTGGCACCATAGTTAGCACAACGCACGTACTGCATCACGCGGCGCGCCCACGCATGTTGGCGTGGGCGCCAACAGAAAGCTGAGTTCATAGGTGGCTAAGTCGTCTCCGGTCAAGAAGGCCTGGCGTTCCCTGACCTGGCTTGGCGTGATTATCGTCGGTCTGATCGCCCTCAACGCTTTTGGGGTGCTGACCCAGAACGGATCATGGACGCCGAAACTGGCCCTTGACCTTGAGGGTGGAACACAGATCATCCTCGCCCCCCGGGTTGAGAGTGGCGCAACAGTGACGTCGGAGCAGCTCACTGAAGCCGTGGGTATCATTCGCCAGCGTGTCAACTCGTCGGGGGTATCCGAGGCGGAGGTCAACACTCAGGGCGGACGAAACATCGTCGTGTCGATCCCCGGTACGCCCGATGACGCCACCCTGGAACGCATCAAGTCGTCAGCGAAGCTCGAGTTTCGGGCGGTGCTCGTCGCCGGTCAGCCGTCCGGCCAGACCGTCGGTGCTGACGGAACGGCAACGCCGGTGCCGCAAGCTCCGGTCGATCCGAGCCTGTCGACCACTCCCGCCGTGGCGCCGACCAACGCAAGCGACTTGAACTACGTCACCCCAGCGCTCCAGGCCGAGTACGACGCCTTCGACTGCAGCAAAATCAATACCACCAACGTGGCACCGGCCGACCAGCCCCTGATCACCTGCGAAACAGATGGCTCCGTCAAGTACATCCTGGGTCCGGTCGAAGTAGACGGTTCCACGATCGCCGACGCGACCAACGGCCAGGTCACGACGCAAAACGGTGCAACCACCGGCGAGTGGGCTGTCAATATCGTCTTCAACAATGATGGAACCACGAAGTTCGCTGACGTCACGACCCGGCTATTCGACCTCACCGGTGTGCAGAACCAGTTCGCGATTGTGCTCGATGGCCGTGTCATCTCTGCGCCAGCCACCCAGGGCGCCATCCTCGATGGCAAGCCACAGATCACCGGGTCATTCGACCAGGACAGTTCTAAGGCCCTGGCCGACCAGCTCAAGTTTGGTGCCCTTCCGATCAGCTTCACCGTGCAGAGCCAAGACACCATTTCGGCGACGCTCGGGTCGACCCAGCTGGTCAACGGGCTGATCGCCGGCCTGATCGGCCTGATCCTCGTGGTCTTGTACTCGCTCGCGCAGTACCGTCTTCTCGGCCTGATCACGGTTGCATCACTCGGCGTGGCTGCGGTGATCACCTACCTGCTCATCACCATCTTGTCCTGGCGCGAGGGCTATCGCCTGTCTCTGGCTGGTGTGGCCGGTTTGATCGTGGCTATTGGTATCACCGCCGACTCGTTCATCGTGTACTTCGAACGTGTCCGCGATGAACTGCGTGACGGTCGCGGGTTGGAGTCCTCGGTCGAGGCCGGCTGGAAGCGGGCTTTCCGCACCATCGTCGCCTCTGACGTCGTCAATTTTCTTGCCGCTGCCGTGTTGTTCGTGCTCGCCGTCGGCAACGTGCGCGGTTTCGCGCTGACGCTTGGCCTCACGACGGTCGTCGACCTGCTCGTGGTCAGCTTGTTCACGCACCCGATGCTGCAGCTGGTCGCGCAGACGAAATTCTTCAATGAGGGCCACAAACTCAGCGGGCTTGATCCGCGAGCACTCGGCGCCGTCTACCGGGGACGGGCCCGATTCGAACCATCGGCGTCGATGTCCGCCTCCAAGGTCTCATCCTCGAGCAAAGAGGCAGCGAAGCGACAAACCATCGCCGAGCGTAAAGCTTCCGAGCTCGTAAGCAGCAGCACTGAACGATCGACTAACGGGAAGGATTCCTGATGGCTAGCTTCTCGAAATTTGGAAACGACCTCTATACGGGCGCTCGTTCGCTCGATATCGTCGGGCGTCGAAAGCTCTGGTACTTGATCGCCGGGGGAATGGTCCTCATTGCCTTGGTCGGTCCGTTCCTGTTGCGCGGCGGCTTCGTCTTCGGTATCGAATTCACCGGGGGCAGCGAGTTCGTTGTCTCGCAAACGACCAGCCAGTCAGAGACCACGGCAACGGATGCCGTCGCCAGCGTCGTTCCAAATGCCATCCCGAAGGTCTCCACGATCGGCAACGACGGCGTCCGGGTGCAGACCGACCAGCTGTCGGAAGCGGAGACGACGAGCGTGCGAGACGCTCTCGCAACCGCTTACGACGTTCCCGTCGCTGAAGTCGCCACCTCGTTTATCGGTGCGACCTGGGGGCAGGACATCACCGGGCAGGCTCTTCGTGCCCTGGTCGTGTTCCTCGTGCTGGCCGGAATCATCATGGCGATCTACTTCCGTACCTGGAAGATGTCCGTTGCGGCAATGGTCGCCCTACTGCACGACCTCGTGATCACCGCCGGCTTCTATGGAATAACCGGTTTTGAAATCACGCCAGCGGCCGTGATCGGATTTCTCACGATCCTCGGGTACTCGCTCTACGACACCGTCGTTGTCTTCGACAAGATTCGCGAGAACACGAATTTCGACGGGTCAGGTTCAAGCCGAACCTTCTCTGAGTCGGTCAACCTCGCGGTCAACCAGACACTCGTGCGATCCATCAACACCTCCGTCGTGGCGGCCCTGCCCGTGGCATCCATTTTGTTCATCGGTGCGTTCGTTCTGGGCGCCGGTACCCTGCGCGACATCTCTCTCGCCTTGCTTATCGGAATCCTGGTCGGCACCTACTCGACCATCTTCATTGCGTCACCGATGTATGCCCAGCTGCGAAATGGTGAGGATGTCATTCGTAAGCACGACAAGAAAGCCCTCGCCGCTCGCGCCAAGGCGTCAGCTCCAAGCGCGGAGAGCGTCACGGTGTAGCCGCCGGAACGTGCACGACGAGAAGCGGCCGGCCCTTTCGGGTCGGCCGCTTTTGCGTGTGAACGAGACGTGATCGCTGGGGGCGTAAGGGCGAGCCTCAGAGAACCGGCATAATTGACAGTACGCACACCCGCCCCTGCAGAGCGTGAAGTACGAGGTGAGACTATGACCGACACGACGACACCATCCCCGGCCTCGCTGCGCCGACTTGTGCCGCGCATCTTCTCCCGCGCGCAGCCTGCCGGTGCCGTCGATCGCTTGATCAAGACGGTCCGGTCGAACCACCCCAAGGTTGATCTATCGGTCATCGAACGCGCGTATACCGCTGCCGAGCGAGCACACGACGGGCAGTTTCGGCATAGCGGGGAGCCGTATATCACGCACCCGGTTGCGGTAGCGCAGATTCTGGCCGACCTGGGCATCGGTACCAAGACCATCGCCGCAGCGCTGCTGCACGACACCGTGGAAGACACCGAGTACACCCTCGACGCACTCCGGGCTGACTTCGGCGATGAAATCGCGATGCTGGTGGACGGGGTCACCAAGCTCGACAAGGTGAAGTACGGCGATTCGACCCAGGCTGAGACCGTGCGCAAGATGATCGTCGCAATGTCCAAAGACATTCGGGTGCTCATCATCAAACTCGCCGACCGACTGCACAATGCACGTACCTGGGGCTTCGTGCCCAACGAATCCGCCGTGCGAAAAGCAACAGAGACCTTGGAGATCTACGCGCCCCTGGCGCATCGGCTGGGAATCCAGACCATCAAATGGGAACTCGAAGACCTGTCTTTTGCGGTGCTGTACCCCAAGTTGTACGCCGAGATCGAAAGTCTGGTCAAGCAGCGCACGCCGCAGCGCGAAGAGTTCGTTCAGCAGGTCATCGACACCATCAACGACGACCTCAAATCAGCACGCATTCGCGGCAAAGTTGCCGGTCGACCCAAGCAGTATTACTCGATCTACCAGAAGATGGTCGTGCGCGGCCGGGAGTTCGATGAGATCTACGACCTCGTCGGTATTCGCGTTCTCGTGAACTCTCTGCGGGACTGCTACGCCGTGCTGGGTTCCATCCACGCCAGATGGACACCACTGCCCGGCCGGTTCAAGGACTACATCGCCACCCCGAAGTTCAACCTGTACCAGTCCCTGCACACGACCGTGCTCGGCCCGAGCGGTCGCGCAGTGGAAATCCAGATTCGCACCACCGAGATGCACCAGCGTGCTGAGTTTGGCGTTGCCGCGCATTGGATGTACAAGGAACAGGTCAACGGTAAGAGCACCGGCGGGCCAGGTCTCCAGAGCGATACCGATATGGCGTGGCTCGCGCACATCTCTGACTGGCAAGCCGAAACGGCCGACCCGGGCGAGTTCCTCGACTCCCTGCGTTATGAGATCGGCGCCAAGGAGGTTTACGTCTTCACGCCGAAGGGCCGGGTCATCGGCCTGCCCTCCGGCGCCACCCCGGTCGACTTCGCCTATGCGGTGCACACCGAGGTTGGCCACCGCACCATGGGTGCCAAAGTCAACGGCCGACTGGTGCCGCTGGAGAACGAACTGATCACCGGCGACGTCGTCGAGGTGTTCACTTCCAAGAACCCTGACTCCGGCCCGAGCAAGGATTGGCTGAACTTCGTCAAGAGCCCCCGGGCGCGCAACAAGATCCGGCAATGGTTCACGAAAGAACGCCGCGACGAAGCCATCGAACAGGGTCGCGACGCCATCGCGCGTGCGATGCGCAAGCAGAACCTGCCCCTGCAGAAGCTGATGAACCAGGATTCCTTCGCGGAGGTCGCGGCCCAGCTCAAGTACGAAGACGTTTCGGCGCTCTATGCCGCTGTGGGTGAAGGTCACGTTTCAACCCAGTCGGTGCTCGAAAAGGTTGTCTCGTCGGTGCAAAGCATCGAAGACAACGACAACAACGACTTTCCGGTCGCCGCACGGGGTCGCACCCAGTCCACCCGCAATACAGATTCGGGAGTGCTCGTGCGCGGTGCGCCCGACATTCTGGTCAAACTCGCGCGTTGTTGCACTCCCGTGCCCGGTGACAAGATCGTCGGGTTCGTCACTCGTGGCGCCGGCGTTTCGGTGCACCAGGCTTCCTGCCACAATGTGCAGTCGCTGCTCAAAGAACCGGAGCGCATGATCGAGGTCGATTGGGCACCCACCTCCAAGAGCCTGTTCCTCGTGCATATACAAATTGAAGCTCTCGACCGTGCCGGGCTCCTCTCCGACGTCACCCGGGTGCTGTCAGAGCACCACGTGAACATTCTCTCGGCTACCGTCAACACCTCGAGTGACCGGCTGGCGCTGAGCCGTTTTGTGTTCGAAATGGGTGACACGACTCATCTCGACCGCGTATTGAACGCGGTGCGTCGCATCGATGCCGTTTATGACGTGTACCGGGTCAGCGACGGCTAACCTGCGGTGATGGTTGCAGTACGCTGCGGGCTCTGCAGCCGCAGGGCTTGCAGGGGTGCCCGGACGGCCGCCAATCGCTCCACGGCGAGTGTGCTGTGAGCGGGGCTGCCGCGTTTGCAGAGGCGAATGGCGGCCGAGACATCGGGGTACTCGCCGTAGTGCAGGAGGCGAGCCAGCAGGGCGGTGAGTCCGGCGGCTGACGTGGTGCTGGGCGTGTAGCGGGCGAGGTCGACCGCGGTACGCAGTGGCGTGGTGACCCGCACTCCCGAGATGGTGCGGACGTCATCGGGAGAACGCACGATTTCACGTACCTGTGCCCGGGGAGACCACACGGCGGTGGTGCGCGCGCTGATCAGCACGCAGAACTGGTGGCGGCGCGGCTCCGGTGCGAGGCCGTAGATCCACGCGGCGGTGAGTTGTTCGGCGATGGCGCGGGGCGGGACCAACTGGCTGGCGGCGATAGCCCGGGTGTCGCATCCGTCTATCTCATCGATCACGCACCAGGAGTCTGCGACTTGAAAGACCTGGCCATCGAGGCGGGCGCTGTAGAGCTCGGTGAGCGGGAGATCGTTTATGGTGAGCGGTCGTCCCGGTAAGTTCGTCATGCTCTTAGAGTGACGGTCCTACCCATTCAGATCCCTCGGGGGGCCGCATCTGTGGATAAAGTGCGGACCCCCGTGGAGTGTGCATAACTCCGCGGGGAGTCCGCTGCCGCCCTGGCTACTGGCCGATCGCCTTCAGCCAGGCCTTGCGCGCCTCGAGCGCTTCGGTGGCGTCCTTGATGGCGCGCGCGTTCTGCCCCTTCTGCGCCGCGACGAGCTCAGCCTCGAGCTTGGCAATCGCGTCGTTCAGCTGGCCGGCGAGGCCCTCCGTGCGGGCCTTCGTCTCCGGGTTGTTGCGCTTCCAGTGATCGTCATCGAGTTTGCGGACGACGGCTTCCACCTTGCGAAGACGATCCTCGATCGGCTTGACCTGGTCGCGGGGGACCTTGCCGATTTCATCCCACTTGCGCTGGATCACGGTGAGCGTGTCGCGGCCGGCGTTGCGGTCGCTCGTGGTGAGCAGGGTTTCGGCCTCGGTCAGCAGTTCAAGCTTGAGCACGAGGTTCGCCGAGAACTCTTCGTTGTCCTGGGCTTCGACCTCGCTCTTGACCGCGTAGAGCACATCGCCGGCGGCCTTGAACTTCGCCCACATAGCGTCGTCCTGCTTCTTGCCGCTGCGACCGGCCTTCTTCCACTCGTCGAGCAGGTTTCGGTACGTCGAGACGCCATCGGCACCCTGCGGGGCCAAGGCCTCGGCCTGTTCGATCAAGTGCTGCTTCTTGGTGCGCACATCTTTGTGAGCACTGTCGAGCTCGGCGAAGAAGGCCTTGCGGTTTTGCTCGATCGTCGTGCGTGCGGCACGGAAGCGCTTCCACAGGTCGTTGGCTTCCCCCTTGGGAATGCGCGGGGCATCGTGCTGGTGTGCCTGCCATTTGGCGAACAGGGCGTCCAGGGCGGCACTGGTCTGCTTCCACTGCGTCTTCGCCGGATCTTCGGCGGCGAGACGCTCGGCCTCGGTCACGATCTCGGCCCGCTCAGCGACGGCGGCAGCGGACGCGGCCTTGGTCTCGATGCTCTGCTGCTCGGTGAGCTCAGTGACGGCCCCGCCGAGGGCTCCGAGACGTTCGGCCAGTGCGGCGAGATTGCCAACGGCGTTGGCGTTGGCAACGGCGACGGTGAGGTTGGCGACCGATTTGGCGATATCCGCTGCCGGAGCGCCACCCTTCGCGCGCTGTTCGAGCAGGGTGACTTGCCCGTTGAGCTCAACGTACTTGCGTTCGAAGTAGGCCAGGGCCTCTTCCGGAGTGGCATCCGGGTACTGGCCAACGGCGCGTTCACCGTCGGCCTCGCGCACGTAGACCGTGCCGGTTTCGTCTACGCGACCCCATGGTTGCTGATCTGTCGTAGTCAAGAGCCTCACCTTTGCTGAGTTGTTGTGTGTGGATCCGCGGGAGGGACGAGTGCGGAGCCAGGAAATACCCTGATAATCCTATTGCAATAGCGCAGGCGGATCGATTGATCCTACTGAACTGTTATGCCCGTGATCGTCGTTGGCACCTTCGGGGCACCGTCACCGGCACCATCCGCGGTTCCGGCATCCGTGATCTGGGCCTTGAGTTCGTCCAGGCCACTCGTGACGTGGCCGAGCACGGTATAGCCACCGCCCGCGTCTGATGGGATGGTCGTGTCGTCATAGACCACGAAGAACTGACTACCCATGCTGTACTCATTTCCGCCTTGACGGGCCATCGCGAGTGTTCCGGCAGGGTAGATATCGTCGGCCGGGGCGTTCTCCACAGGCCCGTAACTGTAACCCGGGCCGTGCGTAGCCTCTGCGCCAGTTTTTTCGGCGTCAGGATCGCCGCATTGCAACACGAAGAACCCACCCGTGGTGAGGCGATGGCACGTGACGCCGGTGTAGAAACCGCTCTGGGCGAGGCTGATGGTGGAAGAGACCGCCTGAGGTGCGAGCGCACCGTCAAGCTCGATGCCGAGGTTGACATCGTTGAGGGTGAGGGTTCCAGTCCAGGTGCGGCCTTCGGCGAGGGTGCTCGCGGGGACGTCTCCGCTGTTCTCACCCGCTGCTGTGCCGGGGGCTGTCGGAGTGGTAGTCGCCGCTCCTGTGGGCGCAGGGGTACCGGGGCCGCCGTCGAAATAGAAGACCTGAGCGATTACGATCAGGGTCAGCACCACGAGCAGACCGCCCCCGGCGATCACGTTGTCGCGCACACGACGCTTCTTCTGGTGCTCGTGCACGGCCCGTCTGGCTTGGTAGGAACGAACGCGTCCGCGCTCTTCACGTGCCGCACGCTCGAGCTTGTAATTCGAAGCCACTAGAACCCCTCCAGGGTCGTCGGGGTTGGCGACGACCGAACACAAAGCAATCGGACGCGTCGTGCTCCCGATCTCGTAGAACTCTACGCACAAACTACGCTGGAAGAATGTCGGATGCTCAACCGGGTCTGCGCAGTGGTGCGACCCCCCTCGCCGTACGAATGCGCCCAAAAACTCTTGACGAGGTCGCCGGCCAGCGCCACCTGCTGACGCCGGGTTCGCCATTAGTGAGTCTCGCGAGCGACAAGACCGGGGAGCGCGGCAGCGTGTCGGTCATCTTGTGGGGACCGCCCGGTACCGGAAAAACCACGCTCGCGCAAGCTATCGCGCACAGCTCAGGGCGACGATTCGTCGAGCTGTCCGCCGTGACGGCCGGCGTACGTGACGTGCGGCAAGTGATGGAAGATGCCCGTACCAATCGCGATTTGTACGGCCTCGCGACGGTGCTGTTTCTCGACGAGATCCACCGCTTCTCCAAGGCCCAACAAGACACCCTGCTGCCCGGGGTCGAGAACGGCGTCGTCATCCTGGTCGCCGCGACGACCGAAAACCCGTCGTTTTCGATCATCTCCCCCTTACTGTCTCGGTCCCTGTTGCTCACCCTCGAAGTTCTCAGCGACGACGACCTCGGCATCGTCGTCGATCGTGCCGTCACCGATGCGCGCGGCCTGGCCGACCGGTTCGAACTCGAACCCGAAGCCCGAGGCGCGATCATCCGACTCGCCTCCGGTGATGCGCGGCGGGCACTGACCGCGCTGGAGGCAGCATCCGTTTCGGCCGAATCGACGCTCGAAGCGGGAGCTACCGGCAAGCCCGTCATCACGACCGATGTTGTCGCCCTCGCCGTTGATCGTGCCTTACTGCGCTACGACCGCAACGGTGACGAGCACTACGACGTGATCAGCGCGTTCATAAAATCGGTGCGCGGCAGCGACGTCGACGCTGCGCTGCACTACCTGGCGCGCATGATCGAGGCCGGCGAAGACCCGCGCTACATTTGCCGGCGCATTATCGTTCTCGCCTCGGAGGACATCGGTATGGCGGACCCGCAATCGCTCCTGATCGCTGTAGCCGCCGCCGACGCCGTGCAACTGATCGGCATGCCTGAGGGCCGTATACCGCTGGCTCAGGCCGTCGTGCACCTCGCAACGGCCCCCAAGTCCAATGCCGCCTACATGGCGCTCGACGCGGCGATCGCCGACGTGCGGGCCGGCAAGATGGGCCGAGTGCCCAAGGGCATGCGCGACGCGCATTACCCTGGTGCCAAACGACTCGGTCATGGCAAGGGGTACGTGTACCCGCACGATGATGCGCTCGGCGTGGTCACCCAACAGTATCCGCCGACCGAATTGAAAAACACGCGTTATTACGAGCCCACCGAGCACGGCCACGAACGCGACATTTCCGCGCGCCTGCTCAAAATTCGTAGGATAGTGCGCAATCAGTAAGAGTGCCCCCGTGTGCTAGCCTTATGTCTGCCTACAACTGGTTTCGGCATGCGG
Source organism: Cryobacterium lyxosi (assembly GCF_004403345.1). NCBI lineage: Bacteria > Bacillati > Actinomycetota > Actinomycetes > Micrococcales > Microbacteriaceae > Cryobacterium > Cryobacterium lyxosi. The sequence goes on from NZ_SOGT01000011.1 coordinate 149,923, forward strand.
CTGCGTCCGTTTCCAGTTTGGAGGGGATTCGTTCTGTAGCCGAACGTCCCGTGGCACCCAATCCTCTGATCTCCCATGACCTGTGTCGGTTACGTCCACACTCGCCCTGGTATCCCTGTTATTGAGTCCGATCGAAAGGAAACCGTGTCTACCAAGTCACGTACCCGCAGTAAAACTCGCCTCTCGCGCGCCCTGGGCATTGCCCTCACGCCGAAGGCAGCCCGCTTCCTCGAGAAGCGCCCCTATGCACCCGGTGAGCACGGCCGCACCAAGCGCAAGACCGATTCGGACTACGCCGTGCGCCTTCGCGAAAAGCAGCGCTTACGCGCCCAGTACGGCATCCGCGAAGCCCAGCTCAAAATTGCCTTCGAGCAGGCTCGTCGTCGTCAGGGACTGACCGGTGAGAACCTCGTGGAGATCCTCGAGACCCGTCTCGACGCCCTTCTCGTTCGTTCCGCGATTGCGCGCACCACGGCCCAGGCGCGTCAGATGATCGTGCACCGTCACATCCTCGTTGATGGAGAGCTCGTCGACCGGCCGTCCTTCCGCGTGAAGCCGGGCCAGCTCATGCACGTCAAGGCTCGCAGCGAGGGCATGGAGCCCTTCCAGGTTGCAGCAGCCGGCGGACACGTCGACCTGCTCCCCAAGCTCCCGCCGTACCTCGAGGTTGAGCTCGACAAGCTTCAGGCCCGCCTCGTGCGCGCTCCGAAGCGCATCGAGATTCCGGTGACCTGTGAAGTTCAGCTCGTCGTGGAGTACTACGCAGCTCGCTAAGTACCTGACCGATTGAGGGCAGCCCCCGGCTGTGTGAAACGGTACGCTGAAGGGCGGATCACCCCAGGGTGATCCGCCTTTTTGTATACCCGCGCTCCGCAGGAGCCGATCGAACTGAGTGGAGTCACCGTGTCAGGTGGAGATATTGCCGGTCTTATCGCAGCCGGCGTGTTCGCGATTCTGGTCGCGGTCATCGCTATTCCGCTGGTCAAATTGGGTCGGGTGTTTGATGAAACCACCGCGGCCATCCATGAACTCAGCGAGGGGATCACTCCGATGCTGACCGAAACGACCGATGCTATTCGCGGGGCCAACCAACAACTGGCTCGAGTGGACACCATCACGAGCAACGTGGCGGATGTCACCGGTAACGTTTCCGCGCTCGTCGCGTTGTTCGCCGCGACGGTTGGCGGACCGCTGATCAAGCTCGCCGGGTTCTCTGCCGGCGTACGTGCGGCGTTTCGCGCCGGGCGGCCGCGGCCTCGGCGTGATCGGGGTTGACCGGCTACTCTGGACTCGGCGCTGATATTCTCGCGCCCGACTTATCGATGGCTCCGGCTAGCGCAGATTCAGGGAGAAGTGCAATGAAGAACGTCATCTGGTTGGTCATTGGCGTGGCCGCAGGCTTCGTGGTGGCCCACGAGGTCAACAAGACCCAGCAAGGCAAGCAGTTCTTCACCGAACTCGACACCAAGGCCCGCGAGTTCGGCGAGGCCATCTCTGAGGGCTACCGCCAGCGCGAGGCCGAACTGCACGCCGCGGTCGGCGACGCGCCGACGCCCACCGCGCCGTAGGCGTCCGGTCACACAGAACCACAGTCTTTCGCATCACCACACTCACGCACCATCAAAGCTACGGACACCATGCAGACTGCTGACATTCGCGGGCGCTGGCTCGACTTCTTCGCCGATCGTGGACACACCGTTGTGCCGTCCGCGTCATTGGTGAGCGACGATCCCACCCTTCTTTTCACCGTGGCCGGCATGGTGCCGTTCGTGCCATACCTCACCGGGCTCGTTCCAGCGCCATATCCGCGCGCCACGAGCGTGCAGAAGTGCATTCGCACTAACGACATCGAAGAGGTCGGTAAAACACCCCGGCACGGCACCTTCTTTCAGATGAACGGCAACTTCAGCTTCGGTGACTACTTCAAGGAAGAAGCCATCGGCTTCGCCTGGGAGCTGCTCACCACCCCGGAGAACCAGGGCGGCTACGGCTTTCGCGAAAGCGAACTGTGGGTCACCATCTACCTCGATGACGACGAGGCCTACCGTTACTGGCGTGCCATCGGCGTGCCGGACAACCGCATTCAGCGCCTCGGCATGGAATCCAACTACTGGTCTACCGGCCAGCCCGGCCCGGCTGGCCCCTGCTCAGAGATCTTCGTCGATCGCGGCCCAGCGTATGGAGCCGATGGCGGCCCGGCCACGGACGATGACCGTTACGTCGAGATCTGGAACCTCGTCTTCATGCAGTACCTGCGCGGCGAAAGTACCGGTAAAAACGACTTTCAAATTCTTGGCGACCTGCCCAAGAAGAACATCGACACCGGCATGGGCCTCGAACGCGTCGCCTTCCTCAAGCAGGGCGTCGAGAACATGTACGAAATCGACCAGGTGCGTCCGGTCCTCGACCGTGCCGCCGCACTCGCTGGCCGCCGCTACGGCGCCGACCACGACGATGACGTGCGCATGCGCATCGTCGCCGACCATGTGCGCTCCTCCCTCATGCTCATGAGCGATGGCGTCATGCCGTCCAACGAAGGTCGCGGCTATATCCTGCGCCGCCTCCTGCGCCGTAGCGTGCGCGCCATGCGCCTGCTCGGCGTCGACACCGTCAGCCTTCCCGAATTGCTGCCCGCCTCGCGTGACGCCATGAGCGCCGCCTACCCCGAGGTCAAGAGCGACTTCGGACGTATCAGTCAGGCAGCGTTCGCCGAGGAAGAAACCTTCCTGCGCACCCTCGCGAGCGGCAGCACCGTGCTCGACCTTGCCGTGGCGAAGACGAAAAAGGCCAACAAGACCGAACTGGCCGGCCCGACGGCCTTCCTGTTGCACGATACCTACGGGTTTCCCATCGAGATCACCCTCGAGATTGCCGAAGAAGCCGGCCTGAGCGTCAACCGTGACGCCTTCGACGTGCTCATGACCAAGCAGCGCAGCCTGGCTAAGGCCGACGCGAAATCCAAGAAGACGACCCTCGCCGACCTCGGCGTCTACAGCCCGTTCCGAGCCCTTGGTGAGACCGTCTTCACCGGGTATGACAACCTGCGGAACGAGTCAACCGTGCTGGGCCTCATCGTCGACGGCGAGTCCGTCACGGGCGCGGTTGCCGGTCAAACAGCCGAAGTTATCCTCGCCGAGACCGCGCTCTGGGCCGAATCCGGTGGGCAAGAGGCAGACGCCGGCCTCATCGTCGGTGCCGGTTACGAGCTCAAAGTGCTCGACGTGCAGAAGCCGGTCAGGGGCCTCATCAGCCACAAAGTACTCGTGCTCTCCGGCGAGGTAGGTGTGGGAGAGCGCGCCACGAGCGTCGTCGACGAAAGTTGGCGCCGCGGTGCCCGCCAGGCGCACTCCGGAACGCACGTGCTGCACGCCGCGTTACGGCAGGTTCTCGGCCCCAACGCCCATCAGTCCGGCTCCTACAACAAGGCTGGGTTCTTCCGACTCGACTTCTCCTGGAACCAGGCACTATCGCCGGCGACCCGCACCGAGATCGAAGAGATCTCCAACAACGCCATTCGTGACAACCTGCCAGTCACCACGCGGGAGCTGCCTCTCGCTGAAGCGAAGGCGCTTGGCGCTATGGCGCTGTTCGGCGAGAAGTACGGCGATGTCGTGCGCGTCGTCGACATTGGCGGCCCCTGGTCGCGTGAACTCTGCGCCGGAACGCACGTGTCCAGCAGCGCTGAGATCGGCATGATCAACCTCATCAGTGAAGCCTCGGTCGGATCGACCAACCGCCGCGTCGAGTCTCTGGTCGGCCTTGAAGCCTTCCGCGATCTCGCCGCTGAACGGGCCCTCGTCTCGCAGCTCACGTCGAGCCTGAAAACGCCGCGCGAACAGCTGCCAGAACGCATCAGCGACCTCGTGACGAGCCTCAGGGCGGCGGAGAAGAAGATCGCCGCCTTCGAGGCCCGGGCCCTGACCGACCGTGTTCCCGCTCTGCTGTCAACGGCGCGCCGGGTCGGCGCCGTGACCGTTGTCGCCGAAGACCTCGGCGTGCTCGGTTCGCCCGACGACCTGCGCGTGCTGGCTCTGGCGACCCGAGATCGCCTCGGCACCGACGCGGTGGTTGTGGCGCTCTCCGCCATTGCCGCGGGCAAGCCTGTCGTGATCGTCGCCACCAACACGGGCGCGCGAGCTGCCGGTCACAAGGCCGGAAGCCTCGCCAAGACCGTTGCGGGAATTCTCGGCGGAGGCGGTGGCGGCAAGGACGACGTCGCGCAGGGGGGCGGCCCCAACGGCGACGCCATCCCGGCCGCGCTGCAGGCCGTCGTAGCAGCGATCAGCCGCTAACGATGCGGTCAGGGGTGCGTGTCGGCGTCGACGTCGGCAAGGTGCGCATTGGCGTCTCCCGCAGTGACAACCACGGGATGCTTGCTACACCGGTCGAAACCGTTGCCCGCGACCTGGCCGGGCTGACCGACCTCGTGCGCATTCGAGCTGTGGTGCTCGAGCTTGACGCGGTCGAGGTCATCGTCGGTTTGCCCCTGGCTTTGTCGGGAAACGTGACCGCGTCGACCGACGACGCGATCGATTTCGCAGCGCGGCTCAACCGAATTCTCGACGTGCCGGTGCGCTTGGTCGATGAACGGCTCTCGACCGTGTCTGCGCAGTCGGCGTTGCGGGCGTCCGGTCGGTCCACGAAAACGCACCGGCCAGTGATTGATCAGGTGGCCGCGACTATCATTCTGCAACACGCGCTCGACAGTGAGCGTGCCTCAGGGCGGCCGCCAGGGTCGCCCGTCGAACCGACAGAGAGGCCGTAACCGTGTCGAGTTCCACCCCGGAAGAGCCGTTGCCGAGCCGTCGGCAGTTGCGCGCGCAGCAGGCCGCAGCGGAACAAGCGGCCGCGGGAGAGAGCCAGGCCGTACCGCCTCCTGTCACCGTCGCCGGAGACGGACCGCTGTTGCCTCGATTGGCCAGCGAAGCAGCCGTGCCCCCTACCGACGCCACCGACTTTCGGACAACGCTCGAGAGCGTCGGCTCCGGCCACGGCCGTGCAAACCGGCGCTCACTGCTGGCCGACGAACCGCCGCGAGAAAAACGCAGCCGTAAGGGTGCCTGGGGCTGCCTCATCGTCATTGCAGTGCTGGCTGCGCTCGTGGCCGGGGCCTACTTCTTTCTCCAAGGTCCCATCTCGCAAATCATCGCGGCCACACAGGGCCCCGCCGATTTCACGACCGAGGAAGCGGCCTCCGGTGAAGACGTGGTCGTTATGATTCACGGTGGTGACGGCGGCTCGGACATCGCCACCACCCTGGTCGACCGGGGCGTAGTGAAGAGCTTCGATGCGTTTTACGCGCTTCTCTTGGAGGCTACCCCGGAGCCGGTGTTCCAGCCCGGTGCCTACCAGCTGAAGACTAAAATGGTCGCGAGCACAGCCCTGGATGCGCTGCTCGTTGACGGTACGCGACTACGCCAGACCGTCGTCGTTCCGGAGGGAACCGCGGCCGTCGACGTGTTGCAGTCGATATCCGAGGGCACTGACATTCCTCTCACCGATGTGCAAGCTGCTGCGGCCAACGTGGGCTCGTTTGGTTTACCGCCCGAAGCGACCACGCTCGAAGGTTTTCTCTTTCCTGCCACCTACACGTTCTCACCGGGGGACACCGCCCAGGTCGTCCTGCAGGCTATGGTCGATCGGCAGTTCGAGGCCCTCGACTCGGCGGGGGTCGCTGTTACCGACCGCTGGTCGACAGTCGTGTTCGCCTCACTCATTCAGCGAGAAGCTGGTCTCGCCGCCGATTACTACAAGGTATCCCGGGTCTTTCTGAACAGGCTGGAGCCAGCGCGGTGGCAGAGCGGTTTGCTGCAGTCCGATGCGACCGTCGCTTACGGTACGGGAAACACCCACCTCGTGACCACGACCGATGCCGAACGCGGCGATGCCGGCAACGCGTACAACACCTACGTGCACCCCGGCATGGTCGTCGGCCCCATCTCGAACCCGGGTGACCTGGCTATTGACGCCGCCCTGAACCCGCTGGACGGCCCGTGGCTGTTCTTCGTGACCGTCAACCTCGATACCGGCGAGACGGTCTTCTCCACGACCGTGGCAGAACACGACGCCGCAGTCGTCGTCTGGCAGAACTGGATGAGGGAGCACCCCGAATATGGATAGCCTCACCGCGAATCGGCTTGCGGTGCTCGGCTCGCCGATCAAGCATTCTCGTTCGCCGCTGGTGCACCGAGCCGCCTACCGGCAGCTGGGACTCGACTGGTCCTACGATGCCGTCGAGGTCAAATCAGGATCCCTCGCCATGTTCCTGAGCAAGCTCGAGCCAGAATGGCGAGGTTTGTCACTCACGATGCCGCTCAAGCAGGAGGTTCTGCCGTTCATCGACGACTGCGACCGGGTTGCCCAGCTGACCGGTTCGGTCAACACGGTGCTGCTGCGCCGGGTCAAGGGGCGCGGCACACTGAGCGGCTTCAACACGGATGTTGCGGGTCTGGTGCGCGCCCTCGCCGAAAGTGGCGTCACCCAGGCGACGCACGTGACTCTGCTCGGGGCGGGCGCGACGGCGTCATCCGCTTTGATGGCGGCAGCAGAACTCGGCGCCGAGTTCGTCACGGTGCTCATGCGGGACGCACGAAAGGCGCAGCCACTGGTCGAGCTCGGCCGAACGTTGGGCGTGGTCGTTGACCTGCAGGATTTCAGCGGGGTGAGCCGGGTCGATAGCGATGTCGTGATCAGCACACTGCCGGGAGGAACCGTGCTGCCGTCGCTGCTCCCGCTGGAACTGCGCGAACGTGCCGTCTTGTTCGACGTCGCGTACTCACCGTGGCCGAGTGGGGTCGCCACGTCGTGGCAGGCGGCGGGGGGCACGGTGGTGAACGGACTCGGAATGCTGCTGCATCAGGCACTCATCCAAGTGCGGGTCTTCGTTACCGCTGACCCGTTTGAACCATTGTCCGACGAGCCGTCCGTGCTCGCGGCCATGCGCGGTGCGCTCACCCGTGACACTGGCTTCGACGATGCTGTGGAAAGATAGGAACCATGCTTCGTTGGCTCACCGCCGGAGAATCTCACGGCCCCGAACTCATCGCCATTGTCGAGGGTTTGCCCGCTGGAATCCCGGTCACCCTTGAATCGATCCGCCTCGATCTGGCGCGCCGCAAGCTCGGCTACGGCCGAGGCGCGCGCATGAAATTTGAAGAGGACGAGCTCACGCTCTCCGGTGGGGTGCGGCACGGGCTCACCCTCGGCGGTCCGGTCGCACTGCGCATTGGCAACTCGGAGTGGCCCAAATGGGTCGACGTGATGAGTGCAGCGCCGGTGGACCCCGGCACGATCAGTCGCGGTCGTGGAGCGCCGCTGACCCGGCCGCGGCCCGGTCACGCCGACCTGGTCGGCATGCAGAAGTACGACTTCGACGAAGCCCGCCCGGTGCTCGAACGCGCCAGCGCTCGGGAAACCGCCGCACGGGTCGCGCTGGGCGCCGTCGCCAGGTCCTTTCTGAACGAGCTGGGGATTCACCTGGTCAGCCACACGATCGCCATCGGACCGGTGCGCGTGCCAGACGGCGCGCCGTTGCCGCTGCCCGAAGACGTCGACGCCCTTGACGCTGACTTGCTGCGCTGTTTCGACGCCGCGACATCCGCTTTGATGGTCGCTGAAGTGGATGCCGCGCACGATGATGGTGACACCCTCGGCGGCGTCGTCGAAGTGCTCGCCTACAATCTCCCCCCAGGCCTCGGGTCATTCGTGCACTGGGACCGCCGTCTGGATTCGCAGCTCGCCGCTGCCCTCATGGGCATACAGGCGATCAAGGGCGTTGAGGTTGGCGACGGTTTCGAGACCACCCGTCGTCGCGGGTCCGACGCGCACGACGAACTCGTGCAGGCGGATGGCGTGATTGTGCGGGTCAGCGACAAGGCCGGCGGCACAGAGGGCGGTATGAGCACCGGCACGGTGCTGCGCGTTCGCGCCGGCATGAAGCCGATCGCCACGATTCCCCGGGCGCTGCGCACGGTCGACGTGGCAACGAGCGAGCCGGCAGCGGCGCACCACCAACGCTCCGACGTCTGTGCGGTTCCGGCGGCCGGTGTCGTTGCCGAGGCCATGGTGGCGCTCGTGCTCGCGAATTCGGTGCTCGAGAAGTTCGGCGGCGACTCGATCAAAGAGACCCGCCGTAACCTTCAGTCTTATCTGGCCGAAATTCCCGCCAACCTGCGCACGGGTGCGTCCAGCGACGCGACACTGTGACGAGTTTTCGGCCTGAGCGATGCTGAGTCTGCGTAACTCGTTGCTGCCGATTGTCTTCATCGGGCCGATGGCCGCCGGTAAGACCAAGATCGGTCGCCGAGTGGCGCGCGGCCTGGACGTGCCCTTCATCGACACCGATAAACGCATCGTCGAACACTACGGTCCGATTGGCGAGATCTTCGCTCGTGAGGGCGAAGAGTACTTTCGCATCATCGAGCGCGAAGCCGTCGATTGGGCTCTCGGTGAGCCCGCCATCGTGTCGCTCGGTGGGGGAGCGGTGCTGAATGCCGACACCCAGTCCGATCTCGAAAACGCGACGGTCGTCTACCTGAGCGTCACGACGGCGGCAGTGCAGGCGCGCCTGGGGGGCGGCAAAAGGCCGCTTCTGGCGGGGGGAATCACCGACTGGGAACGCATTTACAACGTTCGTCGCTCCACTTATGAGGCCCTCGCAACGATTCACTTGGATACTTCCAACCGACCCATCAGCGGCATCGCCGACGAAATCGTGAATTGGGTACAAGAAAGAAATGATGAGTGAGATTTTCAGGATGACCGAGATGACCGAGATGACCGAGATGACCGAGATGACCGAGATGACCGAGCAGCCCGCAACTACCGTGATCACCGTGACGGGGGTCGATAGCTATCAGGTCCACGTGGGGCGTGGCCTCGTCACCACCGTCGCCGAGCAGCTGGGCAGCGGCGTCAACAAGGTACTTATCGTGCACACCTCCACCGTCGGTGCCCGCGCCGTTGCACTGCGGGATAGCCTGCTCGAAACCTATTCCGAAGTATTGCTCGCTGAAGTTCCCGACGCCGAGGCCGCCAAGCGCGTCGAGGTGGCAGCGTTCTGCTGGGGCGTGATGGGTCAATCCGACTTCAGCCGTACCGACGCCGTGATCGGACTCGGTGGCGGCGCGGTCACCGACCTCGCCGGTTTCGTTGCGGCTACCTGGCTGCGCGGTGTGAAGCTCGTGCAGATTCCCACGAGTGTACTCGGCATGGTCGACGCCGCCGTTGGCGGCAAGAACGGCATCAACACCGCCGAGGGTAAGAACCTCGTCGGCACCTTCTACGCGCCCGCCGCCGTGCTCTGCGACCTGGACCTGCTCGACGCGCTGCCGAAAAATGAGATCCTGGCCGGTTTCGCGGAAATCGTGAAGGCCGGCTTCATCCAGGTTCCCGAAATTCTCGACATCATCGAAGCGGATGTCGACCGCGCCACCGACCCGACAACCCTCGAATTTCGCCGGCTGATCGAACTGTCCATCGCGATGAAAGCCCGCATCGTGGGGGAGGACTTCAAGGAGGTCGGCCTCCGTGAGATCCTCAACTACGGCCATACCCTCGGCCACGCGGTCGAGCACGCCGAACGGTACGGCTGGCGCCACGGCGCTGCCGTTGCCGTCGGAATGATGTTCGCGGCCGAGCTCGCCGCACTGAGTGGCCGGCTCCCGGTCGAGGTCGTCGACCGGCACCGCAGCATTCTCGAATCGCTGACCCTGCCCACCGGCTATCCGGTGGGTCGCTGGCCCACCCTGCTCGCCACGATGCAGCGCGATAAGAAGACGCGCAGCGGCATGCTGCGCTTTGTCGTGCTCGATGATGTGGGCAAGCCCACCATCCTCGAGGGCCCGGACGCCTCCTTGTTGTTCAGCGCGTATCAGGCCATCGGCCAGTAGCCTCAGGCTGGAACAGCCTTCGTGGCGCTGGCCACGGCATCCTCTCCGGCGGTGTCGGTTTCGGCCGAGTCGGCAAACGGGGTCATCGTGGTCATGAGCTCGGAGCGGATGAGAAAGCGCACACCGCGCGGGGCTTCGGCGCTGAAGCCGCTGCCGCGACCCGGTACGACGTCGACGGTGAGGAAGGTGTGGCTCCAGTAGGTGAACTGTTCGGCGGACATCCAGAAGTCGAGGGGCTGGCTGGGCTCATTGGCCGGAGCGATATCGAACTGGCCGAGGCGCACGTCCTGGTCGGAGGTGATGAACTCGCCGGCCATGAACAGCATCGGGGAACTACCGTCGCAGCATCCGCCGGACTGGTGGAACATGAGGGGTCCGTGCTCCTCCCACAGGCTGCGGAGCAGGTCGACCGCGACCGGGGCGAGCTGCACGCGGGGGACGGTTTCATCGGCGATCGTGACCGATGCGGTGATCGTGGGTGTCGACATTGACTGACCTCCTGATAGACGGATGATGATAAAAAGGGCTGCCTACGACGTTACGTCGTTGGCAGCCCCCCGGCCAGCCCTCCAGCGAACTCCCACCGATAGGGCTACCCGGCGACCAGATTGATCGGTTTAGAAAAAGCCGAGCTTATTTTCGGAGTAGGAAACCAGCAGGTTCTTGGTTTGCTGGTAGTGACCGAGCGCGAGCTTGTTGTTCTCCCGGCCGATGCCGGAGCTCTTATAGCCGCCGAACGCGGCGCCGGCCGGGTACGCGTGATAGTTGTTGACCCAGACACGACCGGCCTGGATGTCACGGCCAGCCCGGTAGGCGACGTTACCGTTGCGCGACCAGACACCCGCTCCGAGGCCATAGATGGTGTCGTTGGCGATGGAAATAGCGTCGTCATAGTCCGTGAAGCTCGTCACGGCCAGTACCGGTCCGAAGATCTCCTCCTGGAACAGGCGCATCTTGTTGTGGCCCTCGAAGATGGTCGGCTGCACATAGTAGCCGTCGGTGAGGTCACCGCCAAGATCGGCTCGTTCGCCGCCGAGCGCCAGTTTCGCGCCCTCCTTGGTGCCAATGTCGATGTACGACAGGATCTTCTCGAGCTGGTCGTTGCTGGCCTGTGCGCCCATCTGGGTGTCCGTGTCGAGCGGGTTGCCCTGGATGATCTTTTTGGCGCGCGTGACCGCGTCCCCGAGGAAGCTGTCGTAGATCGGCTTCTGTAGCAGCGCCCGGCTGGGGGCCGTGCAGACCTCTCCCTGGTTGAAGGCGAACAGCACGAAGCCTTCCTGGGCCTTGTCGTAGAACGCATCCTTCGCCTCTGCAACGTCGCTGAAGAAGATATTCGGGCTCTTACCGCCGAGCTCGACGGTCGACGGGATGATATTGGCCGAGGCGTACTGAAGAATCAGGCGGCCGGTGGTGGTTTCCCCGGTGAAGGCGATCTTGCGGATGCGGTTGCTCGAAGCGAGCGGCTTGCCGGCCTCGAGGCCGAAACCGTTGACGATGTTGACCACTCCCGGGGGGAGGATGTCGCCGATGAGCTCCATCAGAACGAGAATCGAGACCGGGGTCTGCTCGGCTGGCTTGAGGACGACCGCATTGCCGGCGGCGAGGGCAGGGGCAAGCTTCCAGACGGCCATCAAAATGGGAAAGTTCCACGGAATGATCTGGCCGACAACGCCGAGCGGCTCGTGGAACTGATATGAGACCGTGTCGCCGTCGAGCTGGGCGTGGTCGCCGTCTTGGGCGCGGATCGCCGCAGCGAAGTAGCGGAAGTGGTCGGCGGCGAGGGGAATGTCGGCATTGATCGTCTCGCGAATGGCCTTGCCGTTGTCCCAGGTTTCGGCGACGGCGAGCATTTCGACATTGGCGTCGATGAGGTCGGCGATCTTGCCCAGGACCGCGGCGCGCTCGGCGGGGCTGGTCTTTCCCCAGGCGGGAGCAGCCTTGTGGGCGGCGTCGAGCGCCAGCTCGATGTCTTCGGCGGTGCCCCGAGCCACTTCGGCGAATGCCTTGCCGGTGACCGGGGTGATGTCTTCGAAGTACTGGCCTTTGACGGGGGCGACCCATTCGCCGCCGATCCAGTTCTCGTAGCGGGACTTGAAGGTAATTTTGGAGCCGGGTGTTCCTGGGACTGAATAGACGGTCATGTCACTCCTCTTTCGACGACGGTGTCGGGCTCGCAAACCTGCGGCCTATTTCTACTCTAGGAGGGGGGACGTTGCAAAATGTTGCGATGGCCACCGATTTCGACTTCGATGCGCGCAAGATGCGCCACGACCGTTGCACGTTTGGGCGATCGGGCCGGGAGCAGCTCGAGGCAGGCCCGCCAGACTTCGGCGTCCCAGGTGGCTTCTTCGGTGCGCGCGTAGGTGAGCAGCAGGTCGACCGAAGCATCCGCGAGCATTGCCTCGCGCAGTCGGCTGCTCACTTCTGAACGGATTTCGATGATCCCGGGAGCGGACGATCCCGGGAGTACAGGGCCGCGGTAGGCGCCGAGAGCCACCCGGTGAGCGCCGCGATCCAGAAAGGCCAACACCTGTTGCGCATCGAGTTCGAGCCGTGATTCCAGCCGATACGGCCGGGAGGTGATCGTGATCGAGGGATCGAGGAGGGCGAGTACCTTGCGTACCCGCACCATTTCGGCGCGCAGCGTTTCCACTGCTGTGTCCAGATCAAAGAGGTAGCTGGCCAGACGATCGGCGGAAAGTCCTTCGCGGTGCCAGGCGAGAAGTGTGAGAATCTCGGTGTGGCGGGGCGAGACATCCACGGTGCTGCCGCCGCAACATAACTGGCCGTGATCGGTGCCGAGCACACTCAGACCGGCCGGTGCCAGTCGCCGCACGGTCGTCGGCAGCGATGTATGCGACCGGCGAGCGGGCGGCGAAGAATTCGGCTGGCCAAGGCGCTGGATGCGCAACTCTGCCTCCATCGCGGCGACAGCTGCTTCAACGAGGGGGAGTGTTTGCGGTGCGACCGCCTGATCGCCGCCGGTGATGTCGATCACGCCGAGGATTTTGCCGGTGTCTGGATCGTGGATGGGTACGGCCGTGCAGCTCCAGGGGTGCGCGAGAGCGTTGAAGTGTTCGGCCCGCCGAATCTGAATACCGCGGTCCAGGGCCAGTGCGGTACCGGGGGCGCTGGTTCCGACCCGTTTTTCTGACCAGTCCGCTCCCTCGACGAACAGCATTTCCTCGACCTGGCGGCGCAGCGCCCGGTCGCCGTCGATCCAGAGCAACCGGCCGGATTCGTCGCCGATGGCCACGAGTAACTCAGCATCAAAGGCGTGGCGGATAAGCAGGTTCTGCACGACGGGCAATACCGTGGCGAGCGGATGCTGGTTGCGCAGGTGCCGCAGTTCGATATCGGTCAGTGCCCGCTCGGGTGCCACACTGCCGGGGTCGAGGCTGAGAGAGAGCGACCGCTGCCAGGAATCCTGCACGAGCTGGCGCACGCCGGACTGGAAGACTCGGTCTGTGACGGCGGATTCGTGGGCCCGTTCCAGGGCGAGCAGGCTTTCGTACGCCGACCCGGACGGAATCGACGAGGTACTCTTCAAGCCGTGTCCCATCAGCGTCTGCCTCCATTAGCAGTAGCGGGCGCAGCTGCCGCGGCCGCCGTTTCAGTGTCATTCTACGGGCACTGACGCAGCGGGGCGTGCGGACCATCGAACTACCCGAACCGTGCCACCGCCGTCGCCCGAATTGAACCGCAACGTCGCCGACACCCGGACGACCGGACGCCCGCCGGAAGATACCCACAGCCGAGCGGATTCAGGAAATTCCTGTGGATAATCCTTCGCGACTACGAGACCGGCTCATGCTGGGCACATGACAATCAACATCGACGACGCTCCGCCCGTGAGCACTGTGGTGCAGGCCAAGGCACGGGTTTTCGACCTGATCGGCCCCGCTATCCGCCGCCAGCTCTGGCTCATGGTTCTCGACGCCCACGGGCAACAGCTCCCACTGATGATTCCCCTCGACGGCATTCCGCTCCGGCCGGAACCTGGTTCGGTGCGACCGTTCGCCGTGAGAATTAATGAAATCCTGGCCAGGGACGCCCCGGGGGGCAGCCTCATTGTGACCCTGGAACGACCAGGGTCAGCGGCCCGCACCGCCCCAGACCAGGCCTGGGCAGTGGAGTTGACCGAGTCCTTTGGCAAACTCATGCGCATTACCGGCCTGTTCGTCGCCCACGATGACGGCGTGGCCGTACTCACTCCCTGACGGAGACTGTCGACACGGCAGTTGCACGGGGACGGCCTAGGCTGAGAGCATGAGTACAGTGCTGGTTCTGAACGGTCCGAACCTCGGGCGCCTGGGTAGTCGCGAGCCAGACGTGTACGGGTCGGCGAACCTGGAGGACCTGCGCGAGCTGCTCGTCGCATCCGCTCGTGACGGGGTCTTGATCGACCTGCGGCAGACCGACGACGAGGCAGAGCTGATCCACTGGCTGTACGAGGCAGTTGACGAGCGGATGCCGGTCATCCTGAATCCGGCAGCGTTCACGCACTACAGCTACGCGCTGAGGGATGCCGCTGCCCTCGTCACCAAGGCTGGCCTGCCGTTGATCGAGGTGCACATCTCGAACCCGCACGCTCGTGAGACGTTTCGCCACACGAGTGTGGTGAGCGCCATCGCGACCGGTGTCATTGCCGGTCTTGGCTTCGACTCCTACCGGTTGGCACTGGACTTCGTCACCGCTTCGTGACGCAGTGTCGAAACGGTGCCTTTGGCGCTTGTGGCTTCGGCACCTAGACTTCACACGGTGCCATTTGCACCCGCGCACCTTATCAATTGAACGGAACACCCCTCCCATGGCTTCTACCGCTGATATCAGAAACGGCGTCGTACTCAACATGGATGGCCAGCTCTGGGCCGTCGTCGAGTTTCAGCACGTCAAGCCGGGCAAGGGCGGCGCCTTCGTTCGTACCAAGATGAAGAACGTCGTCTCGGGTAAGACCGTCGACCGCACGTTCAACGCCGGCGCCAAGATCGAGACCGAGAACGTTGATCGTCGCGACTTCCAGTACCTCTACAACGACGGTGACGCCTACGTCTTCATGGACGTGGCCGATTATGACCAGATCACCGTCTCCGCTGCGGTCGTGGGTGATGCGAGCAACTTCATGCTCGAAAACCAGGCCGTGACCGTGGCCCTGCACAACGGCAACCCGCTGTACGTCGAGCTGCCGGCATCCGTCACCCTGGAAATCACCTACACCGAGCCAGGCCTGCAGGGCGATCGTTCCACCGGCGGCACCAAGCCGGCCACCGTGGAAACCGGCTACCAAATTCAGGTTCCGCTGTTTCTCGAGCAGGGCACCAAGGTCAAGGTCGACACCCGCACCGGCGACTACCTCGGCCGCGTCAACGAATGAGCGCACGTACCAAGGCTCGCAAGCGCGCCATTGACATCCTGTACATCGCGGATGTGCGCCAGATCAGCATTCCGGAGTCGCTCGCGATCGAGGCTGAGCGCGCAGCAAGCGAGCCAGCCCGCCTGGTGTCCTGGCTGTATGCGCGGGAGCTCGTCGACGGGGTCGTCGACCACCGCGAAGAGATCGACGAACTCATCGAGACCTACTCGCAAGGCTGGTCGCTCGCTCGCATGCCCAACATCGATCGTGCCATTTTGCGGATCGGTATCTGGGAGATCCTGTACAACGACGCAGTACCGCACGCCGTCGCCATCGATGAAGCCGTCGAAGCCGCCAAGATTTTCTCAACGGATGACTCGGCTGGTTTTGTCAACGGACTGCTCGGCAAGATCGCCCAAACCGCGCCGTCTGCCTAACGACCCGACCCGCAGGCTCGGCTGTCGCCGGGCGCGCCTCGACGTCACCGAAGGACACGAACATGGATAGCTTCGGACCGAACGGCTTTCGCGACGAGCCGATGCAGCCCAACTCATATGCGCCGCCGCTGCCGGGGCCGGTTACTCCGTTTGCGACCGTACCGAAGACCAACACCCTGGCGATTGTGTCACTCGCGTCGTCGTTCTTCGTTGGTCTCGTCGCAGTCATCACGGGGCACATCGCGCTGGGGCAGATTCGCGCACGCGGTGAACTCGGCCGCGGTTTTGCGTTGGCCGGTCTCATCATCGGATACGTCCACCTTGCTGTGACAGCCTTTCTGGTTGTTTTACTGATCGTGTTCGCCTCCGCTGTCGGAGCATTCTTCGTCGCGCTGAATGCAGGCCTGGCCTCCTCGACGCCGACGGAATCTCCGGCACCACTGCCGACCGGTCAGCTCGGCGCCGCCAACTTCGATGGCGGATATCTCGAATTCGGTACCGGCGCCGTCATCGTCGACGAGTATGTGGATTTGATGTGCCCGTTCTGCGCCCAGTTCGAGAAGACCAACGGAGAACTGCTGGCCGCGGGTGTGGAAAGCGGCGTTATCACCCTCCGGGTGCACTCGCTCACCTTTCTCGACCGAGTCTCTCAGGGCACGAACTACTCCAGCCGCGCATCCGCAGCGCTGACCTGCCAGGCCACCCTGAACCCCGATCAGAGCCTCGACTATCTGTCAGCGTTGTTCGCCGAGCAACCACTTGAACAGACGACCGGGCTCAGCGATAGCCAACTCGTAGACCTCGCTTCCGGGGCGGTCAGCATCGCCGACTGCGTTGAAGCTGGTGAATACCAGACCTGGTCGCAGCAGAACACCGAAACAGCCCTGACCGGGCCGATCGCGGGTGCTGAGGTCGCCTCTATTCAGGGCACCCCAACCGTGCTCGTTGACGGGGCGCTCTACACCGGCAGCAACCTTGACCGGTCCGAATTTCAGGCTTTCGTTGCCGCTGCTTTTTCGTAATTCGCTTTCCCCGAAGCCGTTGGTGCGCGGACAACGGCGCCAACGGTAAGCTACTGGTAATCAGACATCCTTTAATGATCCGTCCTGTGAGACGGGGAAGGAGGTCGGCATTTGGCGCACATTGTGCTCACCCAAGCTGACATCACCCGCGCGTTGACTCGAATTTCCCACGAGATCCTGGAGTCCAATCGGGGGCCGGACAACCTGGTCATCCTCGGTATTCCGACGCGGGGCGTGATCCTCGCCCGCCGCATCGCCGAGATCATCCAGCGGATCGAACCAGCGGCAACCGCCCTTCGGGTCGGATCGCTTGACGTGACGCTTTATCGTGACGATCTCGCCCACGGACGTACGCGCACGCCGTCGCGCACTGAGGTGCCTGGCCGCATCGACGACGCTACCGTCGTGCTCGTCGATGACGTGTTGTACTCGGGGCGCACCATCCGCAGCGCCCTCGACGCGCTCGGAGACCACGGCCGTCCGAATATCGTGCGCCTGGCCGTGCTCGTTGATCGCGGCCACCGTGAGCTGCCGATTCGCGCCGACTTCGTCGGTCGAAACCTGCCGACGGCTGCTGACGAACGCATCAACGTGCACCTCGAAGAGATCGACGGTGACGAATCCGTCTCGATCGATGGACGGAGTGACCGATGAGGCACCTTCTTTCCACCAAAGACCTCTCCCGCGACGAGGCCATCAACCTGCTCGACATTGCCGAAGACATGGCGGATGTCGCACAGCGCGAGGTCAAAAAGCTCCCGACCCTGCGTGGCAAGACCGTGGTGAACCTTTTTTTCGAAGACTCCACCCGCACCCGCATTTCCTTTGAGGCGGCTGCGAAGCGACTCAGCGCCGACGTGATCAACTTCAGCGCCAAGGGATCGAGCGTGTCGAAGGGGGAAAGCTTGAAAGACACCGCTCAAACCCTCGCCGCAATCGGTGCGGACGGCGTCGTCATTCGGCACCCAGCCTCAGGCGGCCCCGCCGTGCTCGCTGCGAGCGGGTGGATCGACGCCGGCATCATCAACGCCGGTGACGGCACCCACGAGCATCCCACCCAGGCCCTGCTCGACGCGTTCACCATCCGCCGTCGCATCCACGGCCAGGCCTCCCGTAGCCGGGGGCTCGACGGGGTCACGGTCACCATCGTCGGCGACGTACTGCACTCCCGGGTGGCTCGCTCCAACCTCTGGCTGCTCACCACTCTCGGCGCGGAGGTCACGTTCGTCGCCCCGCCCACCCTGTTGCCGAGTAACACCGCACTGTGGCCGGCTCGCTTCAGCTTTGACCTCGATGATGCGATCGATGCCGGCCCCGACGTGGTCATGATGCTGCGCATCCAGACCGAACGGATGAGCGCAGCGTTTTTTCCGAGCAGCCGTGAGTACTCCCGGGTCTGGGGACTCGACGACGCGCGATTTGGCCGACTCGGTCCGGCTAGCATTGTTATGCACCCCGGCCCGATGAATCGTGGTCTGGAGATTTCCTCGGCGGCGGCCGACTCCGCGAATTCGACCGTACTCGAACAGGTCACGAACGGTGTCTCCGTGCGGATGGCCGCGCTCTACTTGCTCTTATCCGGTGATCGGAAGGAATCGAAGAATGTCGATTGACGGATTACAGCAACACGACGTGCACGAACCCTGGCTGATTCGCGGCGCGACCTTGCCGGACGGCACGCGCACCGACATCCGTCTGGCTGGCGGACGTATCGACGAGCTCGGGACCGGCCTGTCCCCGAGCGGCGCGCGCGTGCTCGACGCCGACGGCCTCATCGCGCTGCCCGGCCTGGTCGACCTGCACGCCCACCTGCGCGAACCCGGCTACGAGCACAGCGAAACCGTGCTGAGCGGCAGCCGCGCCGCTGCCCGGGGCGGGTTCACGAGTGTGTTCGCCATGGCCAACACCCTGCCGGCCCAGGACACTGCCGGGGTGGTCGAGCAGGTCCTCGCCCTCGGCGAGAGCGCCGGCTACGTTGACGTTCAGCCGATCGGGGCCGTGACCGTTGGCCTGGCCGGCAAACAGCTCGCCGAACTCGGAGCCATGGCATCGAGCAGGGCGCGTGTGCGGGTGTTCTCGGACGACGGATTCTGCGTCTCGGACCCGCTCCTCATGCGCCGTGCCCTCGAGTACGTCAAGGCCTTCGATGGCGTCATCGCGCAGCACTCTCAGGAACCACGCCTCACCGAAAAAGCCCAAATGAACGAGGGCGCCCTCTCCGGTGAGCTCGGTCTCATCGGCTGGCCGGCCGTCGCCGAAGAGTCGATCATCGCCCGCGATGTCCTGTTGGCCGAACACGTCGGTTCCCGCCTGCACGTCTGCCACGTCTCCACGGCCGGTTCGGTCGACGTGATCCGCTGGGCCAAGGCTCGCGGCATCAACGTGACGGCCGAGGTCACCCCGCACCACCTGCTGCTGACCGAAGACCTCGTGCGCGGCTACGATGCCCGGTTCAAGGTGAATCCGCCGCTGCGCAGCCGCGAAGACGTCGAGGCGCTGCGCGCCGGACTCGCCGACGGCACGATCGACATCGTCGCGACCGACCACGCACCGCATCCAGCCGAAAGCAAGGACTGCGAGTGGGACGCCGCCGCCAATGGCATGGTGGGGCTGGAATCGGCTCTGTCGGTCGTGCATGCCGCCGTTGTCGCCACCGGGCTGCTCGACTGGGCCGACATCGAACGCGTTTTGTCGCGCACCCCGGCCCGTATCGGTGGCCTGGCCGGTCAGGGCAACCCGATCGCGGTCGGTTCCCCGGCCGAGCTGGCGCTCTACGACCCGGCAGCGACCCGAGTTTTCGGCCGCGCCGACCTAGCCGGTACCAGCTCGAACTCGCCCTACCTGTCCATGACGCTGCCCGGCGACGTGCGAGCGACGTTCCACCGTGGCTATGCCACGATGCTCGACGGAGCGGTTCTCAGCAGCCTCGAGATAGCCGGCCACGCCAGAGGAGTAGTCACCCATGGATAGGTCCATTCCCGCCATCATCACAGGCCTCGTTCTGCTCGGCGTTCTCGTTCTCATGTGGCGCAGTTGGCGAAAGCGCAGTCGACGAGATGGCGCCCTTGCCGCCGGCTACCCGATGCCGGAGGACACCGGAGCCGCACTGGCCGGTGCCGCGACCTACTATGTGGCGACCACCCCCCGCGGCGCGCCGCTCGAGCGGCTGGCTATTCCCGGGCTGGGCTTTCGGGCCCGCGCCGCTGTCACCGTGACCGAGGCCGGCGTGACGCTCGACCTCGATGGTAACCAGCCGGTGTTCATTGCTGCCAGCGCCGTCGACGCGGTTGGTGCGGCCCAGGTGGCCATCGACCGGGTGGTCGAAACCGACGGTCTGGTCTGCCTGGGCTGGCGTCTCGCTCCGGGCACCACCTCCGGCCCCGACGACCGCCGTGCCGTTGACAGCTTCTTTCGCATCATCGATCCCAATGATCGTGCTCGCCTCGTCGACTCGATCCGAACCATTGCCACTACGGCTCATCAAGATGAAAGCGAGGCCTGACGTGCCCGACTCGACCGCTCCAAACCAGGCAGAAGCAATCCAGGCTGCACCAACGGATGCCGCACCAAGCGACGCCGTCGCATCCGCTGCCGCCGTATTGCCCGCAGTGAGTAGCACTTTCTCGGCGACCGACCGGCCGGGCCCGGCCGTACTCGTTCTCGAAGACGGCCGCCGCTTCGTAGGCCGCCGCTACGGCAGCGAAGGCCAGACGCTCGGCGAAATCGTCTTCGCTACCGGCATGACCGGCTATCAGGAAGCCCTGACCGATCCGTCCTACGCCGGGCAGATCGTACTCATGACTGCCCCGCACATCGGCAACACCGGAATGAACGACCAGGACATGGAGTCCAGGAAAATCTGGGTCGCCGGCTTCATCGTGCGGGAACCGGCCCGGATCGCCTCGAATCATCGTGCCACCCGCACCCTCGACGACGACCTCGAAGCCCAGGGCGTCGTCGGGATCAGCGGCATCGACACCCGTGCGATCACCCGCCACATTCGCTCGAAGGGCGCGATGAAGAGCGGCATCTTCTCGGGCGACCTGTTCGGCTTGTCCGACAGTGAACAGCTCGAACGGGTGCTCTCGGGCGCGCCCATGCGCGGTCGCAATCTCTCGCTGGAGGTCTCGACGGTCGAACCGTTCTCGATTCCCGCCCAGGGCGAACGCATCGGCTCCGTCGCGGTGCTCGACCTCGGTGTGAAGACCAGCACGCTCACCTACCTCGCCGAGCGCGGGTTCGAGGTGCTCGTCTTGCCGCAGTCGGTCACCGCCGAACACGTTCTCTCGCTGAAGCCCTCTGCCCTGTTCTTCTCCAACGGACCCGGTGACCCGGCTGCCTCCGACGCCCACGTCACCCTGCTGCAGGAGGTGCTCCGCGCCGGCATTCCCTACTTCGGTATCTGCTTCGGCAACCAGCTGCTCGGCCGGGCACTCGGGTTTCGCACCTACAAGCTGCCGTTCGGGCATCGGGGCATCAACCAGCCCGTGCTCGACAAGACCACCGGACGGGTGGAGATCACCTCGCAGAACCATGGATTCGCCGTCGACATGCCCATCGAGGGCGTCCACGACTCGCGCGCCGGGTTCGGCCGCGTGGAAGTAAGCCACTACAGCCTCAACGACCAGGTAGTCGAAGGCATCCGCTGCCTCGACATCAACGCTTTCTCGGTGCAGTATCACCCGGAGGCAGCCTCCGGCCCGCACGACGCCAACCACTTGTTCGATCGATTCAGAGACGTTGTGCTGGCTTCGCAGCGCGGCATTGCAGGAGAAACCAAATAATGCCCAAGCGCGACGATATCAACAGCGTTCTTGTCATCGGCAGTGGCCCGATCGTCATCGGCCAGGCGTGCGAGTTCGATTACTCCGGCACCCAGGCCTGCCGGGTGCTGCGCGAGGAAGGCGTTCGCGTCATCCTGGTCAACTCGAACCCGGCCACCATCATGACCGACCCCGACTTTGCCGATGCGACCTACATCGAACCCATCACGGCCGAGATTCTCGAGACGATCATCGCCAAGGAACGGCCGGATGCGATTCTGCCGACCCTGGGTGGGCAGACCGCCCTCAACGCGGCAATCCAGCTGCACGAGCGCGGAATCCTGCAGAAGTACGACGTCGAGCTGATCGGCGCGAGCTTCGACGCCATCAACAAGGGCGAAGACCGCATGATCTTCAAGCAGCTCGTCATCGACGCGGGCGCCGGCGTGGCCCGGTCCTTCATCGCCCGCACGGTCGAGGAAGCCGTCGGCTACGCCGCCGACCTCGGCTACCCGCTGGTCGTGCGTCCCTCCTTCACCATGGGCGGACTCGGCTCGGGCTTTGCCTACACCGAGGTGGAACTGCGCCGCATCGTCACCGACGGCCTGCACCACAGCCCGACGACCGAGGTACTGCTCGAGGAGTCGATTCTCGGCTGGAAAGAGTACGAGCTCGAGATGATGCGCGACACGGCCGACAACACCGTCGTCGTCTGCTCCATCGAAAACATCGACCCGGTCGGTGTCCACACCGGCGACTCGATCACCGTCGCCCCGGCCCTCACCCTGACCGACCGTGAATTCCAGCACCTGCGCGACATCTCCATCGACATCATCCGCGCCGTCGGCGTCGACACCGGCGGCTGCAACATCCAGTTCGCGATCAACCCGGTCGACGGCCGCGTCATCGTGATCGAGATGAACCCGCGGGTCTCGCGTTCCTCTGCCCTGGCCAGCAAGGCCACCGGCTTTCCGATCGCCAAGATTGCGGCCAAACTCGCCATCGGTTACCGTCTTGACGAAATCCCCAATGACATCACCGGTGTCACCCCGGCAAGCTTCGAACCCACCCTCGACTATGTCGTGGTCAAGGTGCCGCGCTTCGCGTTCGAGAAGTTCCCGGCCGCCGACATGCGCCTGACCACGACCATGAAGTCGGTTGGTGAAGCCATGGCGATCGGTCGCAGCTTCACATCCGCATTGCAGAAGGCGCTGCGCTCGCTCGAGAAGCGCGGCTCGAGCTTTCACTGGGGTGAGGAATCCCGCACGGTTGACGAGCTGCTCATTGCCGCCGAGATTCCAACCGACGGCCGCATCGTCACCGTGCAGCAGGCCCTCCGCCGTGGCGCGACCATCGATCAGGTCTTCGCCGCCACCAAGATCGACCCGTGGTTCCTCGATCAGATCGTTCTGATCAACGAGATCGCCGACTCGGTCAAGGCCGCCGACCGGCTCGACCGCGACGTCATGATCCTCGCCAAGGACCACGGCTTCTCCGACGCCCAGATCGGTGAGTTGCGCGGTTTCGGCGAAGCGGATGTCCGCACCGTGCGCCACATTCTCGGCGTGCGTCCCGTGTTCAAGACCGTCGACACCTGCGCGGGGGAGTTTCCCGCCCTCACGCCGTACCACTACTCCAGCTACGACGACGAGACCGAGGTCGTCGCCAGCGACCGCCGCAAAGTCGTCATCCTGGGCTCCGGCCCGAACCGCATCGGGCAGGGTGTCGAATTCGACTACTCCTGCGTGCACGCCTCTTTCGCACTGTCGGAGGCCGGCTACGAGACCATCATGATCAACTGCAACCCCGAGACGGTCTCCACCGACTACGACACGAGCGACCGGCTCTACTTCGAACCGCTCACCCTGGAAGACGTGCTCGAGGTCATCTACGCCGAAAGCCAGAGCGGCGAACTCGTCGGCGTCGTCGTACAGCTCGGCGGCCAGACCGCATTGAGCCTCGCCCGAGGCCTGGAAGCGGCGGGTATCCCCATTCTCGGCACCACCCCCGACGCGATCGACCTCGCTGAGGAACGCGGACTGTTCTCGAAGATTTTGGACGATGCCAGCCTGCTCGCGCCCCGCAACGGAACAGCGATCGACTTCGCCGGTGCCGTCGTGGTCGCCGAAGAGATCGGTTACCCGGTGCTCGTGCGCCCAAGCTACGTGCTCGGCGGCCGCGGCATGGAGATCGTCTACGATTCCCCGTCGCTCGCCGATTACTTCACCCGCATGGCCGGGCAGGGAATCATCGGCGCGGGGCATCCGCTTCTCGTCGACCGTTTTCTCGACGATGCGATCGAGATCGACGTCGATGCTATTTACGACGGTCACGAGCTCTACATCGGCGGCGTCATGGAGCACATCGAAGAGGCCGGAATCCACTCCGGCGACTCGAGCTGCACCCTGCCGCCGGTCACCCTCGGGCGCGCCGAAATTGACCGGGTACGCGAAGCCACCCTCGGCATCGCCCGCGGCATCGGCGTGAAGGGCCTGCTCAACGTGCAGTTCGCGATCGGCGCCGGTGTGCTCTACGTGCTCGAGGCCAACCCGCGCGCCTCGCGCACGGTGCCGTTCGTCGCGAAAGCGCTGGGCATCACGCTCGCCAAGGCCGCCGCGCTGATCATGGTCGGTACGACCATCGCCGAGCTCAAGGCCGAGGGCAAGCTGCCGCTGATCGACGGCTCTCGCGTTTCGATCGAATCACCGGTCGCGGTGAAGGAAGCTGTGTTGCCGTTCAACCGGTTCCGCACCCCCGAGGGCCTCGTCGTCGACTCCATCCTCGGCCCGGAGATGCGCTCCACCGGCGAGGTCATGGGCATCGACCGCGACTTTCCGCGGGCCTTCGCCAAGAGCCAGCTCGCCGCCTACGGTGGAATTCCGCTGTCCGGTACCGTCTTCGTGTCGGTCTCCGACCGCGACAAGCGCGCGATCATCCTGCCCATGCTGCGGCTGCAGCAGCTCGGCTACGAGATCACCGCGACCATCGGTACCGCCGAGGTGCTGCAGCGCAACGGTATCCGTGCCCGCGTCGTGACCAAGTTCAGTGAGAAAACGGGGGAGGACGACGTGTCCATCGTCGAGCTCATTCGCCGCGAAGAGATTCAGATCGTCATCAACACCCCCGGCGGCAGCACGGCCAGGGCCGACGGCTATGAGATTCGCGCAGCCGCCGTTGCCGGCGACCTGCCGTTGTTCACCACGATTGCGGAGCTCAGCGCCGCGGTCGCCTCAATCGACTCCATTCGCGACGGGTTCGAGGTGACCTCGCTCCAGGAATACGCCACCGCGCGAACGGCCCTGTTGTGACGAGGTCGCCTGAACCGGGCGTGACCGGATCGGGTCTCTCTTTCGGTGATCGTCTCGCTGGAGTGTTCGCCGAGCGCGGCCAGCTGTGCGTGGGCATCGATCCGCACTCCTGGCTGCTGAGCGACTGGAACCTACCCGACACGGCCGCCGGCGCCGAATCCTTCGGCCGCGCGGTTGTCGCCGCTGCGGCCGGCCGGGTCGGCCTGGTCAAACCTCAGGTCGCTTTCTACGAACGTTTCGGTTCGGCCGGGTTCGTCGCGCTCGAACGGGTACTGGCCGACGCCCGGCAGGCTGGTCTGCTCGTGATCGGCGACGCCAAACGCGGCGACCTCGGCACGAGCGCACTGGCGTATGCCGAGGCCTGGTTCTCACCCGGTTCCCCGCTCGAAGTGGATGCCCTCACCCTGGCCGCGTACATGGGTGTCGGTTCGCTCGACTCGTCACTCAGTCTCGCGGCAGCACACGGCAAGGGCGTCTTCCTGCTTGCCGCGACGTCCAACCCCGAGGCCGAACACATTCAGCGAGCGATCGTAGCCGACGGGAGCTACGCCGGTTCGAGTGTCGCCCGCGCCATTCTCGATGATGTCGGAGAGCGCAATGCGCGTGTCGGCAGGGCCACCGAAATGGCGGCATCCGTTCGTGCAGTGACCGGTCTCGGGTCGATCGGCGTCGTGCTGGGAGCCACTCTCGACCTGGCCCGCTTTGGCATTGACGTGCACCAGGCGCCGACCGAATTTCGAACACCCGTGCTCGCCCCGGGCTTCGGACACCAAGGTGGGAATATTATGGATCTGATCTCGATATATGGCGGATACGCCGATGGGGTTATCGTGAGTGAATCGCGCAGTGTGCTCTCGGCCGGACCCCACCGAATCGAAGAAGCCATTGAGCGCCGAGTAGCCGAGGTAGGTGCCGTTCGTGGCTGAAAATCGTCCAACCCCGCCCGAAGTCGACCGGGTGGCTGCCTCCCGTGCCGCTGTCGCGGCACGCCGTGCCCGCGCCCGGGTCAAGGCGGAGGTCGCCTCCGGCGAACGGACCGCGCTCGAGGTGCTCGCCACAGCGATTGCGAACCCGATCGGAACCGAGGGTCGGCTGCGAGTGACCGAGTTGCTCGTGAGTATTCCGGCCATCGGCGTGACCAAGATGCAGCGCATCATTCACCGTTTGGAGATTTCACCGTCCAAACGCCTCGGTGGGCTCGGCCGTCACCAGCGCGATCGGCTGCGCGATTTTCTCTCTGAACGACCCACCCTGCGCCATAGCGCTGTCGACTCCAAGCTCATCGTTCTTGCTGGCCCGACTGCCGTCGGCAAAGGAACTGTTGCCGGGTACATTCGCGAGAACTACCCGCACGTGCTGCTCTCCGTTTCAGCGACGACCCGGGCACCGCGCCCGGGAGAGGTTGAAGGAGTGAGCTATTTCTTTGTCTCTGACGACGAGTTCGATAAAATGATCGAGTCCGGCGAATTGCTCGAGTGGGCCACAGTGCACAACGCTTACCGCTACGGCACCCCCCGCGGACCGGTCGACGACGCTATCGCTGCAGGCAACAGCGTGCTTCTCGAAATCGATTTGCAGGGCGCCCGCGCCGTTCGGCGCGCCATGCCGGAAGCCCGCCTCGTGTTCCTGCTGCCACCGAGCTGGGAGGAACTGGTGCGCCGCCTGATCGGTCGTGGCACCGAAGACGCGGCAGAACAGGCCCGCCGTCTCGAGACCGCAAAGCTGGAATTAGCGGCCCAGGGCGAGTTCGATTATCGCGTGATCAACCATGATGTCGGCGACGCCGCTCGTGAGGTCGTAGACTTGATGGAGATCCGCGCTGCATCCAGCATGTCGTAGCGCCCGTTTCTGATGAATTCTTGCGTGTCTTCGGACGCGTTTGCCGATCGTATGTTCTCGTTCAACAACAGATTCGCACAGGCCACGGCCGTGCTCTATTAGGAGTGTGACACCAATGGCGAACAAGCCCACTGGCATCATTGACCCGCCCATCGACGACCTGCTGTCCAAGGTCGATTCGAAGTATGCCCTCGTGATTTTCGCGTCCAAGCGTGCGCGCCAGATCAACGACTACTACGCCGACCTGCACGAAGGCAGCCTGTTCGACAATGTCGGACCGCTCGTGGACTCAACCGTTGAAGACAAGCCGCTTTCGGTTGCACTGCGCGAGATCAACGACGACAAGCTCGTTTCCCGCCCGATCGTCGAGGCCTAGAACACCACACCCTAAGCGCGCAGGATGAAGACACCTCGCACGATCGTCGTCGGCATCACCGGCGGCATCGCAGCGTACAAGGCAGTCAACATCGTGCGCGCTTTCGTGTTGAACGGCGACTCGGTGCACGTCGTCGCCACCGCGGCGGCCTTGCGCTTCGTTGGCAAGCCGACCCTCGAAGCGATCTCGCGTAACCCGGTGCATACCGACCTCTATGAGGGCGTCGCCGAGGTGCGTCATGTAGCCATCGGGCAGAGCGCCGACCTCATCATCGTGGCCCCGGCCACGGCTAACAGCATTGCCAAACTTGCCGTTGGCCTGGCCGATGATCTGCTCGGCAACACGATTCTGGCCAGCACCGCGCCGCTCGTGATCGCCCCGGCCATGCACACCGAGATGTGGAACAACGCGGCCACGGTCGCCAATGTCGCCACGCTGAGGTCGCGCGGCGTCACCATCGTCGGCCCCGGCGTCGGTCGCCTCACCGGCACCGACACCGGCGCTGGGCGCATGGAGGACCCCGAGACCATCGTGGCGATGGCTTTGGCTGTGCTCGACCGCTTGCAGCCCGGTGGCGAGTCCGCAGTATCCGCTGTGCACGATCTGACCGGTCGCCGGGTGCTGATCAGCGCCGGTGGCACCAGGGAACCTCTCGATCCGGTGCGGTTCCTCGGCAATCGGTCGAGTGGAAAGCAGGGCGTCGCACTCGCTCAGGCTGCGCTGGCCCGGGGAGCTCAGGTCACCCTGGTCGCCGCCAATCTCGAAGTGCCCGTTCCCACCAGCGTCACCACCGTCAGGGTCACCAGCGCCGTGGAGATGCATGAGGCTATGACGCTCGCCGCCGAATCGGCCGAGGTCATCATCATGGCCGCCGCGGTGGCCGACTATCGGCCCAAGACCGTACAGGTCGGTAAAATCAAGAAGGAAGACGTGGGGGATACCCTCACCCTGGAACTTGTCAAAAATCCCGACATCCTGGCCAGCCTGTCTGCTGCGCGCCGGCGGGGCCAGCTGATCATCGGCTTCGCCGCCGAGACGGAAACGGATGCCGATCGGCTGCTCACCCTCGGCCGCGCCAAAATCTCCCGCAAGGGTTGTGATTACCTGGTCGTGAACCGGGTGGGCCCGGGCGTCGGTTTCGGCACGGAACGTAACACCGTGACGGTGCTCGATCGCGACGGAGTTATAGTGAATGAGGCCTCCGGCAGCAAAGTGTCGGTGGCCAATTGCATACTTGACCTGATCGGCTAGCGTCCGCTGCGACAGGCAACAACTTCTACGTTTTCATTCAAAACTATGTTTTTTAGTAAACAGAGACGGGCCAGATGAGCGATCTTCGCCTCTTCACCTCGGAATCAGTGACCGAGGGTCATCCCGACAAGATCTGCGACCAGATCTCCGACAGCATCCTCGATGCCCTGCTCGCCGACGATCCGCACAGCCGGGTCGCGGTTGAGACCCTGGTCACGACGGGGCTCGTGCATGTGGCGGGCGAGGTCTCGACCGAGGCGTATGTCGAGATTCCCTCGATCGTGCGCAAGTGCATCACGGACATCGGCTACGACTCTTCCGACGTCTGGTTCGACGGCCGCTCCTGCGGCGTGGAAATCTCTATCGGCGGCCAGTCGCCCGACATCGCCCAGGGCGTCGACAACGCCTTCGAAACGCGCGAGCAGTCCAGCGTCGACGACTTCGACCGCCAGGGCGCCGGCGACCAGGGCATCATGTTCGGCTACGCCACCCGTGAAACACCCGAACTCATGCCGATCCCCATTTGGATCGCCCACCGTCTGGCCGAACGCCTCGCCTTCGTGCGCAAGAGCGGCGAACTCGATTACCTGCGCCCCGACGGCAAGACCCAGGTCACCATCGGCTATGACGGAATCGTTCCGCGCACCGTCGAGACCGTCGTGGTGTCAACCCAGCACGCGCCCTCGGTTTCCACCGAGCAGTTGCGCCTCGAGGTGGAAGAGCTCGTGATTCGTCCGGTGCTCGACCTGATCGATCTTGATTCTTCTGCGCTCACAACCCTGATCAACCCGACGGGGCGCTTTGAAATCGGTGGCCCGCAGGGCGATGCCGGCCTCACCGGTCGCAAGATCATCATCGACACCTACGGCGGATCGAGCCGCCACGGCGGCGGTGCATTCAGCGGCAAGGACCCATCCAAGGTCGACCGGTCTGCCGCCTATGCCATGCGCTGGGTTGCGAAGAATGCCGTGGCTGCCGGCCTGGCCGAGCGCCTCGAAGTGCAGGTTGCCTACGCGATCGGAAAAGCGTCCCCGGTTGGCCTGTACGTTGAAACTTTCGGCACCGGTGTGCTGCCCGACAAGGAGATCACCGCGGCTATTCGCGCCGTGTTCGACCTGCGACCGGCAGCCATCATCCACTCGCTTGACCTACTGCGTCCCATCTACGCGCAGACGGCCACGTATGGCCACTTCGGCCGGGAGCTTCCCGACTTCACCTGGGAGCGTCTCGACAAGGTCGACGACCTGATCCGCGCCGCCGGCCTCTGAAGTCGGCGCAGTCATGACGCACTCCGGCCTCGTCGCACGGGTGCTGATCGAGTCCCCCCTGCCGCAACTGGACCACCTGTTCGACTACGGCGTCCCCACCGAACTGGTCGGTCAGGTTGCGGCGGGAATGCGCGTCAAGGTGCCCTTTCGCTCTGGCGGCCGTGTCGTGGACGCGTATGTGATCGAGGTGCTGGATCCGCGATCCGCTCGGCGCCGGTCCGACTCTGAAACGGATGTCGCCTTCCGCGGCGCCCTGAGTCCGCTCGACTCGGTCGTATCCCCGGCTGTCGTGCTCACGCCCGAGGTGTGGAAACTGGCGCGACGGCTGGCGGATCGGGCTGCCGGCAACGCGAGTGACATCATCCGACTCGCGGTGCCGCCGCGGCAGGTGCGCGTTGAAAAGGCCTGGTTGGCGGCGCAGGCCGTTGCTGCTGTTTTGAGCACGGGTATCGAGCCGGCTGATGCTGGTCCGTCACCCGTAACGATGGGCCTGGCCGCTCCCGCTTTCGTCGGCTACCCGACCGGACGGCTCGACAGTGTGATCATGGAGCACCACCGCGTCGCCGTCGCCGCTATCCCCGAACTCACGCAGCTGATCGACGGCAGCACGATCGGCCGTTGGGCCCAAACCCTGGCTGAACTCGCCGTCGCCACCGTCAGCGCGGGTCAGAGCGCCATTCTCTGCGTGCCCGACTTTCGTGATCAGGACCAGGTACAGGCCGCCCTGGCCCAGCTCGCCCCGACGCTGCCGCTCTGTCGGGTCGATGCCCGGCAGCCGAACGCCGACCGGTACCGCGCCTTTCTGGCTTGCCTCGAACCCGCGCCGCGCATCATCCTCGGCAACCGCTCGGCCGTCTACGCCCCCGCGCACGACCTCGGTCTCATCGCCGTCTGGGACGACGGCGACCCGCTCTACTCCGAACCGCTCAGCCCCTACGTCAATACCCGCGACGCGGCCCTGGTGCGCCAGCAGGACAGTGACTGTGCCCTCGTGCTCCTCGGCCACTCGCGCAGCGTCGAAACCCAGCGCCTGGTCGAGCTCGGATACCTGACCGAGGTGAATCCGGCCGCCGACCGACACCCGCGCATCATCCCCACTGATTTTCAATCCGAACCCGACCAACAGGCTCGCGCAGCCCGGATCCCTTCGGCAGCGTGGCAGGCTGCCCGGGAGGCGCTCGCGCACGGGCCGGTACTGGTGCAGGTCGCGAGCCCGGGGTATGCCCCGATGCTCGCCTGCCAAAGCTGCAAGAAAGCCGCCCGGTGCACCCACTGCCAGGGTCCGCTCGGGCTGAAGTCAGCCTCGGCCGTGCCGTCTTGTCGGTGGTGCGGCGCCCTCGCCGCCGGTTGGACCTGCGCGCACTGCGAAGGCACCAAACTGCGTGTGGTGACGCTCGGCACCGGACGCACCGCTGAAGAACTCGGCCGCGCCTTTCCCGGCGCGCGCGTCATCGTCGCCGACGGCGAACACACGATTCAGACCCTGAGTGCCCAGCCCGCTCTCGTGATCGCCACCCGGGGCGCCGAACCGGTGCCGACCAATGGTTACCGGGCCATCCTCATCCTCGACGGCGAGCGGATGCTTGCCCGCGAATCGCTGCGCGTCGCTGAGGACTGCCTGCGCTGGTGGGCCAACGCGGCCGCTCTTGCCGCACCCGGCGCTCCCGTGTTGCTCGCCGGGGTCGGGGGCGCCCTCGCCCGGGCACTCAATTCCTGGCGGCCAGACAGCTTCGCCGCGAGCGAGCTCGCCGACCGTCGCCAGCTGCGGTTTCCGCCGGCCGTGCGCGTGGCTTCGGTCACCGGCACCGCTGCAGACGTCGACGCTGCCCTCGCTGATCTCGTTGCGGTGGCAGGCCTTGACATACTGGGCCCGGTCGACACCGAGGCCCCCCTGGTGCGGGCGGTCGTTCGGTTCGGCTACGCCCGCGGCGATGAAGTGGCCCACGCGCTCAAGGCGGCGGTCGTGCGAAACGCCGCCAAACGCCGCAAGTCGAAGTCGGGTTCGTTCCAACCGCCACCTACACTTAAAGTTCGATTCGACGACCCGGAGCTGCTTTAAATGAAACTCGTCTTTGCTGGCACGCCCGAGGTCGCGCTGCCCAGCCTCAGGGCCCTGGCCAGCTCCGATCACGAGATCGTCTCCGTGATCACTCGAGCGGATGCTCCGCTCGGCCGCAAGCGCACCCTCACTCCGTCGCCGGTCGCGCAGGCCGCGGTGGCCTATGGCTACCCGGTACTGAAGACCAACCGACTCGACGCTGAGGCGACCGAGACCATCCGCGCCCGGCAACCTGACCTCGGTGTCATCGTCGCCTACGGCGGCATCGTGCGCGAACCTATGCTCTCCGTTCCCCGCCTCGGTTGGATCAACCTGCACTTCTCCCTCCTGCCGCGGTGGCGGGGGGCCTCGCCGGTGCAGCGCGCCGTCATCGCCGGTGATGAACTCACCGGCGCCGCAGTGTTCCAGCTGGTACCCGAACTCGACGCCGGTGCCGTTTTCGGGAGTTTCTCCCAACCCCTCGGCGCACATTCCACATCAGGAATGCTTCTCGATGAGCTCAGCCACAGCGGCGCCGCTCTGCTCCTGCGGGTCGTCTCTGAGCTCGCCGCCGGCACCGCCCTGGCTGTGGCGCAGACCGGCGAGGCGACCCTCGCGCCCAAACTCGTGCGGGACGATGCGCGGATCGTGTTCAGCCGACCGGCGGCATCCGTTTACAACCATATTCGCGGAGTGACCCCGGAGCCGGGTGCGTTCACGACCGTGAACGGCGCCGAATTGAAACTTCTCGAGGTCGCTCCCAGCGTCGACCAACCCAACCTGCCTGCCGGAACTATTGTGCAGCGCGAAAAGATAGTGCTGGTAGGCACGCAGACCGAACCCCTGGTTCTGCTGCGCGTGCAACCGGCCGGAAAGACAGCGATGACAGCGAACGACTGGTGGCGCGGAGTGGCAGCAGAATCGGTGACGGCGTCATGAGTGACGATCGCCTAGGTTCGGCCCGCGGAGGCTCGGCCCGTGCAGGCTCGGACCGTGCAGGCTCGGACCGTGCTCACTCGGATCGGGCGGCCGACTCGGCACCGTCGGGCAATGCCCGGTTTCGCCCGGTCCCGGCCGACTTCGTGCAGCCGGCTCGACGCATCGCCTATGAGGTGATCGCGGCGGTGCGCGAATCCGACGCGTACGCGAACCTGCTGCTGCCGACCCGCATTCAACGCGCAGCCCTGAATACGGCGGATGCCGCCCTCGCGACCGAGCTCACCTACGGGACCCTGCGCATGCAGGGGTTCTATGACCGTGTGATCGCCCTCGCCGCCAACAGACCGGTCAGCGCCATCGATCCGGCCATTCTCGATGTGCTCCGCCTTGGCGCCCATCAGCTGCTGGCCACTCGCATCGCGACCCACGCCGCGGTCAACGAATCCGTCTCACTCGCCAAGCAGGTCGGTTCGCGCTCCGCCACCGGTTTCACCAACGGCGTGCTGCGCACCATCTCCCGATCGAGCGCCGAGGAATGGCGTGACCGGGTGCTCGAAGGTGCGGTCAACGTCGATGACCGGCTCGCCGCCGAATATTCACATCCCGCCTGGATCGTGCGGGCTTTTCGGCAGGCACTGCGTGCGGAGGGTCACGAAGACGAGCTGGCCGATCTGCTCGCAGCTGACAATATGGCGGCAAAGGTCAATATGGTCGCGTTGCCCGGTCTCGCCACCGACGAAGACCGCGAACGGCTGGGCCTCGCCGATGAATTCTCGCCGGTTGGTTTTGTGTTGGACTCCGGAGACCCCTACCACCTCGTGACGGCGACGGCGGGTCGCATTCGGGTGCAAGATGAGGGATCGCAGATCGCTGCTCTGGCACTCAGTCGGGCCCGGCCGATCGTTGCGGGGGAGCGGTGGCTCGACCTCTGCGCCGGACCCGGTGGCAAGGCAGCCCTGCTCGCTTCCGAGGCACGTGCCGGGGGAGCCGAACTTGTGGCCAACGAGCTTGTTCCCGCCCGGGCGACCCTCGTGCGCACCGCCCTCGAGGCTCTCCCCGAGCCAGTTCCGGTGTGGGAAATCGACGGCACCACCATCGGCCGAACGCACCCGGAAACCTTCGACCGTATTTTGCTCGACGCCCCCTGCACCGGCCTCGGCGCTCTTCGGCGCCGACCCGAGGCTCGTTGGCGCAAACAGCCCAAGGACGTCGCCGACCTCGCTGGTCTGCAGTCTGGACTCATCGAGGCGGCTTTGCTCGCGCTCAAGCCCGGCGGCATCCTCGCCTATGTCACCTGCTCACCGCACACCGCCGAGACGCGGGCGATCGTCGCCCTCGCCGTGCGCGATGCCGGCGGAACCGTGACGGCGCTCGACACTGCGGCCGTCGTGCAGTCATTCAGCGCGGCGAACCTCGACCTGCCCGCCGACACCGGGAGTGTTCAGCTCTGGCCGCACCGCCACGGGACCGACGCCATGTTCATCACCCTGCTGCAGCGCTCCAACGAGTAGCAGCCGGCGCGCCGGCGTGGGCCGATGCGTGCGCTCCCGGTCTCTTTCACGTTCGGGGGCCCGGGACGCGGGCCCGGTTGAGAGACTGGGCCCGCCAGTATCGAAACCTCCGGCTGAGTACGACGCCGAAACCGCCCCACATCGCACCCGGAGCGAACTCGTCCAGCTCGACTGAGACCCTCCCGCAAACGGTACGAACCAGGGGGCAACCGCGCGCCGCGCGGGGCTCGATAAACTGAGCGGATGGCTAACCGCATCAATCCGAGCATTCTCGCCGCCGATTTTGTCAATATTGAGAGCGAGCTGGGTCGCATCCGCTCCGCCGACCTCGTGCACGTCGACATCATGGACAATCACTTCGTCCCCAACCTCACTTTCGGGCTGGGAATGGTCGAACGCCTGCAGCAGGTATCGCCGTTGCCGCTGGACATCCACTTGATGATCGACGATCCCGAGCGGTGGGCGCCCGGCTACGCCGAGGCCGGTGCCTACTCGGTCACCTTCCACGCCGAGGCCACGACCGAGCCCGTCGCTCTGGCCCGTCGCCTGCGGCAGATCGGCGCGCGCGCTGGCATCGCCCTGAAACCGGGCACCGATGTCGCACCGTATCTCGAACTGCTCCCCGAATTCGATCAGGTGCTGGTGATGACTGTAGAACCCGGATTCGGCGGCCAGAGCTTCATGGAATCGACCATGCCGAAGTTGGTTCAGTTGCGGAGAGCAGTCCAAAAGACCGGCCTCGACGTCTGGTTGCAGGTGGACGGCGGCATTACCGCACAGACCATCGAGATCGCAGCTGTGGCCGGCGCCGACACTTTCGTGGCTGGTTCCAGCGTGTTCGGGGCTGAGAATCCGGCCGCCCAAATCGGCCTGCTGCGGGAGCGCGCGGCTAGCCACCGGCACGGGGCGGGTAACCTAGAGTTGTGAAAACATTCGATGACCTTTTCGTAGAACTGAGCGACAAGGCCGCCACCCGTCCAGAGGGCTCCGGTACCGTGCTCGAACTCGACGCCGGCGTGCACGCCATCGGCAAGAAAATTGTTGAGGAAGCCGCCGAAGTCTGGATGGCCGCTGAGTTTCAAAGCGACGACGAAACCTCCGCTGAAATCTCCCAGCTGCTTTATCACCTGCAGGTCATGATGATCGCCAAGGGCCTCTCTCCGGCCGACATCTACCGACATTTGTGATCCACACCAGCGCCCGCCGCTGGCTCGAATTCACTGAATAGTCGTGTGAAAAAAACCAAGAGAGTATCCCCATGCTGAGAATTGCCGTGCCCAACAAGGGCTCGTTGTCTGAAACCGCCGCGCAGATGCTTGCTGAAGCCGGCTATACCGGCCGCCGCGACCCCCGCGACCTTGTCACCGCCGACCCCCGCAACGGCGTCGAATTTTTCTACCTTCGTCCCCGCGACATCGCCACCTACGTCGGTTCCGGCGCCCTCGACGTCGGCATCACCGGACGCGACCTGCTGCTCGACTCACACTCAAAAGCCGTGGAGATCGCCAGCCTCGACTTTGGAGACTCGACTTTTCGCTTCGCCGGGCCGGCCGGTCGCTTCACCGAGCTGACAGACCTCGACGGCCTGCGCGTCGCCACGAGCTACCCGGGTTTGGTCGAACGCTTCCTCGCCACGCACTCGGTGACCGTCGAACTGGTTGAACTCGATGGCGCGGTCGAATCGGCGGTTCAACTCGGGGTAGCGGATGCCGTCGCCGACGTCGTCTCCACCGGGACGACCCTGCGCAAAGCCGGCCTCGAAATCTTCGGACCGGTCATCCTCGAGTCCACGGCCGTTCTCATCAGCTCCACCAACGACAAGGCCGGAATCGACACCCTGCTCCGTCGTCTCCAGGGCGTCCTCGTGGCCCGCCAGTACGTGCTCCTTGACTACGACATTCCCGTTGCCCTGCTCGATGCGGCCGCAGCGCTCGCGCCCGGCATCGAATCGCCGACGGTTTCCTCCCTTCACGACCCCGAGTGGGCCGCCGTGCGGGTCATGATCGGCCGTGTCGACATGAACAACGTGATGGATGCCCTCTACGCCCTCGGGGCCCGGGCCATTCTCGTCACCACCATCCACAACGCCCGTTTATAACCCGGCCCGTTTATAACCCGGTGAGAGGAGAACTCGCATGAGTTTGAGTGTGCGCGTCATTCCCTGCCTTGATGTGGCCAACGGTCGTGTCGTCAAGGGCGTCAACTTTCAGAATCTGCGCGACGCCGGCGATCCGGTCGAACTGGCGCGGCGCTACTACGAGCAGGGTGCCGACGAACTGACCTTTCTCGACGTCACGGCCACGGTGGACAACCGCTCAACGACCTATGACGTGGTGCGCGCCACCGCTGAGCAGGTGTTCATTCCGTTGACGGTCGGCGGCGGCATCCGCAGCGTCGAAGACGTCTCCCGGCTGCAGGCGAGCGGCGCTGACAAGGTCGGCGTCAACAGCGCGGCCATCGCCCGGCCCGCCCTCATCGCTGAAATCGCCGACCGGTTCGGCGCTCAGGTTCTCGTGTTGAGCCTCGACGTAAAACGGTCCGAACGCACCGAGAGCGGTTTCGTTGTCACCACACACGGTGGTCGTACCGAGACCGACCTGGATGCCGTGGCCTGGGCCCAGCGAGCGATCGAGCTCGGTGCCGGAGAACTCCTGGTCAACTCGATCGACGCCGACGGTACCAAAACCGGTTTCGATACCGACCTGATCGCGCTCATGCGCACGAATAGTCGGGTTCCGGTGATCGCCTCCGGTGGCGCCGGGCGGGTAGAGGACTTTCCGCCGGCGATCCGAGCCGGCGCGGATGCTGTTCTCGCGGCATCTGTTTTTCACAATCAACTATTGACCATAGGCGACGTCAAGCGTGAGCTCGCCGACGCCGGAATGCTGGTGCGCTGATGACCAACGAACTGACCGATCAGCTGGACGCCGCTGTATTCAGTGACAACGGGCTGCTGCCCGCCGTCATCCAGCAATGGGACACCCACGAAGTGCTCATGCTCGGGTGGATGAACCGGGAAGCGCTGCGCCGCACCCTCACCGAGGGACGCGTCACGTTCTGGTCGCGCAGCCGGCAGGAGTTCTGGCGTAAGGGCGACACCTCCGGCCACGCCCAGTATGTGCAATCGGCCGCCTTCGACTGCGATAGCGACACCCTGCTCGTGCAGGTCGACCAGGTTGGAGCGGCGTGTCACACCGGCACGCATACCTGCTTCGACGGCCGCGACCTGGGCGCGATTACCATGGATAGGCCGATGGAATGAGTGACGGTATCCCAGTCGCAACCGGTTCCCGTACCGCCGGTTCGACGACGCGCAATCAGTTTGACGCGTTGACCGGGGAGCACCGGGTGATCCCGGTGATCCGTGAACTATTCGCCGACGGTGAGACCCCGGTCGGCATCTATCGCAAGCTCGCCGAGGGGCTGCCGGGCAGCTTTTTGCTGGAGTCCGCCGAACAGGGCGGTATCTGGTCTCGGTTCTCGTTTGTCGGTGTCTCCTCGTTCGGTGTGCTCACCCAACAGGGCGACGACACCCGTTGGATCGACTACGGGCTCTCCGCCGAGCGTGCGCTCGGTTCCGCAGCCGATCTCGGACCGCTCGACGCTCTGGCCTACTTGTTCGAACGCTGGCAGACGCCCAGGCTGCCCGAGCACCCTCCACTCACGGGCGGACTGGTCGGCTTCATCGGCTGGGAGGCAATTCGCCAGATCGAACGCCTGCCGCACCAGCCGCCGGCCGACTACGACGTGCCAGGCCAGTCCTTCAGCTTCGTTGCCGACCTCGTTGTCCTCGACCACAAGTACGGAACCGTGCAGCTCATCGCCAACGTGCTCAACGACGGTGCCGACACCCCCGAAAAGCTCTGGGCTGACGCGAGCACACGACTGGATTCACTGCAAACCCGTCTCGCCGCGCCCGGAGAAGCCTGGCTGGCCGAGGTTGACCTGCAGGCGCCGAGCGCGCCGCTCCACCGCACCACGCGAGACGATTTTCTCGCCGCCGTCAATATCGGCAAACAGCACATCGTCGACGGCGACGTGTTTCAGGTCGTCATCTCCCAGCGTTTCGACCAGGTCTGCACCGCACACCCCATCGACGTCTACCGGGTGCTGCGCAGCCTCAACCCGAGCCCATACATGTACCTGCTCAGCCTGGAAACGCCGGCGGGCGAGCCGTACTGGATCGTCGGGTCCTCGCCCGAAGCGCTCGTCAAGGTGCAAGACCAACGCGTCTTCACCCACCCGATCGCCGGCTCGAAACCCCGTGGCACCACACCGGATGCCGACGCCGACTACGCGATCGAGCTCGCCGAAGACCCGAAAGAACGTGCCGAGCACCTCATGCTCGTCGATCTCGCCCGCAACGACCTGCTCAAGGTCTGCGCGGCCGGGTCGGTCGAAGTGACCGAATTCATGCGCATCGAACGGTTCAGCCACATCATGCACCTGGTGTCCTCGGTCGAGGGCAATCTGGTTCCCGGTAAGACCGCGATCGACGTCTTCCGTGCCACGTTCCCGGCCGGCACCCTGTCGGGCGCGCCGAAACCGCGGGCGCTCGAGATCATCGACGCCCTCGAACCAGCCCAGCGTGGCGTCTACGGGGGAGTGGTGGGCTACTTCGGCTTCGCCGGCGACGCCGACCTGGCTATCGCCATCCGTACCGCCACCATCAAGGACGGCGTCGCCCGGGTGCAGGCCGGCGGCGGCGTCGTCACCGATTCCGATCCGGCCTCCGAGTATCAGGAGTCGCAGAACAAAGCGGCAGCACCCCTGCGCGCCGTCGCTATCGCCAACGCGATGCGGCGAGTGTTCTGATGAGGGAACGGATGTCTCCGCGTCGCCTCAAACTCGTGCTCATTCTCGCCATTTTGGGAGCGAGTGCCCTGGCAATGCTGGCCTGGACGCAGGTCTGGGTGCGCGCCGAGGTGGGGCTGCCCGACGCTGGCACCCAGGTGCTCCAAATCGACGGAGCCATCGCCGCGCCGGCACTGACGGCGCTGGCGCTCTCCGGGTTCGCCCTCGCCGCGGCCCTCACCATCGCGGGTCGGCTCATTCGAGTCGTGCTCGGTGCGCTCGAAGTTCTTCTCGGATTCTCGGTGTTTCTCGCCGCATACCTCGCGGTCGAGGACCCCTCCCAAGCCAGTGCCGCTGCGGTCACCGCTGCGACCGGAGTTGCCGGGCATGAGTCCATTCAGTTGAGCGTCCTCGGCACGGTGGTCACCGCGTGGCCGTTCGTCGCAATGGGCGCCGCAGTCGTTATGGCGGCGACCGGTGTGACCGTCATCACGACGAGCGCACGGTGGCCCGGGCCGACCCGTAAATACCAGGGCGTGCGTTTTGAACCGGTAGCCGCTCCCGACGGTTCCCTGAAAGCTGCGCCCGTGACCGTTGATGTGTCGACCGAGCCCACACCGGCGGACTCCGTCGGCGACTGGGACGATCTCAGTCGCGGCGAAGACCCGACCGCTCGCTAGGGACGAGCTGCCGCTCCGCTAGACTTGATTTGCTTGTCAACGCACACAGGCTTACGCATTCACGAGGAGAACCATGAGCATCGATCTGTCAGATCCCGGACACGGCCACTCCCCGGCGGCTTGGATCGCGGTCATCATCATGCTGGCTGCCTTCACCATCGGCACCACAGCATTCTTCTTCAACCTGGTCTGGCTCGTCTGGGCCTCATTCGGATTGCTCATTGCCGGACTCATCGTCGGCTACGTACTCGGCAAAGTCGGCTACGGCGTCAGCGCCACGTCGACCGGCCACTAGCAGTCGGCGCTGAGACCTGGTGCTCCAAGAACTTCTCGCTGGCGCGCTCTCTGACGCCGAACAGCGCCTCCTCACTCGCCCGCTGGCGAGCGTGGAGGCTGCGGCGCGCGCCCACGCGCCCGCCCTCGATGCCTTGGCGGCCCTGGCCCCCACTGACCGGGTCAAGATTCTCGCAGAAATCAAGCGGGCCAGCCCGAGCCGTGGCGCCCTGGCGTCCATCACCGATCCGGCAGCCCTGGCAGTCTCCTATGAAACCGGGGGGGCCAGTGCTATCAGCGTACTCACCGAGGGTCGCCGTTTTCACGGCTCGATGACCGACCTCGAGCAGGTGCGGGCTGCGGTGAGCATTCCCCTCCTGCGCAAGGACTTCATCGGCACGCCGTACCAGGTGTTCGAGGCCCGCGCTGCGGGCGCCGATCTGGTGTTGCTCATCGTCGCCGCCCTCGATCAAGCCACGCTGCTCTCGTTGCACGAGCTTGTCCACGAGCTCGGCATGACCGCCCTGGTCGAAACGCACAGTGGCGACGAAGTCAGTCGCGCTCTCGACATCGGAGCGAGCCTGATCGGGGTCAACGCGCGCGACCTGTCTACCTTTGAGCTCGATCCGAACCTCTTCGGCACTCTCGCCGGCACAATTCCCTCCGGCGTCATCCGTGTCGCCGAATCCGCCGTCAAGACTGCCGCCGACGTCGCGCACTACCGTGGTGCCGGCGCCGATGTCGTCCTGGTCGGCGAAGCGCTCGTCACGAGCGATCCCATCCGAACCCTCTCTGAGTTTTTGGCGGTCTAAATGTCTCTACGTACACAGCCCGGCCCCTATTTCGGTGACTTCGGCGGCAGGTTCGTGCCCGAGTCCCTCGTGGCGGCGCTCGATGAATTGACGGCGGAATACGAACTCGCCAGAAACGATCCGGCTTTCGCAGCGGCCTTGACGAAGTTGCACATTAACTACAGCGGTCGTCCCTCCATCATCACCGAGGTGCCGCGCTTCGCCGAATATGCCGGTGGTGCCCGTATCATCCTCAAGCGTGAAGACCTCAACCACACCGGTTCGCACAAGATCAACAATGCCCTCGGCCAGGCCCTGCTCACCCAGCGCATCGGCAAGACCCGTGTGATCGCTGAAACCGGGGCCGGCCAGCACGGTGTGGCCACGGCCACCGTCGCGGCCCTGTTCGGGCTGGAGTGCGTCGTCTATATGGGAGAGGTCGACACCGAACGTCAAGCCCTCAACGTCGCTCGAATGCGCCTGCTCGGCGCCGAGGTCGTTCCGGTGAAAACCGGCTCGCGCACCCTGAAGGACGCCATCAACGACGCCATGCGCGATTGGGTCAGCAACGTCGAAACCACCAACTACATTTTCGGGACCGTGGCCGGACCGCATCCGTTCCCGGCCATGGTGCGTGACTTTCAGAAAATCATCGGTGAGGAGGCCCGGAAGCAGGTTCTCGATCTGACCGGGGGCCTGCCGGACGCGGTCACCGCCTGTGTCGGCGGCGGTTCTAACGCCATGGGGATCTTCGACGCCTTCCTCGACGACCCCGATGTCGCCCTGTTCGGCTATGAAGCGGCTGGCGACGGCGTCGAAACGCCCAGGCATGCGGCGACCATCACGAAGGGCCGCCCCGGTGTGCTGCACGGCGCCCGCAGCATGCTGCTGCAGGACGAAGACGGTCAAACCGTTGATTCGCACTCCATTTCGGCGGGCCTCGACTACCCGGGCGTCGGGCCGGAGCACGCCTGGCTTGCCAGCATCGGCCGGGCCACCTATCTACCGATCACCGACGACGAGGCAATGAGCGCCCTGCGGCTGCTGAGTCGCACCGAGGGCATCATTCCGGCGATCGAGTCGTCCCATGCCCTCGCCGGCACCCTCGAGCTTGGTCGCGCACTCGGCCCGGAGGCAACCATCCTGGTCAACCTCAGCGGTCGCGGCGACAAGGACATGGAAACAGCCGGTCGGTACTTCGACCTGCTCGACGAAGGCGCGGAACAGTCATGACGACCCCCATCACCAGCGGCGCTGTGAGCACGGTCGAACACACCATCGCCCGGAGGCGCTCTGAGGGCGGGGGAGCCCTCATCGGCTACCTTCCGGTTGGTTTCCCCACGCTGACCGACAGCATCGACGCTGCGGTGGCGCTCGTGGCCAACGGCGTCGACATTATCGAACTGGGCCTGCCCTACTCCGACCCGGTGATGGACGGGGCCGTCATCCAGGCGGCCACCCAACAGGCACTGGCCAACGGATTCAAGCTGCGCCACGGGTTCGAGGCGATCCGGGCCATCACCGCACAGGTTGATGCCCCCGTTCTGGTCATGACCTACTGGAACCCCGTCCTGCAGTACGGCGTTGAACGATTCGCCGACGACCTGCGCGCCGCTGGCGGTGCCGGTCTGATCACACCAGACCTCATTCCCGACGAAGCCGACGACTGGATGACCGCAAGCGAACGCAGCGACCTCGACCGCGTCTTTTTGGCCGCACCGTCGTCGTCTGACGCACGCCTGGTGCAGGCGATCGAGGCGAGCCGCGGCTTCGTGTACACCGTCTCGACGATGGGAACTACCGGCGCTCGCGCCGGCGTGGACGCGGCCGCTCGTATTCTGGTGGAGCGCTTGCGCGCGGTCGGCTGCACCAGCGCGTGCGTCGGCCTCGGCATTTCGACCCCCGAGCACGTGCGTGAAATTCTCGGCTACGCCGACGGCGCCATTGTCGGGTCAGCCCTCGTGAAAGCACTCACCGACGGGGGAGTGCAAGCCGTCGCCCGTCTGGCTCTCGACCTGGCCGCCGGCGCTAACAATATCCGCCCGGCTTCAACCCCCCAGTAAATCCAGGCGCGCTCCACACTCAATTGTTCGCGGCGATCAATTCGCCCCAGGTGACGTGAGTCACGATGAAAGGTAGTACCCCGGTGTCTTTGAATCTTCTGAGCGCGAGTATCCCGAGCCCTGAGTGGAGCTTCTTCGACCTCGGTCCGTTCCGGATCCACGCGTACGCGTTATGCATCCTCGCTGGAATCATTCTTGCGACGGTCATCACCTCACGCCGCCTCACCAAGCGCGGGGCAGAACCGGGTGTCGTACTGGACATCATTCTCTGGGCGGTCCCGCTCGGCATCGTCGGGGCGCGCATCTACCACGTACTCACCCACCCGGGGGACTACTTCTTTGAGGGCGCCGACTTGC
Organism: Cryobacterium lyxosi; assembly: GCF_004403345.1. Lineage (NCBI taxonomy): Bacteria > Bacillati > Actinomycetota > Actinomycetes > Micrococcales > Microbacteriaceae > Cryobacterium > Cryobacterium lyxosi. The sequence continues at coordinate 192,876 of NZ_SOGT01000011.1, forward strand.
TGCGCACCCTGTACATCTGGGAGGGCGGCAACGCCATCTTCGGATCGTTGATCGGTGGCGCCGTCGGCGCCTATATCGGCTGCCGGCTGACGGGCATCCGCTTTTGGACGTTCGCCGATGCCGTCGCGCCAGCGCTGCTCGTCGCGCAGGCCACCGGCCGGCTCGGCAACTGGTTCAACCACGAACTGTTCGGTCTGCCGACGACCCTGCCCTGGGGCCTCGAAATCGAAGCGAGCAATGTTGCCTTCCCGGTCGGGCTGCCGTCCGGCACGCTGTTCCACCCGACTTTTCTCTATGAAATCATCTGGAACCTGCTCGGTGTGGCCGTCATCCTCTACCTCGAACGCAAATTCCGTCTGCGGTTCGGTCAGACCCTGGGTGCCTACCTCATCTGGTACGGACTGGGACGTAGCTTTTTTGAGTCGATTCGCATCGACCCGAGCGAGATCTACTTCGGCATCCGAACCAACGTCTGGGCTGCCCTGGCTGCCATCGCGCTCGGTCTGGTCATCATTTTCGTGCAGCGTCACCGCCACCCGGGACTTGAGTCCAGCCCGTATGTTTCCGGGCGGGAATGGATTGCCCCTGACGCTGGGGTAGAATTCGAGGACAGCGATTCGGAACCAGAAGACAACACCACCGCGGATCAGAGCGATGATGCCGATCACCCCGAATCACCCGCGACCGCAGCCACAAGCACGAGCGCTCCGCGTCTGTAGTCTCACGTCTGCGCAATCCCAGCTGACATACCCGTATTGGCGTCCGGTTACGGGCCCGTCCCGAACAGGGCGCCGCTACGGTCTCCTGCACACTTCACCATCGGGCCAACGTCGTCCCTTACAGCCAATCATTTCGTGAGGACGGTCTCCATGGCGCAGAAACCTCTCTATTCCCGCTTTAGCAGCATGCCCGAAGCATCCGGTCTGTACGACCCGTCGGCCGAACGCGACGCGTGTGGCCTGGCCATGGTGGCGACCCTGCGGGGAACCGCCGGACACGACATCATCACCCAGGCCCTCGATGCCCTGCGCAACCTCGAGCACCGCGGCGCGGTCGGCTCCGACGCCGGAACCGGTGACGGCGCCGGCATCATCACGCAGGTACCGGATGCGTTCCTGCGCGCCGTGACCGATTTCGCGCTCCCCCCGATGGGTCAGTACGCCGTTGGTAACGTGTTCCTCCCGACCGACCCGACCGCGCGCACCAGGATCAAACGCGCGATCAGCCTGATCGCTGAGGAGGAAAGCCTCACCATCCTCGGCTGGCGCGAGGTTCCGGTGCACCCGGAAGACCTCGGCATCCAGGCCCGCGCCAATATGCCCGCCATTCAGCAGCTGTTCGTGCAGAGCACCCGCACCACCGAATCTGGCGACCCGTTTTCAGATATCGCGCTGGATCGGCAGACGTTTCGGCTGCGCAAGCGTGCCGAACGCGAACTTGAGATCTACTTCGTCTCTCTGTCCAGTCGCACCCTGGTCTACAAGGGCATGGTCACCACCCTGCAGCTCGAACCGTTCTACCCCGACCTGTCCGACGAACGCTTCGTCTCGACACTCGCCCTCGTACACTCCCGCTATTCCACAAACACGTTCCCGTCCTGGCCCCTGGCCCAGCCGTTCCGCATGATCGCCCACAACGGCGAGATCAACACGGTGCAGGGCAACCGCAACTGGATGCGTGCGCGCCAGTCCCAACTCGAATCCGAGCTGCTCGGCGACGTCGCACCACTGCTGCCGATCGTCACCCCGGGCGCAAGCGACTCGGCCTCCTTCGATGAGGTTGTCGAACTGCTCAGCCTGTCCGGTCGTTCGCTGCCACACGCCATCATGATGATGGTGCCCGAGGCGTGGGAGAACCAGACCGACCTCGACGACGAACGTCGTGACTTCTATGAATACCATTCCATGCTCATGGAGCCGTGGGACGGTCCAGCCGCGATCGTTTTCACCGATGGTTCCCTGGTAGGGGCAACGCTCGACCGCAACGGCTTGCGCCCCGGACGCTACCTCGTCACCGACGACGGCCTCGTCGTGCTCGCGAGCGAAATCGGCGTGCTCGGCATCGACCCGGCCCGCGTCGTGCGTAAGGGCCGCTTGCGCCCCGGACAGATGTTCCTGGTCGACACCAAGGCCGGCCGCATCATCGACGACCGGGAGATCAAAGCAGAACTGTCCGCGAGCGAACCGTGGGGAGACTGGCTCGAGAAGGGGCGCATCAACCTCAAGGACCTCCCGGAGCGAGAGCACATCGTGCACCCACCGGCATCCGTAGTGCGTCGTCAGCGCACCTTCGGCTACACCGAAGAGGAGGTGCGCATTCTGCTCGCCCCGATGGCCAGAACCGGCGCTGAACCGCTGGGCGCCATGGGTAGCGACACCCCCATCGCCGTGCTCAGCGACCGCCCACGCCTCATGTTCGACTACTTCACCCAACAGTTCGCGCAGGTCACCAACCCCCCGCTCGACTCGATTCGCGAAGAAGTCGTCACGAGCCTCAAGCTCGCTCTCGGGCCGGAACGCAACCTGCTCTCCGCCGGTCCGGAGCATGCCCGCCAGGTCATTTTGGATTTCCCGGTCATCGATAACGACGAACTGGCGAAGATCCAGCACATTGACCCTGTGGTCGGCAGCCGCACCACCACGACCATTCGTGGCCTCTACCGCGTCGAAGAAGGCACCGACGCGCTGTCACAGCGCCTCGCTGCCATCTGCGTTGAGGTCGACGAGGCCATAGAGGCCGGCGCGCTGTTCATCGTGTTGAGTGACCGCGACTCCAACAAAGACCTCGCACCGATCCCATCGCTGCTCATGATCGCGGCCGTGCACCACCACCTGATTCGCACCGAACACCGTATGAAGGTCGGCATCGTCGTCGAGGCCGGTGACGTGCGCGAGGTGCACCACGTGGCGTTGCTGATCGGCTACGGCGCGTCCGCCGTCAACCCGTACCTGGCAATGGAAACGTGCGAAGACCTCGTGCGCAGCGGAATCATCACCAACGTGACGCCTGAAAAGGCGGTACGCAACGTCATCAAGGCCCTCGGTAAGGGCGTGCTCAAAATCATGTCCAAGATGGGCATCTCCACCGTGTCGTCATACGCCGGCGCGCAAACCTTTGAAGCCGTTGGCCTGGCCCAGTCCTTCGTCGACCAGTACTTCACCGGAACGACGAGCAAGCTCGGCGGCGTCGACATCGACGTGATCGGCGTGGAAAACCTGGCGCGGCACGCATCCGCCTATCCGATGGATGCCGCCGTCACCGCCCACGAACGCCTCGCGACCGGCGGCGAATACCAGTGGCGCAGGGACGGCGCCCCGCACCTGTTCAACCCGGAGACCATTTTCCGGCTGCAGCACGCCACCCGCACCCGGCGCTACGACATCTTCCGCGAATACACGAAGATGGTCGACGATCAGGCCGAATCCCTGATGACGCTGCGGGGCATGTTCACGATCAGCCCCGGCCAGCGCCCCCCGGTACCCCTTGACGAGGTCGAATCGGTCTCCCAGATCGTCAAACGGTTCTCCACCGGCGCGATGAGCTACGGCTCCATTTCGCAGGAAGCGCACGAGACCCTCGCGATTGCAATGAACCGCCTGGGCGGTAAGTCCAACACCGGCGAAGGCGGCGAAGACCTCGACCGTCTACTCGACCCGACCCGGCGTAGCGCTGTGAAGCAGGTTGCGTCCGGTCGATTCGGTGTCACGAGCATGTACCTGACCCACGCCGATGACATCCAGATCAAACTTGCCCAGGGTGCCAAGCCCGGTGAGGGCGGTCAGCTGCCGCCCACCAAGGTGTACCCGTGGATCGCTCGCACCAGGCACGCCACGGCCGGCGTCGGCCTCATCTCGCCGCCACCGCACCACGATATCTACTCGATCGAAGACCTCAAGCAGCTCATCTTCGACCTGAAACGGGCCAACCCGAAGGCCCGCATTCACACCAAACTGGTCAGCCAGTCCGGTATCGGAGCCGTTGCGGCCGGTGTCGCCAAGGCCCTCTCCGACGTGATCCTGATCAGTGGGCACGACGGCGGAACGGGCGCCAGCCCGGTCAACTCGCTCAAGCACGCCGGTACGCCGTGGGAACTCGGCCTCGCCGAGACCCAGCAGACGCTCATGCTCAACGGCATGCGTGACCGCGTCGTCGTGCAGGTAGACGGCCAGCTGAAGACCGGGCGTGACGTGCTCGTCGGTGCCCTGCTCGGCGCCGAGGAATTTGGTTTCGCCACCGCGCCGCTCGTCGTCTCGGGCTGCATCATGATGCGCGTCTGTCACCTCGACACCTGCCCGGTCGGCGTCGCCACGCAGAACCCGGAGTTGCGCAAACGCTTCAACGGTCAGGCTGACCACGTCGTGAACTTCTTCGAGTTCATCGCCCAGGAGGTGCGTGAGTACCTCGCCGAGCTGGGATTCCGCAGTCTGGACGAAGCCATCGGTCACCGTGAGGTGCTGAACGTCAACCGTGCCCTGACCCACTGGAAAGCGCAGGGGCTGGACCTCTCACCCATTCTGAGCGGCCCGGACTTTTCCGAGAGCGAACCGCGCAAGTGGGCCCGCTCCCAGGAGCACGAACTCGACAAACACTTCGACAACGAACTGATTCGCCGAAGCCAGAACGTGCTCGAGCATGGCGGCACGATCAGCATCGACCTGCCGATCCGCAACACCGAGCGCGCCGTCGGAACCATGCTCGGCAACCAGGTCACCCTGCGGCATGGCGAAAACGGCCTGCCGGCCGGCTCCATCGAGGTCACCCTCACCGGGTCCGCTGGGCAATCATTCGGAGCGTTCCTGCCGAGCGGCATCACCCTGCGGCTCGAAGGGGATTCCAACGACTATGTCGGCAAGGGCCTGTCGGGCGGGCAGATCGTCGTGCGCCCCGATCGGGCCAGCCAATTTCCCGCCGAAGACAACGTCATCGCCGGAAACGTCATCGGTTACGGGGCTACCCAGGGCAGTATGTTCATTCGCGGCATCGTCGGCGAACGATTCCTGGTGCGTAACTCCGGCGCGATCGCCGTCGTGGAGGGTGTGGGCGACCACGCCCTCGAGTACATGACCGGGGGTCTCGCAGTCATCCTCGGCGAGACCGGACGCAACCTCGGAGCTGGGATGAGCGGCGGCACGGCCTACGTCTACGGGCTTACCGCCGAACGGGTCAACCGTGATGCGTTGACCTCGGGGGAGTTGCGCCTGCTGGCACTCGAAAGTGTCGACCGTGAGATCGTGCGCGACCTGCTCGAACAGCATCGGGACCAAACCGACTCCGAGCTGGCCAAGCGGATGCTCGACAACCTGGAAGAAACCATGGATACATTTGTCAAGGTGCTGCCGCGCGACTACGCGGCCGTACTGGAGACCAGACAGACGGCGCTCGATGAGGGACTCGATCCCGACGGACTCGTAGTCTGGAATCGAATTCTGGAGGTAACCAATGGCTGATCCGAAGGGATTTCTGAAGACCACGGAACGTGAGCTGCCAGCTCGTCGGCCGGTGGCCATCCGCTTGATGGACTGGAAAGAGGTCTACGAGCAGGGTGATAGTGCCGTGCTCAAACGGCAGGCCGGCCGCTGCATGGACTGCGGTGTGCCGTTCTGCCACCAGGGTTGCCCGCTCGGCAACCTCATTCCCGAGTGGAACGACCTGGTCTGGCGCGACGAGGGTCGAGCCGCCATCGAACGCCTGCACGCGACGAACAACTTTCCCGAATTCACCGGTCGCCTCTGCCCGGCGCCGTGTGAATCGTCGTGCGTGCTCGGCATCAACCAGCCGGCGGTGACCATCAAGGAGGTCGAGGTGTCGATTATCGACCAGGCCTTCGCGAAGGGCTGGGTGCAGCCGCAGCCGCCCGGCCGCCTGACCGGTAAAACCGTCGCGGTCGTCGGCTCCGGCCCGGCCGGGCTGGCCGCAGCCCAGCAACTCACCCGCGCCGGTCACACCGTCGCCGTGTTCGAACGCGACGATCGCATTGGCGGGCTGCTGCGCTACGGCATTCCGGACTTCAAAATGGAGAAGAAGCACCTCGAACTGCGCCTCGCCCAGATGACCGCCGAGGGCACTCGGTTTCGCGCGAACGTTAACATCGGTGTGGACATCAGCTGGGACGACCTGCGGGCCCGCTATGACGCTGTCGTGGTAGCGACCGGGGCGATGGTTCCCCGCGATCTGCCCATTCCGGGGCGCGATCTGCCCGGAGTGCACTTCGCCATGGAATTCCTGGTTCAGCAGAACAAGATCGGTGCCGGTGGAAGCATCGAAGCGTTGATCACCGCCGAGGGTAAGCACGTCGTCGTGCTCGGCGGTGGTGACACCGGTGCCGACTGCATCGGCACCGCGCATCGCCAGCTGGCAGCATCCGTCACCAACCTGGCGATCGGCAAGCAGCCGGGCACTACCCGCCCGGAAAGCCAGCCTTGGCCGATATCGCCGACCCTGTTCGAGGTGTCCAGCGCTCACGAAGAGGGCGGCACCCGCCAGTACCTCGCGTCAACGGTCGAATTTCTCTCCAACGAATTCGGCGAGGTGCGTGCCATTCGCATCGCCGAGACCGAGTACCTTGACGGACGCCGCGTGCCCAAGGCCGGTTCGGAACGAGAGATTCCGGCCGACCTGGTGTTGCTCGCCATGGGATTCACCGGTCCGGAACAAAGCGACCTCAGCCACCAGCTGAAGGTTCCCTTCGATGGGCACGGCAACGTTGAGCGTGACGGCAACTACCAGACCAGCCAGGAGGGTGTCTTCGTCGCCGGTGACGCCGGTCGTGGCCAGTCGCTGATCGTCTGGGCCATTGCTGAGGGTCGCGCCGCCGCCGCTGCGGTCGATGAGTTTCTGGAAGGGCAGACGCAACTGCCGTCTCCCGTCAAGCCCACAGATCGCTCGTTTGCCCTCTAATTCACCAGCCTTCCTGCACCACGTTCACATGCGCTTGAAGAGCGCGGAAATCGGAGATTCACCAGAATGAGACGCGCAAAAATCGTCGCCACCCTTGGGCCGGCAGCTGCCAGTTACGAGCAGATCAGGGCTCTCATCGATGCGGGGGTCGACGTATGTCGAATGAACCTGAGCCACGGCAACTACCAGGTGCACGAGAGCGTCTATGCCAATGTGCGCAAGGCCGCCAACGATTCCGGTCGTGCCATCGCCGTCATGGTCGACCTGCAGGGTCCGAAGATTCGTCTGGGTAAATTCGAAGGCGGCCCGTACGACCTCGCCGTCGGCGACATCTTCAAGATCACCACCGAAGACGTACTCGGCACGAGAGAACTCTCCGGCACGACCTTCAAAGGACTGCCGCACGACGCGAACCCCGGCGATTTTCTGCTCATCGACGATGGCAAGGTCAAGGTGCAGGTCGTTGAAACGGATGGCGTCGTCGTCACGACCAGGGTGATCGTCGCCGGCCCGGTCTCCAATAACAAAGGCATCAACCTGCCCGGCGTCGCCGTCAACGTTCCCGCCCTGTCGGAGAAGGACGAAGCAGACCTGCGCTGGGGCCTGCGTCTCGGAGCCGACCTCATCGCGCTGTCGTTCGTGCGCAGCGCCGATGACATCACCCGCGTGCACGAGATCATGGCCGAAGAAGGTCGCCGCGTTCCGGTGATCGCCAAGATCGAGAAGCCGCAGGCCGTCGACAACCTCGAAGAGATCGTTCACGCCTTCGACGCGATCATGGTCGCCCGAGGTGACCTCGGCGTCGAGCTGCCGCTCGAGGCCGTGCCGATTGTACAAAAGCAGGCCGTGGAAATCGCTCGCCGCATGGCCAAGCCGGTCATCGTGGCCACGCAGATGCTCGAATCCATGATTTTGAGTCCGGTACCCACCCGGGCGGAAACCAGCGACGTCGCCAACGCCGTGCTCGACGGCGCGGATGCCGTCATGCTCAGCGGTGAGACCAGCGTCGGAGCATACCCCGTTGTCACGGTGCAGACCATGGCCCGCATAGTGGAGTCCACCGAGGTGCACGGACTCGAGCGCATCGGCAAGCTGACCAATAAGCCGCGCACGCAGGGCGGTGCCATCACCCTGGCCGCCATCGAGGTCGCCGAGTTCGTCGACGCAAAGTTCCTCTGTATTTTCACCGAGTCGGGAGACTCTGCCCGACGCATGTCGCGTCTGCGGTCGAAAATCCCGATGCTGGCCTTCACCCCTGAGGCGGGCATCCGTCGTCGTCTGGCCCTCACCTGGGGCATTCAGACCTACCTGGTGGACCCGGTCACGCACACCGACGCAATGTTCGGTCAGGTGGATGACATCCTCATCGGTCAGGGACTCGCGCAAATCGGTGACAAGGTCGTCGTCATCTCTGGTTCCCCTCCCGGAATCGTCGGTTCGACCAATGACATTCGCGTGCACCGCGTGGGCGACGCCCATAACGAGGTCGCGCCGGCGTACGTCAAGAAATAGCGTGTAGCGCGATCAGCCTCGCTCTGTGATTTTTACGGAGCGAGGCTTTTGTCGTTATCGACGACTCATTTCTGGTGCCGCCAGTGCGCTCGCTTTCGCCGAGACGAACTGGTCTACCTCGGCGACCGTGTAAAAAACCTCACCTGCACATCCGTGCCGGTGAGGCCAAGCAGCGTCAGAAACTGCATTTGATCTGGTCATTTACTGGTGAAAAATTGTACCGGTGGTGGGACTCGAACCCACACGTCCTTGCGAACAAAGCATTTTGAGTGCTCCGCGTCTGCCATTCCGCCACACCGGCTAACAACTACTCGTTCAGAATACCGTAGGCTTTTGCACGTGACCGACCAAGACAGCACCCCCACCCCTCCGCGCCGCGTTGTCGTCGCTGAGGATGAATCCCTCATCCGCCTCGACATCGTCGAGATTCTGCGCGACAACGGCTTTGAAGTCGTCGGCGAAGCCGGTGACGGAGAAACTGCGGTCGCCTTGGCACGGGAACTCCGCCCCGACCTGGTCATCATGGACGTCAAGATGCCCCAACTGGATGGCATCAGCGCAGCTGAACGCCTCTCCAAGGAGCACATTGCACCGGTCGTCCTGCTGACAGCGTTCAGTCAGAAAGAACTGGTCGAACGCGCCACCGAAGCCGGCGCCCTCGCTTATGTTGTCAAGCCCTTCACCCCGAACGACCTGCTGCCTGCAATCGAGATCGCCCTCTCGCGCTACAGCCAGATCATCACCCTCGAGGCTGAGGTCGCCGACCTGGTCGAGCGGTTCGAGACCCGTAAGCTCGTCGACCGGGCCAAGGGCCTGCTCAACGAGAAAATGGGCCTGACCGAGCCGGAAGCCTTCCGCTGGATCCAGAAAGCCTCGATGGACCGGCGCCTCACCATGCACGATGTGTCGCAGGCGATCATCGAACAGCTCAGCGCCAAGAAGTAGTCGCGGTTTAAAAGTAGAACGGCCCGGCAGGTTCTGCCGGGCCGTTCTACTGTCTGGCGGTCCAGCCCAGGGCCCGGTGGACGGTGTGTCAGTGCTGCCCGCTACGCTCGAAATTAACGAAGGGCGGTCGCATGTTCCTACTGGATGGCCAGGTGGTGACCAGTGCGAGTGACCTGAGCGCTGCATCCGTCTGCGAGTTTGCGTTTCTGCGCCGTATCGACGCGAAACTCGGCCGCATTGACGGGGTTCCTGAACCGGTCGACGCCATGCACAAACGCACGTCCCGGCTCGGCGACGAGCACGAACATCGGGTGCTCGAACGCTACCGGCAGGACTATTCGGTCGTGGAGATCGCCCGGCCAGAGCGGATATCGCGCCCAGCCCTCGAGACAGCCGCCGAGAACACGCGGCTGGCCTTCGCGGAGCACACCGACGTTATTTTTCAGGCCACCTTCTTCGATTCCGATTATGGCCTGACCAACATAGCCGACCCCATCGTCTTCCTCGGATTCGCCGACTTCATCGTGCGGCAGAGTGATCACACCTGGTTGGTACAAGACACGAAACTTGCCCGGCACGCCCGGGTGACCGCCCTGCTGCAACTGGCCGCGTACGCCGAACAACTCGAACGCATTGGGGTTGACCCGGCTGAGACCGTCGAGCTGTTGCTCGGCGATGGCTCCGTCAGCGTGCACCAGCTGGAAGACATTCGCCCGGTATACCGCAAGCGCAAACAGCGTCTCGTGCAGATCATCACGGAACGCCTCGGCGACAGTGCCTTCGTCAGGTGGGGTGACCCGCGCTACACCGTCTGTGGGCGCTGTGTCACTTGTGAACTAGAGGTGCAGAAGCACCGCGACCTGCTTCTCGTAGCCGGTCTGCGGCCGTCCCAGCGCGCCCGGCTTGCGGCCGCCGGCCTCTGCACCATCGATGAACTCGCTGCATCCGGTGGCGCTATCGACGGCATGGCCGATTCCACGCTCGCCGCCCTGCGCACACAGGCGCGGCTCCAGCTTCAGGCGGTCGCGGGGACAGCGCCGCCGGTAGATCTGTGCAATCCGGGGACGCTGGCGGTGCTGCCCGAGCCAAATCCCGGCGATATCTTCTTCGACTTCGAGGGTGACCCGCTGTACACAGAAGACACTGCGACCGAGGGTGCGACCACGCAGTGGGGCCTGGACTACCTGTTCGGTCTGGTCGACGTCGATGAATCCTTTCGCGCCTTCTGGGCGCACACCTGGGCCGAGGAGAAGCAGGCACTCACGGACTTTCTGGCGTACCTGGTCGAGCGTCGCGCTCGATACCCGGGCATGCACGTCTACCATTACGCCGCGTACGAGCGCACTCATCTGCTCAGCCTCGCTGCCCGGCATGGCATCGGCGAAGATCAGGTCGACTCGCTGCTGCGTGAGAACGTGCTGGTCGACCTCTATCCGCTCGTGCGCAAGAGCATGCGTGTCGGGTCCCGCTCCTACTCGATCAAGAAGCTCGAGCCGCTCTACATGGGCTCCGAACTGCGCGGCGGCGAGGTCACTAACGCAGCGGAGTCCATCACCGAATATGCCGGCGCTCGAGACCTGCACGCGCACGGCGACACGGCCGAAGCGCAGCGCATGCTGGAATCCATCGCCGACTACAACCGCTACGACTGTGTGTCAACGTTGCGGCTGCGTGACTGGCTGCTCGCGCTCGCGCGTGGGGCGGGCATCCGTTCAGTCGGCACCCAGCCCGAAGCGGATGCCGACACGCTCGAGCCGTCGCCGGTGCGCGACGCCCTGCTCGCCATCGCGGCCACGGCTGGCCGCACGTCGCGCACCGCAGACCAGGCAGCGGCAGCCTTCGCCGCCGCCGCGATCGACTACCACCGCCGGGAGCAGAAGAGTTTCTGGTGGGGACACTATTCTCGGCTCGAATACCCCATCGACGACTGGCAAGACACCCGCGACGTGCTCGTAGTCGACCGCGTCGACGTGGACCGTGACTGGTTTCGCGAGGGCCAGCAGCGCGTCGATCGTCGCCACCTATGGCTTCGAGGGCGTCTGGCACCGGGCAGCAGCATCAAACCGGGCGACCAGGCCGGGCCATACCTGCTCTACGAATACCCCGGGCCTTTCACCAACCCCGACACATCGGAGGGCGCTCGCACCCACCGCGCCGTAAAAGTGCTCGCGGTCGACGACGACGGCGCAATCCTGGTCGAAGAGACCCTGCTGAAAGATGTCGCCCGCTACGACCACCGACCGAGCGCACTCGCACCGGCCGCACCACCCCGACCGTTGCAGCAGAAGCCCGCCATCGATGAGTGGGCTCAAGCGATCGTTGACGCCCAGCCGGACTGGCCGCGCGACCCTATGGTCGATATTTTGCGCCGCATCCCGCCGCGCACCCATACCGGACACCTGGCGGCCGTCACGGTCGACGGAGAGACCATAGACGCTGTCCTGACAAGTCTGCGTGACCTCGACAGGTCGTATCTTGCGATCCAGGGGCCACCCGGCACCGGCAAAACCTACCTCGGCGCCCACGTCATCACGGCGCTCGTGCAGCAGCATGGCTGGAAGATTGGCGTCGTCGCCCAATCCCACGCAGTCGTTGAGAATCTGCTCGGCGCCATCGTCACGGCCGGGCTCGACCCTGCGCTGGTCGGAAAGGTGGCCAAAACCGGGGCTGACCGGGCACAGGCCGTGTACACGGTGCTGCCCAAAGACGGCCAGCTGCTCTTCGCACTCGACCACGCCAACTCCGGATTCGTCATCGGCGGCACTGCCTGGGACTTCAGCAATCCTGCCCGTGTGCCGCGGCACAGCCTGGACCTGCTCGTCGTCGACGAGGCGGGCCAGTTTTCGCTCGCCTCGACCATCGCGGCGAGCGTCGGCGCGAAGAACCTGTTATTGCTGGGTGACCCGCAGCAACTGCCGCAGGTGAGCCAGGGCATGCACCCCGAGCCGATAGACCAGTCAGCGCTCGGCTGGGTCGCGGCCGGCCACGACGTGCTGTCAGGGACGCGAGGCTATTTTCTGGCCGAGAGTCGCCGCATGCATCCGGCGGTGACAGCCCCGGTCTCCCGCCTCTCCTACGGCGGACTCCTGCGCGCCAATCCGATCACCTCGACCCGGTTCCTCGCCGGTGTCACGCCTGGGCTGCACGCTGTTCCGGTGGTGCACACCGGCAATGCCATTTCATCGGCTGAAGAAGCGGAAGCCGTCGTGGCACTCGTGCATAATGTCCTCGGCCGGCTCTGGACCGACCCGACCGACTGCCGCACCGAGGACCCACTCAGCGAAGCCGACGTGATCGTCGTAACCCCCTACAATGCCCAGCTGGCGCTCGTACACGCGGCACTGGCTGCTGCCGGCCACTCCAACGTCAGAGTGGGCACGGTCGATAAGTTCCAGGGTCAGGAGGCGGCCGTCGCGATCGTCACGCTCGCCGCCAGCTCGGCCGACGACGTACCGCGCGGCCTGGCGTTCCTCATTATGAAGAACCGCCTCAACGTCGCCATCTCGCGAGCCAAATGGGCCGCGTACCTGATCTACTCACCTGCCCTGACCGCATACCTGCCGGTAACGTCCGCCGGCCTCTCCGAACTCAGCGCGTTCATCAGCCTGGTGGAGCCAGACCCGGCCGAGATCTAGGCTTGCGGCGGCAAGTCCTTGATGATGTTCGTGATGCGAATCGTCGAGCAGCGCCGGCCGGCATCATCGGTGACGACGATCTCGTGGGTGGTGAGCGTGCGGCCAAGATGAATCGGGGTACACACCCCCGTGACGTAGCCGGACGTTGCCGAGCGATTGTGCGAGGCGTTGATTTCGATACCGACTGCGAGTTTTCCCGGTCCGGCATGCAGATTCGCGGCCATCGAGCCGAGCGACTCACCGAGCACGACATAGGCGCCGCCGTGCATGAGCATGGCCGGCTGCGTGTTGCCCGCCACGGGCATCCGTGCCACGGCCCGGTCAATGGTGAACTCGGTGAACTCCAGCCCCATCTTGTCGGCGAGATCTCCGCAGCCACGCTGCTGAACCCAGGCGAGTGCGTCGTCAGTCGTATTGAACATGATCACCTTTGGTCGGGGAGCCTTGTCGGGGAGACACTTGTAGGCTAAGGGAGTGTTGGACTCCGAAAAGCCTACCCTGATGATCATCGACGGCCACTCCCTGGCATTCAGGGCGTTCTACGCCTTGCCGGTGGACAGCTTCCAGACCCATGCCGGTCAGCATACAAACGCCATCCACGGCTTTCTGTCGATGCTGCTCAGCCTGCTGCGCAACGAGAAGCCGACCCACCTCGCCGTCGCCTTCGATATTTCGCGCGCATCCTTTCGCACCAGGGAATACCCGGAGTACAAGGGCACGCGTAATGCGACACCGCCGGAGTTCCTCGGCCAGATTCCACTGCTGCAAGAAGCCCTCGCCGCGATGAACATCACGACCATCACCAAGGAAGACTTCGAGGCCGACGATATTCTGGCGACCCTCTCGGTGCAAGGCACCGTGGCCGGCTACAACGTACTCGTCGTCTCTGGCGACCGGGATGCGATCCAGCTCGTCAACGAGACCGTCACCCTGCTCTACCCTTCCAGCCAGGGCGTGTCCGCCCTCACTCGCTACGACCCGGCCCGGGTGCGCGAGCGTTACGGCGTCGAACCGGAGCAGTATCCCGACGTCGCCGCCCTCGTCGGTGAAACCAGTGACAACCTGATCGGCATCAGCAAGGTGGGCGAGAAGACCGCCGTCAAATGGCTCGGCCTCTACGGCAGCCTCGATGGCATCCTTGAACACGCCGACGAGATCAAGGGCGTCGTCGGCAACAACCTGCGCGAGCAGCGGGAGAACGCGATTCGCAACCGCCGTCTCAACCGTCTGGTCACCGACCTGGAGCTGCCTGTGGCCGTTGCCGGCCTCGAACGCGGGGCCATGAACACCGACGCTGTGCGTGACATCTTCACCCGCCTCGAATTCAAGACGTTGCTCGACCGGGTGCTCAAGCTCGCCGGGGAAGACCCGGCGGCCGCAGCATCCGCTCTCGTCGCCGCCATCGACGAGGTTCCAGCCGTGCAATCGCCCATTGCGCAGGACCTGCTCGACGAAGAGTTGCAGTCCTGGCTCGACCGGGCAACGGCGGCGCACCCGGCCGGACTCGGCCTCACGGTGGAAGTGCAAGACGGCAAGGCCATCGGTTTCGGACTGGCCAGCCCGACCGAAACCATCAAGCTGCCGTGGCAGCAGGGCCGCAAAGACTACGCTCCGTTCGAAGCTTGGCTCGCGAGCGACGCTCTGAAGATCATGAACGACGCCAAACACCAGGTGAAGGCGCTGCGCCGCAGCGGTTTGCCCTTGGCCGGCCTCGCCTTCGACACGCTGGTCGGCGCCTGGCTCTTTCGCCCCGGGGGACCGGACAAGACCCTGGCCGACCTCGTGTCACGGTACCTCGACGAAGCACTGCCGGTGGCCGACCCCAACCAGCTCGTGCCCGACGAGACCCAGCAGGCCGGCGCCCCCGCCCAGGCCTGGTACACCCTGCGGGTGTTCGCCGCCGTCGAGACCGCGCTCGACCCCGGCTCTCTCAAGCTGCTGCTGGAGATCGAACTGCCCACCCTGCTGGCTCTTGCCGACATGGAGCTCGCCGGCGTCAGCGTCTCGCACGAGCAACTCGCCGAACTTTCAGCTGAACTCGGCGCCAGCACCGCGAGTCTCGCGGCGGCGGCGTACGCCGAAATCGGCCGTGAGGTGAACCTCGGCTCACCCAAACAACTACAAGACGTGTTGTTCGAGCAGCTTGAGATGCCCAAGACCCGGGCCAACAAGACCGGTTTTTCAACGGATGCCGGCGCCCTGGCCGACCTGCAGGCGAGCAACCCGCATCCGTTCCTCGACCTGCTGCTGAAGCACCGTGATGCCACCAAGCTGCGGCAAATTGTTGAGACCCTCGATAAAGCCATCGACACCACCGGGCGCATCCACACTACGTATGTGCAGATCGGTACCACGACCGGCCGCATCTCCTCGAACGATCCAAACCTGCAGAACATCCCCGTTCGCACCGAGGAGGGTCGGCGCATCCGTGCCGCTTTCCAAGCCGGTGCGGGAAGCGAGAGCCTGCTCACTGCGGACTATTCACAGATCGAGATGCGCATCATGGCGCATCTTTCCGAAGACGCGGGGCTGATCGAAGCCTTCAATGCCGGCGAGGACCTGCACCGTTTCGTCGGTTCGCGTATTTTCGGTGTCGACCCCGCTGACGTATCCGGTGAGATGCGCAGCAAGGTCAAGGCGATGAGCTACGGGCTCGCCTACGGCCTCAGCGCCTTCGGTTTATCCAAGCAGCTGCGCATCGATACCAAAGAAGCCAAGCAGCTCATGACCGACTACTTCGACCGGTTCGGAGCGGTGCGCGACTACCTGCGCAACGTCGTTGAGCAGGCCAAGGTCGACGGCTACACCGAGACCATCTACGGGCGGCGCCGGCCGTTCCCTGACCTGGCCAGCCCCAAACGAGTGCTGCGCGACAACGCTGAACGCGCGGCCCTCAACGCTCCGATCCAAGGTTCGGCGGCCGACATCATGAAGATCGCCATGAACGGTATCGCCGCCGACCTGGCGGATGCCTCAATGGGGTCCAGCATGCTGCTCCAGGTCCATGACGAGTTGATTTTCGACGTGGCTCCGGGGGAGTGGGACGCCCTGCGCCAGGTTGTCACCCACAACATGGAGTCCGCCGCCGACCTGCTCGTTCCGCTGACGGTGCAGGTCGGTCGCGGACCCAACTGGGACGCAGCCGCCCACTAGTTCCGTGCGGGTTGACCGGCCACTCTCCCCGATTGGGGGGTTCAGTCGAAACTCTCGTGTCCTAGGCTCGGGGCATGACACACGACATCCAGCGCACGCCAACGGCCATCGACCAGATCGCTGAAGAGTGGGTGGACACCCTCGTCGACCTCGACCCAACGGTGGGTACCTACATCGGCCGCACCGAGGGGGATGGTCGTTACGGCGACTATTCCCCCGCCGGCCACGAACGATTCGTCGCCGAGGCGAAGAAGACCATTGCCCAGCTGGATGCCGCCCACCCGGTCGACAGCGTCGATGACGTCACCCAGACCGACCTGCGCAGCGAGTTGGCCCTCACCGTGGAAAGCTCCGACGCCGAGTTACAGCTGCGCGACCTCAATGTCATTGCATCCCCGGCGCAGGAGATTCGCGAGATCTTCGACCTCATGCCGACCAAGACCGTTGACGACTGGGCCAACATTTCGTCCCGGCTCGGCAATCTGCCCGCAGCCATCGACGGGTATATCGACACGCTGCGCCTCGGCATCGAACGCGGCGTGACGCCGGCTCTTCGGCAGGTGCGCGAGGTGCTCGCCCAGGCGCAGCGCCACGCAGCCATCGACGGGTTCTTCGCCGAGTTCACCGCGAACGCCGCTGTGGACGATGGCGCACTGCCGGCGTCCCTGGTCACAGACCTCGGTGTGGGCGCACGCCGCTCAGCGACCGCCTACGACAAACTGGCCACTTTCTTCACCACAGAACTCGAGGGTAGAGCCACCGAAAACGACGCGATCGGTCGTGATCTCTATACCCTCGCCTCCCGTCGCTTTTTGGGCGCAACTGTCGACCTCGACGAAACCTACGAATGGGGCATCGAAGAACTCGCTCGCATGGTGGAAGAGCAAGAAAAGATCGCCGACCAGATCAAACCCGGTGCGAGCGTACTCGAAGCCATCGCCTACCTCGACACTGACCCGAAACGCAAACTGCACGGCACGCAGGCCTTGCAGGAGTGGATGCAGAAAACCAGCGATAAAGCCGTCGCCGACCTCGCCGAAACCCAATTCGACATTCCCGACGAGATCAAGACCATCGAGTGCATGATCGCGCCAACCCAAGAGGGCGGCATCTACTACACCGGCCCCACCGACGACTTCTCCCGCCCCGGACGCATGTGGTGGTCAGTACCCGTCGGAGTGACCGAATTCGACACCTGGCGCGAACTCACCACCGTTTATCACGAGGGCGTGCCCGGCCACCACCTGCAGATCGGCCAGGCCGTCTATAACCGGGCCAAGCTCAATACCTGGCGCCGCCAGCTGGCCGGCACGTCGGGGCACGCCGAGGGCTGGGCGCTCTACGCCGAGCGACTGATGGAACAACTCGGCTACCTCGACGACCCGGCAGACCGTTTCGGAATGCTCGACGGGCAGCGAATGCGCGCCGCTCGTGTGGTCCTTGACATCGGCGTGCATCTCGGCAAGACCCTGCCAGACGGTTCGGGCCCGTGGACTTCAGACTATGCCTTCCAATTTCTCGGTCAGAACGTCAACATGAACGAGAGTTTCGTGAAGTTCGAGGTCAACCGCTACCTGGGCTGGCCGGGCCAGGCGCCGTCGTACAAGGTGGGCCAGCGCATCTGGGAGCAGCTGCGCGACGAGTGTGCCGCTCGCGAGGGAACGAACTTCAGGGTCAAGGAATTTCATCGTCGCGCCCTGGACCTTGGCGGCGTTGGCCTTGACACCCTGCGGTCGGCGCTGGCGTAACGGGCAGGGGTGACGCAGTCCTCAGTGAGCATATAGGGCTCGGTAAACTGAACAGGTGCGTCCCCCCGAGTCGTCCCCGTTCGATACCTGCTCTGTATCTCCGCCGGAGCAAGTGACGGGCGTCACCGCTCCAGTGCAGGTTCGGCCGAAGTCCCGCCGCGCCGTCATTGATCGAACGGGCATCCGTTTTTTGTTTTTGGCTCCAGCCGGGGCGTCGCTGCTGCTTGGGCTATACGCGGCGACGGCCCTGCTCGGCTTCGACGTTCCGCCGCTCGCCGACCGCGTCGCCGCGTCCCACGGTGCGCTGATGGTTTTCGGTTTCGTGGGTACCCTGATTGTGCTGGAACGGGCCGTCGCCATCAAGAGGTGGTGGGCGTTCACCGCCCCGGCCTTGCTCGGCCTCGGCAGCCTGCTCGTGCTGGCGCCGCTGCCGTCCTGGCTCGGACGTACCGCGATCGCGGTCGGTGCGCTCGGCCTGCTGCTGATCTACCGCAGCATCTGGCGACGGCAGGCGATGACAGCCATCGCGATCCAGTTCCTCGGCGGCGTCAACCTCCAAGTCGCCGCGATTCTCTGGCTCGCCAACGTTCCCGTTGCCCACCTGATCCCGGCGTTCAGCGCCTTCCTCGTGCTCACCATCGCCGGCGAACGCCTCGAACTCGCGCGGTTGACCCTGCGCGGCACCCATCCCGGACGAGGCCTGCTGTGGGCGTCGCTATCGTTGACCGGATGCGTCTCGCTCGCCCTGTGCGTGCCCGCATTTGGCTACCCGTTGTTTGGAATGGCCCTTTTCTGGGTGGTCTGCTGGCTGTTTCTGCACGACGTCGCACGCCGCACGCTGGGGTCGTTCGGGCTTCCGAGGTACATGGCAGCTTGCTTGCTCAGCGGGTATGCCTGGCTGGTCGTCGCCGGCGGAATCTGGCTCGTCGAAGGCGCCGCGACGAGCGGCGCGACCTACGACGCAGTCATCCATGCGGTACTGCTGGGGTTCACGCTCTCGATGATCATGGCGCACGCGCCCGTCATTCTGCCGGCGGTGCTGCACCGCCCGCTACCGTATCGGCCGATCATGTACCTACCCGTAGCTCTGCTGCACGCCTCGCTCGTGCTGCGGGTGCTGTTCGGCGATGCGCGCGGCTTGCCCCACCTGCTACAGCTGGGCGGATCACTCAACATCACAGCCCTGCTGCTGTTCATCGTCATCGCTGTGGTCTCCGCGGTGCTCGGCCCGGTACAGCAGGCTAAACCCGCGAGGCCCGTTCGGAAAGATCGATGATGAGTCTCGTCTCGGCCCGCGTGCATGCCCGCAACACGTGGTATCTGCAGACCAACGCCGTCATCGCCGCCTGGCTCGCCGTACTCGGCGTCGTTGTTCTGGCCCATCAGGGCATTCGGGTTGCCAACTGGCTCATGGTGCATCTTTTGCTGCTCGGCGCAGTCAGTACGGCGATCATCATCTGGAGCCAGCATTTCGCCGATACCCTGGTGCGACGGCCGGCACTCGATGGGCGCCGGTCGCTGATCGTTCGCTTGGTCGGGCACACGCTTGGGGCCATTCTCGTGATGATCGGCATGATTTTGAACCTGTTCGTCGTGGTGCTCGTGGGCGGCGTGTTGGTCGGCGCGGTTGCGGTGCTGCATGCGGTCCTTCTGGGCGGCGAGCTCCGCCGGGCGAAACCCACCCGCTTCGGTTCGCTCGTGCGTTACTACGTCGTCGCCGCGGTGAGTCTCTTCGGTGGGGTAGGCCTCGGCATCTGGATGGCGAACCCGGGGACGGGCGGCGACCTGCACGCTCGCCTCTACGTGGCGCACATTGCCCTGAACGTGCTCGGCTGGGTCGGTCTGACCGCGGTGGGAACTTTGCTTTTGCTCTGGCCCACGGTGCTGCGTACCCGGCTCGGTGATGGAACGGATGCCGCCGCCCGCACCGCCCTTCCCTTACTCACCGCCGGCGTAACGGTCGTCGCCGGCGCCAGCCTGGCCGGAGTGCCGCTCGGTGTCGGGGCCGGCAGCGTGCTCTACCTGCTCGGACTCGTACCCGTCACGCGGGAGGCCGTGCGGCAGGCCCGGCACGCGCCACCGACGACTTTCGCCGGCTGGAGCCTCGCCGCCTCAATGGCCTGGCTCGCATTCAGTGTTGCGGCGCTCGGTGTCGTGGTCGCGACCGCGGCCACCCCGGCCGACGCCGTCGCCCGCCTCGGCTGGCTGGTGATTCCGTTGCTGGCCGGCTTCAGTGCGCAACTGCTGCTCGGCGCCCTCAGCTACCTGGTTCCGATGGTTTCCGGCGGCGGACCGCAAGCCGGTAGGGCTGCCGCCCTCGAACTCAACCGGGCGCCGCTGTTTCGCCTGCTCGTCACCAACGGCGGCATCGTGCTGTACCTCCTGCCGGTACCGAGCCTGGTCAAGGTCGTGCTGTCCCTGTTGGTGTTCGGGGTGCTGCTGAGCTTTCTGGTACTGCTGGTGCGCGCGGTCGCGGCGGGCGGGCGCATCCGCTCCCGTGCCGGGTCCGCTCCGGTCGCCGGGCTCACAGCGGTCCCGGCAGGTGCGGTGGGCCCGCGCCGCACGCGCAGTGGGATGGCCGCCGCCGCGGTCGGCGCTCTCGTTCTGGCCGTCACCGCGGGTATCGCACTCGACCCGGTCACGGCCGGGGTCGGTACGGCGTCGCTCACCACTCAGGGCGCCAACGCGAGCATCGCCTCGGGCGAGGTCACCGAGGCGACCGTGACCATGCTGGACATGCGGTTCTCACCGTCAATCCTGACGGTACCCTCCGGCAACCGGCTCGAACTCACCGTCACCAACGGCGACACCGCCGTGCATGACCTCACCCTCGCGAATGGGTTGACCTCGGGCCGGGTCGCGCCGGAGGAGACCGTCATCGTCGACGCCGGAATCATGGCCGCCGGCAGTGAAGGCTGGTGTTCCATTGCCGGCCACCGCCAGATGGGCATGGTGCTGCAGATCGTCGTCACGGGGTCCGCAGCGACGGATGCTGCGGCCGACCACGCCGGATCCGGTGCGACGGACTCGGAAGCATCCGCCGCCGACGACCTCGGAGCCCAGTCTCCGCCCTCGCCGGGATTCGTGGCGCGCGATGCCGCCCTGCTGCCTGCATCGGCCGAAACCCACCACGATTACACGTTCCGGGTCGGCGACACCGAGATCGAGGTCGCCCCAGCAGTGACCCAGACACTGTGGCCGTTCAACGGCACTGCGCCAGGCCCGACCCTGCGCGGAAAAGTCGGCGACACCTTCACGATCACCCTGGTCAACGAGGCCTCGATCGGCCACTCCCTCGACTTCCACGCCGGCGCGCTCGCCCCCGACGGTCCCATGCGCACGATCGATCCGGGCGAAACCCTCGAGTATTCCTTCACCGCCACGCGGTCCGGGGTCTGGCTGTACCACTGCTCCACGATGCCGATGTCGCTGCACATCGCCAACGGCATGTTCGGGGCGGTCGTCATCGATCCCGCCGGACTCGACCCGGTCGACCGGGAATACCTGCTGGTCCAGTCTGAGTTCTACCTCGGGCCGCAGGGAGGCGTTGCAGGTTCCGACAAGATTGCCGCCGCCGCCCCCGACCTCGTTGTCTTCAACGGTTATGCCAACCAATATCAGGATCAGCCGCTCCGCGCGAAGGTGGGCGAGCGCATCCGCTTCTGGGTAATCGATGCCGGGCCCAACCTGGCGAGTTCCTTCCACATCGTCGGGGGCCAGTTCGACACGGTGTACGTGGAGGGTGAATATCTGCTGCGTGACGGCGGCAGCACCGGCACCGGCGGCAGTCAGACGCTGGCGCTCGCGCCGGCGCAGGGCGGGTTTGTGGAGCTGAGCTTTTCTGAAGCAGGTACCTATCCATTTGTGACGCACGCCATGACAGACGCTGAACGCGGCGCCGCCGGGCAGATCATGGTCGTTCCATAGCAGCTTTCCGGCGGCAGGGCAGCCGCGCTGGACACCGAGTTGCTCCTCGTCGCTCAGGGTGGCTAAACTGAAGTGTCACAATCGTGACGCCTATCCGCTGCCATGCGCGGAGTGTTCCCCGGGTTTTTGCCGCTGAGCATCCTCAACACTTGCACGATTTTTTCGCGTATGGCCCGATTTTGTCCATCCTGGAGCAACTACTACATGACAATCGCAACGACCGAACGGGCACCCAAGCAGGTCGCCATCAACGACATTGGATCTGCTGAAGACTTTCTTGCCGCGGTCGAAAAGACTCTGAAATTCTTCAACGACGGAGACCTCATCGAAGGCACCGTTGTGAAGATCGACCGCGACGAGGTTCTCCTCGACGTTGGGTACAAGACCGAGGGTGTCATTCCCTCCCGCGAACTCTCCATCAAGCACGACGTCGACCCTTCTGAGGTTGTCAAGGTCGGCGACCTGGTCGAGGCCCTCGTTCTTCAGAAAGAAGACAAAGAAGGCCGCCTCATCCTGTCCAAGAAGCGGGCTCAGTACGAGCGTGCATGGGGCGACGTCGAGAAGATCAAGGAGTCCGACGGTGTTGTCACCGGTTCGGTCATCGAGGTCGTCAAGGGTGGACTCATCGTCGACATCGGCCTGCGCGGCTTCCTGCCGGCATCGCTCATCGAACTTCGTCGTGTTCGCGACCTGACCCCGTACCTGGGCCAGGAGATCGAAGCGAAGATCCTCGAGCTCGACAAGAACCGCAACAACGTTGTGCTGTCACGTCGCGCCCTGCTCGAGCAGACGCAGAGCGAAAGCCGCACCACGTTCCTCAACAACCTTCAGAAGGGACAGGTCCGCAAGGGCGTCGTCTCCTCGATCGTCAACTTCGGTGCGTTCGTCGACCTCGGCGGCGTCGATGGTCTGGTTCACGTTTCCGAGCTCAGCTGGAAGCACATCGAGCACGCCAGCGAGGTCGTTGAAGTTGGCCAGGAAGTCACCGTCGAGATCCTCGAAGTTGACCTCGAGCGCGAGCGTGTCTCGCTGTCCCTCAAGGCAACGCAGGAAGACCCGTGGCAGGTATTCGCACGCACCCACGCCATCGGCCAGGTTGCACCGGGTAAGGTCACCAAGCTCGTTCCGTTCGGCGCGTTCGTTCGCGTAGCCGAGGGCATCGAGGGCCTCGTTCACATCAGCGAGCTCTCCGGCAAGCACGTCGAGCTCGCCGAGCAGGTTGTCTCGGTCGGCGACGAGGTCTTCGTGAAGGTCATCGACATCGACCTCGAGCGTCGCCGCATCTCGCTCAGCCTCAAGCAGGCCAACGATGGCGTCGACCCCGACGGTACCGAGTTCGACCCGGCGCTCTACGGAATGCTCACCGAGTACGACGACAAGGGCCAGTACAAGTACCCCGAAGGCTTCGATTCCGAGACCAACGAGTGGCGCGAAGGCTTCGACGAGCAGCGCGAAAAGTGGGAGCAGGACTACGCTGCTGCCCAGGCTCGCTGGGAAGCCCACAAGAAGCAGGTTTCGACCGCGAACGACGAGATCGCTGCCCCCAGCGACGTCGCACCGGCTGGATCGGCCTTCTCGAGCGAGTCGGCTGGTGCCGGCACGCTCGCCGACGACGAAGCACTCGCGGCTCTCCGCGAGAAGCTCTCCGGCGGCAACTAGCACCACAGCTACATCCCCAACAGCGGGCTGCATCCTTCGGGGTGCGGCCCGCTGTGTCGTGTAACCGACGGATCCGACACCCACGGTTGACGTAACACCTGCGGTTGAGCCGGATGCCACAGGCGCTGGGTATCCGTCGCGGTCGTGCTCGGGCTGACCGCGGACCTCTGAAACTTCGTGCTATACCTGATAGTGAGGATATTTTCTCCTCTTTGGCGCGTCCCGATATCTTCAGGATTGCCGCGCACCTCCAACTTCCCCACGAGAACCTGTTTTCTGGATGAATTCGCCCGTGCACACCAGTTCCACGAACCACAGCCCCATCGGAGAATTTCATGAATAGTTTTCATCCCTCAGACAGCACGGGAGGCCCCGCTGCCGTCGACGCAGCGCCGCCCAGCCTCACTGAATCCATCGTCTGCAGCATCACCATGCAGAGTCACTCGACGGCGCTTGTCGTCGAGAACGATCCCCAATCGGCCGAGCTCCTGCGGCTGCTCCTGGAGACGGAAGGATTTCGGGTGATCACGGTTGCGAACGGCGAGGAAGCTCTCGAGATCGCTCGGCGCGTTCCGCTGAGGCTGATCACCCTCGACGTGCACCTTCCTGGAATGGACGGTTGGAAATTCCTGCTGAAACTGCACGATGCGCTGGGGCTGGCATCCGCACCGGTCATCATCATCGATGGCCTGACGGACATGGGCATGGCGCTGAGCCGGGGGGCTGCTGCCGTTCTGGAGAAACCACTCCAGCCAGCCGAGCTGCAGACCTCACTCGCCCTGCTGGGTCTCCGTCCGGATCGGCCGCAGACGCGCACCATCCTCGTTGTCGACCAGGATGAAGAAACCGTCAACCAGGACACGCTGGACAGCGGCCCAAAACAAGGTTGTGGTCGAGGTGAACGAGCCTGACATCGACCGTGCGGAACTGCTGGCCGAGATTCAGCGAGCCCTCGGGTAGACCGATGCACGCAGGGCGGTGTTGATGCAGGGGGTCGCCTCCGCTCGGCGCCGACGGCGCAGCGGATAGCATGGCGGAATGTATCTGATTGGACTGACCGGCGGAATCGCGTCGGGCAAGAGCACCGTGGCGAAGCGCCTTGCTTCCTGGGGTGCCATCGGAATCGACGCCGACCAGCTGGCCCGTCAAGTGGTCGAACCTGGAACGCCCGGCCTCGCCGCAATCGTCGCGGAGTTCGGCGACACGATCCTGCTGAATGATGGCACGCTGAATCGACCAGCGCTGGGCGCCATCATTTTCACCGACGCGCGCCAGAGGGAGCGGCTGAACGCCATCACGCATCCGGCGGTACGGCGGCTCACTCGCGATCGGGTCGCCGCCGCGGTCGCCGCCGACCCGCACGTTATCGTCGTGTACGACGTTCCGCTCCTGGCCGAGGCCATCGCCGGCGGTCTGGTCACGTTCGATCTGATCGTTGTCGTGCATGCAGATGCTGAGACCCGAATCGAGCGCATGGTGGCGTTACGTGGACTGTCGCGTGAGGAAGCTACCCACCGCATTGCCGCGCAAGCGAGTGACGCGGACCGCCTCGCCCTGGCTGATGTCGTCATCGACAACAACGGCACCGTCGAAGCGACTCTGTCCCAGGTCGACGCATTGTGGACTCGGGTACGGGCGGCCGAAGCTGGCGCGGGTGAAGCTGGCGCGGGTGAAGAGATCGACGATGCCCCCACGCCATAGTCCACCTACGAAGGCTGACTGTCAGACCCCCTTTGTACAATGAGGGCATGGAACCCACGCGCTCTGTGAACCCGTTTGAAGTGGTCAGTGAGTACACCCCGAGCGGCGACCAGCCGTCCGCCATCGCCGACCTGACCGCCCGCATCAATGCCGGAGAAACCGACATCGTTCTGCTTGGAGCCACCGGTACCGGCAAGTCAGCCACAACTGCCTGGCTGATCGAGCAGGTGCAACGCCCGACGCTCGTGCTTGCCCACAACAAGACTCTCGCGGCTCAGTTGGTCAACGAATTTCGCGACCTGATGCCCAACAACGCGGTCGAGTACTTCGTCTCGTACTACGACTACTACCAGCCCGAGGCCTACGTTCCGCAGACCGACACGTTTATCGAAAAGGACTCCTCGATCAATGAGGAGGTCGAACGGCTGCGGCACTCCACCACCAATTCGCTGCTGAGCCGCCGCGACGTCATCGTGGTGTCCACCGTGTCGTGCATCTACGGGCTCGGCACGCCGCAAGGCTATCTCGACGCCATGATCGCGCTGCAGATAGGCCAGAAAGTCAGCCGCGACTGGTTGGCACGCAAATTCGTAGCTATGCAATACAAACGAAACGATGTCGATTTTTCGCGAGGCAATTTTCGCGTACGCGGCGACACGATCGAGATCATCCCGATGTACGAAGAGCTCGCTATTCGCATCGAGATGTTCGGCGATGAGATTGAGGGGCTCTACAGCCTGCATCCACTCACCGGTGACATCGTCAAGAAACTCGATTCGGTATCTGTTTTTCCCGGGTCGCACTATGTCGCAAGCGACGACGTCATGCGCCGTGCCATCGGCACCATCGAGATCGAACTTGCTGAACGCCTCGAGGTGCTCGAACGTGAGGGCAAGCTACTCGAAGCCCAGCGTCTGCGCATGCGCACCACCTTCGACCTCGAGATGATGGAGCAAATCGGGTTCTGCTCCGGCATCGAGAACTACTCCCGTCACATTGATGCGCGTGAGCCGGGGGAGGCACCGCACTGCCTGCTCGACTACTTTCCCGACGACTTTCTCATGGTCATCGATGAGTCGCACGTGACCGTGCCACAGATCGGTGCCATGTACGAGGGGGATTCCTCGCGAAAGCGCACCCTGGTCGACCACGGCTTTCGGCTGCCGAGCGCGCTGGACAATCGACCGCTCAAGTTCAACGAGTTCAAGAACCGAGTAGGTCAGACCGTGTACCTGTCGGCCACGCCGGGCAAGTACGAGATGGGTATCGCCGATGGCATCGTCGAACAGATCATCCGCCCGACCGGCTTGATCGATCCCCAGATCATCGTCAAGCCGAGCGCCGGACAGATCGACGACCTGCTTGAAGAAATCAAAAAGCGCACCGAACGCAATGAACGCGTGCTGGTCACAACGCTCACCAAGAAAATGGCCGAGAACCTCACCGACTTTCTCACCGAAGCGGGGGTGCGCGTACGCTACCTCCATTCCGACGTCGACACCCTGCGTCGAGTCGAGCTCCTCACCGAGCTCCGTGCGGGTATTTACGATGTGCTGGTCGGCATCAACCTGCTGCGCGAAGGCCTCGACCTGCCCGAGGTATCCCTCGTCGCTATCCTCGATGCCGACAAAGAAGGGTTTCTGCGCTCGGCCACGTCCCTCATCCAGACCATCGGTCGAGCCGCCCGCAACGTTTCCGGCGAGGTACACATGTACGCCGACCGACTGACGGCATCCATGGCGAAAGCGATCGACGAGACCGACCGTCGCCGGGAGAAGCAGGTCGCATACAACACCCTGCACGGCATCGACCCGACGCCGCTGCGCAAACGCATCGGTGACATCACCGAGGCCCTCGCCCGAGAGGAGGCGGACACCGCCGAACTTCTCGCCGGCCGAGATGCTCGGCGCAAGAGTTCCAGTCCCAACCGGCGGGTCGGCCTCGCCGCGAACGGCGCCAACGACCTCGAATCGATCATCGCCGATCTCAACTCGCAGATGCTCGAGGCTGCGGGGGAGCTGAAGTTCGAGCTCGCCGCGCGCCTGCGCGATGAGCTCTCCGAGCTCAAGCGTGAACTGCGACAAATGGAGAAGGCCGGCCACCTGCAGTAACCGTGCAAGCGTGCCTTCGAACAGGGTGCCTACGCCGAGCCCTGCTCTCGCGGCACCTGTTGAGGGTCGCAGCACGCGTTCTTAGGGGGGCCGCGATCCCGAACGGGTGCCGCGAGCCGGTGTCCGTCCCGAGGCGGCGCGGGCCAGAGCGTCGTGGCACTCGTTTGGTCTCGCCGTTTTCGTTGTAACGAGTGCGGCGATCCTAAACGAGTGCCGCGAGAGCGGATGCCCGATCCCCGGCCGGTCAATTCAGTCGAACGCGGCCCGATTACTGAACCGGGTGCGGTTTCCGCCGGCCGTGAGGGCACCGCCGACCGCGACGACCGCCGGAAGCGCCACCACGATCAGCGCGAGTTGCAGCCACGGGGGAGTGAACGGCAGCAAGGAAAGGCCCGCGGTGTCGCGGGTCAGTGACAGCGCGAGCGAGGGAACCAGCCCGAGCAGCACCCCGATGACGCTGCCGAGGCCGACGATCACCACCGCCTGCCAGAACCCGAACGCCCGGCGCACCCGCGGGGACGCCCCGAGCGAGGTGAGCACCGCGTTGTCCCGGTGCCCGTCAGCGCGGGCGAGTCCGATCGTGATCGACGCCGTGACCAGGGCGATGATCGCCGTGAGAGCGAGCAGGGCCCAGGTCCACGACGCTCCATAGGTCTGTGGGCCTGATTCGCTTATGAGAGAAAACTTCGGTGAGATCGCGGCGAGGGCACCCTGGGCGTGGTCGAATTCGGCTTGGGTCGGGGCAGCGCCGATACTGCTGACGACCATCGACGGCCGGTACTCGAGGTTTACATCGTCGGCTGTGGAAGTCAGCATGAACACGGCGTAGGGCAGTGGATGCTGCGGCTCCTGCACGCTCCCGGCCAGCGTCAGGCTGCGCGCCGGCTTCAGGGTGGAGTTGAGCTCGGTGATCCAGTCGATCTGAATGCTGTCGTCGACCACGTATTGTGCGTAGGTGGCGACAGCTCCACCGGCGGCGAGCGTTGCCCGGGACTCGGTCGAGACCGGCTCTCCGAGAATCGCGGCGAAGTCCGCCAGATCGCCAACCCAGATGTGGTCGTTCCTGCTCGACATCGTGAACGTGTCGAGATAGTAGGGAGTGGGGCACCGGGTGTCGGCGCGGTTTTCCGCCTCCGGGTTCGAGCCCAGCCGACTGGCATCACTCGGACACACCGCGCCGGGGTCGAGCCGCGGTAACGCGAAGGTCGGCTCAGCAGCGGCGCTCCCACTCGTTTGGGCATCCGTCTCTCCGAAACCCATTGGCGGGTCCTCGGCGCTGCTCAAGAGGCGGGCCTGGGCGCTGGGAAAACTGCTGTCGACGGCCGCAACGACTTCGGGCCCCGCGGTCTGCAATACATGGCCGTACGGTGGAACGTCGAGAGAGGTGCTCAGACTCACCCACGCCGTGTCGAGCGGGGCACCGAAAACGTAGTTCTTGGTCGAATTCAGCTGGAAGGTCGACACGAGACTCATCGCGAACGTGGCGACGAAAACGCAGCTCATGATGGCGGCGATCGCCGGAACGCTGCGCCCCGGATTGCGGGCGACATCCCGGGTCGCCAAGCGGGCGGCCGGTCCGACCCTCGAGGCGACCCGCGCCGCCCACCGCAGAATCAGCGGAGCGACGAACACCGCGCCGATCTGCATGATCACCGGGCCGCCAACGATGAGCCAAATTCCGAGGGTGGCCAGGCCCTGGCGGTAGGTGGGCACGTAGGCGGCGAGCTCGATCAACCCGCCGGTGACGGCGATGACCGCACCGATGGCCAACAGAACGAGCCCGGCCGCTGGTCGGCGAAGCGTTGCTCGTGGCGGGCGCTGGGTGCCGCGCAGCGCCGCCAGAACGTCGATCCGGCCAGCAGCCCGCGCCGGAACCGCCGCTGCACACCAGCCGGCGAGCACGGCGAAGACCGCGATGACGAGCAGGGACACCCGATCGAGGTGGAAACCCGGATATCGGGCCGCGCTGCCGTTCGCCGAAATCTGCATGAAGATCCACGCACCAGCGAGGCCGAGCACCGTTCCCAGTGCCGCTCCGAGAGCGCCGAGAATGACGCCGCCGAAGGACATGACGCGAAACAGCATTCTTTTGTCGCCGCCGACGCTCGCGAGGGTCGCGAGGGTGCGCTGCTGGGTGCGCGCGCCAACTGTGAATGCGGCCCCAGCGAGCAGCGCCACCTCGAACAGGGCGAACCCGCCGAGCAGAGCGATAAAGAGATTTTCGAAGTCGCGGGAGAAGCTGCTATTAAAAGGGGAGCTGCCTGCGGGCGGGGGGTCAAGCAGCACCGTGCGTGAAAGCACGGTCGCCCCGCGTGGGTTGAGTTGACCGATCTGGCTCCAGGTGAGTGGGGTGTCGGGCAAGTACCACTCGGTCTGCAGATCGGCATCATCGGGCATGACGCCGTCGAAGACGCCGGGCATACCGTAGAACGCCACGATGCTGTCGTCAGAATAGGCGTAACGAATCGTGCCGACGATGGTGAATGATGCGGCAACGGGCGCGGTCATGACGGCCGTCGACCCGATTTGTGCTCCGAGGCGGTCGAGCGCTGCGGCGGTCACCATGATCTCGCCGTCGTTGGTCGGGGCCGAACCAGATGTCACGTCGTATTTGCCGGCAAACGATGGGTCCCAGGGCTGGCCCTGCACGGCATTGAACGAGCCGAGCCCGTCCTTCGTCTCCGCGACGACGTTCGTCTCCCGGATGGACAGCAGGTGGGTGCCAGCGGGGAACAGCGAGGCGGCGGTGACCGGCGTCGGCTCGATCGACTGCGCGGCGTCGGCACGGCTCGCCTGATCGCTGTAACCCGAATACCGGTCATTGACCGGGTCTTGGGTGAACTTCGGGTCGGGTGCTGCGGCGATCATGACACGCGCCTCAGTCGACCCAAGTTCGAGTACAACGCGCTCAGCGGGCGTCGCGACGTTGCTCGCGGTCACCGTCGTGATTCCCACCAGGCCGAGCACGGGAATGGCCACCAGCAGTGCGATCAGCGCGCTGCGACCCGGGGACTGCCCGGCCATCCGCCGGGCGATCCGAAACGCGACTCGAGTAGATCCCGATCGCCCGCCAGCGAGCGAACTCGGTTCGACACTCATGCCGGCAGTCCGCTCAGCAAGCTTGTTACAGCGGATGCCCGCGACTCGTCCACGATCCGCCCATCGCGCAGAAAGACGATCCGGTCCGCCCAGGCCGCGTGGCGGGCATCGTGGGTGACGAGAATGCCGCCGGCACCGGCGTCGACTCGCGAGCGGAGCATCCGCAGCACGAGCTCACCGGTCGAGCTGTCGAGGGCGCCGGTGGGCTCATCGGCCAGAATCAGCGACCGGCCACCGACGACGGCGCGGGCGATCGCCACGCGCTGCTGCTGGCCGCCCGACAAATCCGAGGGAAAATGACCGGCCCGGTCCCCGAGTTCGACGATATTGAGCGCATCGAGGGCTGGACGGTGCGCCTTCTTCGACGTCCACCCGTCGAGTTCGAGCGGCAGACTAACATTTTCGAGCGCGGTCAACGAGGGAATCAGGTTGAAATCCTGAAACACGAAGCCGAGGCTGCGCCGGCGAAGCACGGCGAGCTCCCGAGAGGAAAGCTGGCTCAGCCAGTGCCCCTCGACGACGACCTCACCGGCCGTCGGCGGGGTGAGCCCGCCGGCCACGGTCAACAGGGTCGATTTCCCCGAACCGGATGCCCCCATCACCGCCACGAGTTCGCCGCGGCGCACCGACAGGTCGACCCCCGCCAGCGCGGTGATCGCGGTCTCACCGCGGCCATACTGCATCGACACGCCGTCGAGCTGCAGCAGAATGTCGCTGTCAGTCATGCGCTGGCCGCCGTCGTCTTGGCCGGGCGGCCGCGCTTGGGCACCGCGGTGTTGAGCGGCAGAGGCGCGGCGAGGCCGGCGGCCCGCGCCCGAGCGAGCCGGTGCTCCGAATGGTCGAGCCAGCGCGCCTCGGCCTCGGCCGCGAAAATGAGGGAGTCGATCACCAGGAGCCAGGCCAGCTGCTCGGAGGATTCCGGGTCGGCGGTCGCGTTCTTGGTGCGGGTCAGCTCCTGCAGGGTGCGCATCGCCTGGGTGCGCTGCACCTGAATCACCCGAGCGATGTCAACGCCCGGCAGCGTCACGGCGATCGCGAGTTTGATGGCGAGCTCGTCGCGGGTGGCCATGGTGCGCACCACGGGGGAGCCGAGCCACTCGGCGACCTCAGCGCGGCCGGCATCCGTTATCTCGACGTAGTTCTGGCCATCGGCGTCGATGTCTGCCTTCTGCACCAGGCCGTCCCGCTCGAGCCGATCCAGGGTGTTGTAGATCTGACCGACGTTGAGCGGCCAGGTCGACCCGGTGCGACGGTCGAATTCGGCCCGCAACTGATAGCCGTAGCACGGCCCCTGGTCCAGGATGGCGAGCAGACTCTGGCGAACAGACATACGACCTCCGGTACTTCAACAGATATTAAGTATCGAGTATATACATACTCGGCAACTTCACGGATGATGTCGCCGCCCGAGTTTATGGACGCGGCAGTCGAAGAAACCGTAGCCGGTGGACCAAGCACATGCTACGAGCGCAATCCGAGGGGAAGTATGCGCCAGGGGGCGTACCTGTACGACACTGTCAGCGGCGTTGCATAGAATCGAAAAGTGTCGATTACCAAGGTAGAAACAGGTCCGAAACTCAGTGTGCGCGGAGCCCGCGTGCACAATCTCCACAACGTTGATCTGGAGATTCCGCGCGATTCGCTCGTAGTTTTCACCGGGCTTTCGGGTTCGGGCAAGTCATCGCTGGCCTTTGACACCATTTTCGCCGAGGGTCAGCGCCGCTACGTCGAGTCGCTTTCAGCGTATGCCCGGCAGTTCCTCGGGCAGGTTGACCGTCCCGACGTGGACTTCATCGAGGGCCTGAGCCCGGCGGTCTCGATCGATCAGAAATCGACTAACCGCAACCCGCGGTCCACGGTGGGGACCATCACGGAAATCTACGACTACATGCGCCTGCTCTGGGCCCGCATCGGTGTGCCGCACTGCGCCGTCTGTGGTGAGATTATCCAGTCCCAGACCGTACAGCAGATCGCCGACCAGCTCATGGAGCTGAAGGCGGGCATCCGCTATCAAGTGGTCAGCCCGATCATCTCGCAAAAGAAGGGCGAGTTCGTCGACCTGTTCCAGGAACTCGCCGGTGGTGGATATTCCCGCGCGATCGTCGACGGTACGCAGATTCAGCTGAGTGAACCGCCCACGCTCAAGAAACAGCAGAAGCACGATATCGCGGTCATCGTCGACCGCCTCGTCGCCGGCCCTGAGCTTCTTTCCCGCCTCACCGACTCGCTCGAAACAGCGCTCAAGCTCACCGACGGACTCGTTCAGATCAACTTTCTCGACGAAGAAGGCGATAAGGCCTGGCAGAACTATTCCGAAAAGCTCTCCTGCCCGAACAACCACCCGGTGCAGCTGACCGAAATCGAGCCGCGCACTTTCTCGTTCAATGCTCCGTTCGGTGCCTGCCCCGAGTGCTCCGGTCTCGGCACCCGCATGTCGGTCGACGAAGACCTGCTGCTCGGCGATCCCGACTTGAGCATCGCCGAGGGTGTTGTGCTGCCGTGGACCACCCAGGGCAAGGGCCTGTTCCAGTACTACGAGAAACTGCTCGACGGCCTCGCCCGTGACCTCGACTTCTCCCTCGACACCCCCTGGGGTGAACTGACCAGTGAGGTACAGAACGCCGTCATGCGCGGTGACAACTTCGAGGTGCGCGTCAAGTGGAAGAACCGCTATGGCCGGGAGATGAGCTACACCTCGGGCTTTGAGGGCGTCGTTCCCTACATCGAACGCCAGTACCTGCAGGCCGAGAGCGACACCCAGCGTCAGCGCTGGTCCGAGTACCTGCGCGAGGTTGACTGCCACGTCTGCAAAGGCACCCGGCTCAAGCCCGAAGTGCTCGCCGTACTCGTGCACGAGGCGAGCATTGCGGATGTCTGCGCGCTCAGCTTGAGCGACGCACGCGAATTCATGGACCGGCTCACGCTCACCGACCGCGAGGCGGCCATTGCCGCCCAGGTCTTGCGCGAGATTCGGGCACGCCTCGACTTTCTTATTCGGGTCGGGCTGAACTATCTCAACCTTGCTCGTGCTGCGGCGACCCTCTCCGGTGGCGAGGCGCAGCGCATCCGCTTGGCGACCCAGATCGGCTCCGGCCTCACCGGGGTGCTCTATGTGCTCGATGAGCCGAGCATCGGCCTGCACCAGCGCGACAATCGCCGCCTGATCGAGACGCTCGTCACCCTGCGTGACCTCGGTAATACGCTCATCGTGGTCGAGCACGACGAAGACACCATCAAAACCGCCGACTGGGTCGTTGACATCGGGCCGGGCGCCGGGATCAACGGCGGGCACGTCGTGCACTCCGGGTCCTACGAGGGTCTGCTGGCCAACACCAAATCGCTCACCGGAGACTACCTGTCCGGGCGCAAGTCCATCGCCACGCCGAAAACTCGCCGCCCGATCGACCCGGAACGACTCATCGGCGTCACCGGTGCGGAGGCGAACAACCTGCAGAAGGTCTCGGTGACTTTCCCCCTCGGCACATTCACCGCTGTCACCGGGGTGAGCGGCTCCGGCAAGTCCTCGCTCGTCAACGATATCCTCTACCGGGTGCTCGCCAACCGGCTCAACGGTGCACGCAAGCTGCCAGGTAAGCACACCAGGGTTACCGGGCTGGAGCAGCTGGACAAGGTAATCCATGTCGACCAGGCACCGATCGGCCGCACGCCGCGCTCCAACCCGGCCACGTACACCGGCGTGTTCGACAAGATCCGCACTTTGTTCTCGGAAACCATCGAATCCAAGACTCGCGGCTACCTCCCCGGCCGGTTCAGCTTCAACGTCAAGGGCGGGCGCTGCGAAGCGTGCTCGGGCGATGGCACGATCAAGATCGAAATGAACTTTCTGCCCGACGTGTACGTCGCCTGTGAAGTGTGTGGGGGAGACCGGTACAACCGCGACACCCTGACCGTGCACTACAAGGGCAAGAACATCGCCGAGGTGCTCGACATGCCGATCAGCGAGGCGGCCGATTTCTTCGAACCGATCTCGTCGATCCACCGTTTTCTCAAAACGCTGGTCGAGGTCGGCCTCGGTTACGTGCGGCTCGGCCAAAGCGCCACCACACTTTCCGGCGGCGAAGCCCAGCGGGTGAAGCTCGCCACCGAATTGCAGCGACGCTCCAACGGCCGCAGCGTGTATGTTCTCGACGAGCCCACGACGGGCCTGCACTTCGAAGACGTACGCAAACTGCTGCTCGTGCTCAACAGCCTTGTCGACAAGGGCAACACCGTCATTGTCATCGAGCACAACCTCGACGTCATCAAGTCCGCTGACTGGGTGATCGACCTCGGACCAGAAGGCGGCTCCGGCGGCGGCAAAGTGCTCGCCACCGGCACGCCCGAACACCTCGCCACGGTCAAGAAGAGCTTCACTGGTACCTTCCTGAAAGAGGTCCTGGCTGCCGACTAGGCGGCAAATATCCATGTCTGATGCCCTAAGCTATCGCCCAAAAACGGGCGAGATTCCTACGACCCCCGGGGTGTACCGGTTCCGTGACGCGACCGGGCGCATCCTCTATGTCGGCAAGGCTAAAAACCTGCGTGCGCGGCTGAGCAATTATTTCGCACCGCTGCATAGCTTGCACGAACGTACCCGGCGCATGGTGACGTCTGCGGCCGGGGTCGAGTGGACGGTCGTCGGCACCGAGGTCGAGGCCCTGCAGCTCGAGTGGATGTGGATCAACGAGTTCGATCCGCCCTTCAACGTGCAGTTCAAAGACGATAAGTCCTATCCGTATCTCGCCGTCACGCTGGGTGACGAGGCGCCGCGCGCCCTGGTCACCCGCACCGAAGGCATCAAGGGTGCTCGCTATTTCGGTCCATACCCCAAGGTGTGGGCGGTGCACGAAACCATTGAGCTCATGCTCAAGGCTTTCCCCATCCGCACCTGCAACAATGCCAACTACAAGCGGGCGATGCAGAGCGGCAAGCCATGTTTCGCCGGCCAGATCGGACGCTGCTTCGGTCCCTGTTCCGGTTTGGTTTCGATGGAGGACCACCGAAAGATCGTCAACGAGTTCGTGAGCTTCATGGGCAGTCACGACAAGAAACTCATCAACCTCCTCACCCAGGAGATGAAAGACGCCGCGGCCGCGCAGCAGTATGAAATCGCCGGCAAACGCCGTGATCAGGTGCGTGCACTCAATGCCGTACTCGAGAAAAGCGCCGTTGTGCTGCGCGACAACGTCGATATTGATCTGTTCGCCATCGAGCAGGACGAGTTGGCGGCGGCCGTGCAGTTGTTCATCGTGCGCGGTGGGCGTATCCGCGGCGTGCGTGGGTGGATGGTCGACAAGGAACTCGACGTCACCATGAGTGAACTCATCGACTCCATGATGCAGACGGCGTATAACCACGACGCAGTGCCGCCGCGCGAAATCGTGCTCCCGGAGCTGCCGGATGACGCAGAGGCTCTCGAGGCGTCGCTGGCTGACCTGGCCGGTCGCAAGGTGCGGCTCGTTGCCGCCCAACGCGGTGAGAAGGCTGCTCTGCTCGTGACAGCGAGCAACAACGCCAAGCAGGCGCTGATGCTCTACAAAACCCGTCGCAGCTCGGACTTCGTCGCACGCTCCAAGGCCCTCGAAGACATTCAGGACGCCCTCGAGATGCCGGACGCTCCTCTGCGCATGGAGTGCTACGACGTGTCGCACCTGAGTGGCACGAACATCGTCGCGTCCATGGTCGTCTTCGAAGACGGGTTACCCCGAAAAGATGAATACCGCCGCTTCAACATTCCCGAATCAACCGACGACACCGACTCGATTTATCAGATTCTCACTCGACGCCTTGCTTACCTGAAGCCAGAGGCAGGTGCTGCGGATGCATCACATCCCTCACCGGGCGCTGGCGATTTGAGCGACATCGCCCAGGTGGAGCAGAAGCGCGCCAAATTCAAGTACCTGCCCAACCTGCTTATCGTTGACGGCGGCCAGCCGCAGGTCGCCGCAGCCAAACGCGCCCTGGCCGAATCGGGCGTGACCGGAATCCAGCTGTGCGGGATCGCCAAGCGGCTCGAGGAAATCTGGCTGCCCGACTCTGACTACCCGGTCATTCTGCCCCGCAACAGCGACGCGTTGTTTCTGATCCAGCGCATCCGCGACGAAGCCCATCGGTTCGCCATCACGCATCAGCGCATTCGCCGCAAAAAGGACATCTCGTCGATTCTGGGTGAAGTCGCGGGGCTCGGGCCGGCTCGGGTGAAAGTTTTGTTGCAACATTTCGGTTCGGTGGCGCGCCTCAAGGTGGCTTCGGAGGCGGAAATAGCGGATGTCCGTGGCATCGGCTCGGTGCTGGCGGAGTCGATCCACACCCACCTGCGCGCCTGAACGACACCCGAAACCGGCCAGCGCTCGGTAGGCTTGCTAGTCCATCAACTTCTCATTAAGGCGATTTCCAAGAATGACTACGGACCCCGACAAGCAGGAAGTGCTGATCGTCACGGGAATGTCCGGGGCGGGACGCTCCACCGTAGCCAACGCATTGGAAGACCTGGACTGGTACGTCGTCGACAATCTTCCGCCGCAAATGCTGCGGCCCCTGGTCGATCTGGTCGAACGGGCCGGCACGAATTTGCCCAAGATCGCGGCTGTCGTGGACATTCGCGGCCGCGATCTGTTCGGTGATTTTCTCGAAACCGTGCAACAACTTCGCAGCAACACCCAGGTGCAGGTTATCTTTCTTGAAGCCCGGGACGACGCGCTCGTGCGCAGGTTTGAATCCGTACGGCGGCCGCATCCGCTGCAGGGCGACGGTACCCTTCTCGACGGCATTTCGGCGGAACGTTCTCGGTTGCTCGCCGTTCGGGAGTCGAGTGATCTCGTCGTTGACACCTCTGACCTCAACGTGCACCAGCTCGCGACGACGATCACCGAGCGGTTCGCGGCCGAGGGGCGAGCGGGGGTGCAGCTAACCATTATGAGCTTCGGCTTCAAGTACGGTCTGCCGACGGATGTCGATCTGATCGCGGATGTTCGCTTTTTACCGAACCCGTTCTGGATTCCCGAGTTGCGCGCGCACACCGGTGTCGAGCCGGAGGTGAGAGACTTTGTACTTGCCCAAACGGGTGCCCTTGATTTTATCGACCACTACGCCGCCGCCATGGCGCCGGTGCTGGCCGGGTATCAGCGGGAAAATAAACACCACGCCACAATCGGCATCGGCTGCACCGGAGGCAAGCACCGCTCTGTCGCCATGGCCAGGGAACTGGCCTCGCGGCTTGAAAAACTTCCCGGTGTCGCGGTCAATATCAAGGACCGCGACCTCGGACGCGAATAAGCGAGCCCGGGCGCAGCATCCAGCTCCCCGGGCTTTCACCACTCAGACGTAACGCAACTGATCAACAGAATGGAAAAGCGATTGGCACTCACCGCCGACGTTAAAGATGAACTTTCGCGCGTGGAGGTCTCCAAGACCACCGTGCGCGCGGCCGAACTGGCCACGATTCTCCGGTTCTCCGGCGGATTACACATGATCAGCAGCCGCATCGCGATCGAGTCCGAACTCGACACTGCCATCTTGGCTCGAAGGGTGCGCAAAGATCTCGCTGAACTCTATGGGGTACGCAGCGCTCTGCAGGTCATCGCGGCCACCGGCATCCGTCAGTCCAGCCATTACCTCGTCCAGGTGATCGAGGGAGGCGAGACACTGGCGCGACAAACCGGCCTGCTGGATGCCCGCCGCCGCCCGATTCGCGGTCTGCCCAACCGTCTGACCACGGGCTCGAAGGAAGAAATCGCCGCCGTCTGGCGCGGCGCTTTCCTCGC
Source organism: Cryobacterium lyxosi (assembly GCF_004403345.1). Taxonomy (NCBI): domain Bacteria; kingdom Bacillati; phylum Actinomycetota; class Actinomycetes; order Micrococcales; family Microbacteriaceae; genus Cryobacterium; species Cryobacterium lyxosi. Next base: position 231,026 of record NZ_SOGT01000011.1, read on the forward strand.
CCATGGCACCCTGACCGATCCGGGCCGATCGGCGGCGCTTGAGGTCGTCTGTCCTGGCAACGAGGCAGCCATGGCACTTGTCGGAGCGGCTGGCCGCCTCGGCGTCGCGGCCAAGGCGCGCGAAGTCCGGGGGGTGCACCGCGTCGTTATCCGCGATGGCGACGCCATTGGGGCGATGCTCGTCCACATGGGTGCCACCAACACGGTGCTCAACTGGGAAACCTTGCGCCAACGCCGTGAAGTGCGCGCCACAGCAAACCGATTGGTCAACTTTGATGACGCCAACCTGCGTCGTTCCGCCGAAGCGGCGGTTGCGGCCTGCACCCGGGTGCAGCGAGCGATGGATATCCTCGGCGAGGATATCCCCGAGCACCTGCGCTACGCGGGAGACCTGCGTCTGAATTTTCGTGACTCCAGCCTCGACGAGCTCGGCCACCACGCCGATCCGCCCATGACCAAGGACGCCGTCGCCGGCCGAATTCGACGCCTGCTCGCTATGGCAGACAAGAAAGCGGTCGAACTCGGCATCGAAGGCACCGACGTCGGCTATCCGATTCACCCCGACGACGTAGTGCCCGTCTGAATCGAACCGTGACGGTGCGCGAGGTCATGAATTCTGTGACTTCGAACGCGCGCGGTTAGACTGAATTGTCGCTTACAACGCCGCCGCACCCGGTACGGTGGCACAACTCACAAGGAGAAAAGTAATGGCTGAATACACCCTGCCCACCCTTGATTATGATTACGCGGCTCTCGAGCCCAGCATCAGCGGCACCATCATGGAACTCCACCATGGCAAGCACCACCAGGCGTACGTCACCGGCGCCAACACGGCACTTGCCCAGCTCGCGGAAGCCCGCGACAGCGGAAGCCTCGCCAACGTGAACAAGCTCCAGAAAGACCTCGCCTTCAACCTCGGCGGTCACGTCAACCATTCCATTTTTTGGACCAACCTGTCCCCGAACGGCGGCGACAAGCCCGTTGGCGAGCTCGCGGCCGCAATCGATGACAACTTTGGATCATTCGACAAGTTCCAGGCGCACTTCACCGCTGCCGCGCTCGGTGTGCAGGGCTCCGGTTGGGCCGTGCTCGCGTGGGACTCCATCGGTCAGCGTCTGATCATCCAGCAGTTTTTCGACCAGCAGTCCAACTTCGCTGCCGGTACGGTTCCAGTTCTCATGCTCGACGTGTGGGAGCACGCCTATTACCTCGACTACCGCAACGTGCGCGCTGACTACATCAAGGCCTTCTGGAACATTGCCAACTGGGCAAACGTGCAGGAGCGCTTCACCGTCGCACGTGAGAAGACGAACGGCCTGCTACTACTCTCGTAGGCTGTTGGTGCCCCGGGCAATACGGGGCACCAACGTTCGTTTCGCATTTTTTCATCGCGCCGTCGGCGCCTTTTTCAACAACAGGAGCTATTTGTGTCCGTAAAGATCGGTATCAACGGTTTTGGCCGAATTGGTCGAAACTACTTCCGAGCCGCGCTTGCCAAGGGTAGTGACATCGAAATTGTCGCCGTCAACGACCTCAGCGACCCCGCGTCGCTCGCCCACTTGCTCAAGTACGACTCCGTCGGTGGACGCCTGAACGCCACCGTCGAGGTCGACGGCGACAACATCATCGTCAACGGCAAGGCCATCAAGGTGCTCGCCGAGCGCGACCCGGCCAACCTGCCGTGGGGCACCCTGGGTGTTGAAATCGTCATCGAATCCACCGGCCGTTTCACGAAGGCCGTCGATGCGCAGAAGCACATCGCTGCCGGTGCCAAAAAGGTCATAGTCTCGGCCCCGGCGACGGGTGCTGACGTGGCAACGCTCGTGCTCGGTGTGAACGAAGACACGTATGATTCTGCGATCCACGACATTATCTCGAACGCGTCCTGCACGACGAACTGCCTCGCGCCGCTCGTCAAGGTTTTCCTCGACAACTTCGGCATTGAGCGTGGCCTCATGACCACCATCCACGCCTACACCGCAGACCAGAACCTCCAGGACGGACCGCACAGTGACCTCCGTCGTGCCCGTGCCGCTGCGCTGAACATCATCCCGACCTCCACCGGTGCCGCTAAGGCTCTTGGCCTGGTCATCCCGGAGAGCATCGGCAAGCTCGACGGTTATGCGTTGCGCGTTCCGGTTCCGACCGGTTCGATCACGGACCTCACCCTCACCGCCTCCCGTGCGGTAACGGTCGAAGAAGTGAACGCCGCATACAAGGCTGCAGCCAATGGCCCGCTCAAAGGCATTCTCAGCTATACCGAGGACCCGATTGTGTCCAGCGACATCGTCGGCGACCCGCACTCCTCGGTCTTCGACGCCGGCCTGACCAAGGTGATCGGCGATCAGGTCAAGGTTGCCTCGTGGTACGACAACGAGTGGGGTTACTCCAACCGTCTCGTTGACCTCACCGAGTTCGTCGCCGAGCGACTCTAACGGCCGCGCGGTGACGTTACGCACGATTGACTCGCTCGGTTCGCTGACCGGCAAGCGGGTTATTGTCCGCTTCGACCTGAATGTTCCGTTGAAAGACGGGCAGATCACCGACGACGGACGAGTGCGGGCGTCACTGCCCACTCTCAACGCCCTCGTCGCCCAGGGCGCCCGCGTGGTGATTGTTTCTCACCTCGGGCGCCCCGGCGGGGCCGTTGACCCCCAATACAGCCTGAGGCCCGTCGCCGACCGCCTGAGCGAACTGGTGAACCACCCCGTGGCCTTCGCCGCCGACACCGTCGGCGATGCGGCCACGCAGGCCGTCGCGGCCTTGCAGAACGGGGACATCGTCGTTCTGGAGAACCTGCGCTTCAATGCCGGTGAAACCAGCACAGTGGATGCCGAGCGCCTCGCCTTCGCGCACAAGCTCGCACTGCTCGGCGACGCACTCGTCTCCGATGGCTTTGGCGTCGTACACCGCAAGCAGGCCAGCGTGTTCGATCTCGCCACGCTGCTTCCAAGCGCTGCCGGCCTGCTCATCGCCGCCGAACTCGGCGTGCTCGATCAGCTCACCGAAAAGCCACACGCGCCGTACACGGTCATCCTTGGCGGTTCGAAAGTGAGTGACAAGCTCGGCGTCATCGGACACCTGCTGCCGCGGGTGAACTCGCTGCTGATTGGCGGCGGCATGCTGTTTACCTTTTTGGCCGCCCAGGGGCACAAGGTTGGTGCCAGCCTCTTGGAAAGTGACCAGATTAAGACGGTTCGTGGATATCTGACCGAAGCCGAACGTCTTGGAGTGAAAATTGTGCTCCCGACAGATGTAGTGGTCGCCTCAAAGTTCGGCGCCGACGCTGAGCACGTGACCACCCCGGCAGAGGGAATCGAGGACACCCCCTTCGGTGCGAATGGTCTCGGCCTGGACATCGGGCCGGATACCGCTCAAGCATTCGCCGAGATTATTCGAGCATCGAAGACGGTATTCTGGAACGGTCCGATGGGTGTTTTCGAACTGGCACCGTTCGCAGAGGGCACCCGTACCGTGGCTGCCGCGCTCACCGAGGTCACCGGCCTCAGCGTGGTCGGTGGTGGCGACTCCGCCGGTGCTGTGCGCATTCTCGGTTTCAACGACGACCAATTCGGTCATATTTCTACCGGCGGCGGCGCAAGCCTCGAATTTCTCGAAGGCAAGCGTCTCCCAGGACTGGAGGTCCTCGGATGGCAGTGAACATCAACCCTCGGCGAACACCGCTGATTGCGGGCAACTGGAAAATGAACCTGGACCACCTCCAGGCGATTGCTTTCGTGCAGAAGCTCGCTTGGAATCTCAAGGATGCCGGCCACGACACCGCCGCCGTCGAGGTAGCCGTGTTCCCTCCGTTCACGGATCTGCGCAGCGTGCAGACCCTCATCTCGGCGGACAAGCTTCCGCTCGCCTTCGGTGCGCAAGACGTCTCAGCACACGATTCGGGAGCGTACACCGGTGAGATTTCGGGTGCCTTCCTCGCTCAGCTGGAGTGCCAATACGTCATCATCGGTCACTCCGAACGCCGCACCCTGCACAACGAGTCCGATGAGCAGGTTGCGTCCAAGGTGACCGCCGCCCTCAAGCACAACCTCGTGCCGCTGATTTGCGTCGGAGAGAGCGCCGAAGACCTCGCCGTTCATGGTCCCAGTGCGGTTCCGGTCGCCCAGCTGCGTGCCGCTCTCGCGGGCGTCACGAACGCGGTGGACATTGTCGTGGCCTATGAGCCCGTCTGGGCCATTGGGTCCGGCCAGGCCGCCACGCCGGAGCAGGCCGAGCAGGTAGCGGCCGCACTGCGTGGGGTTCTCTCCGACACCCTCGGGCAGGACGTCGCGGACAAGACCCGCATCCTCTACGGCGGTTCGGTCAAGAGCACCAACATCGCCGCGTACATGCGGGAGCCCAATGTCGACGGTGCCCTCGTTGGTGGTGCGAGCCTGGATATTGCGGAATTTTCCAGCATTATTCGGTACCAGAAGCACGTCGGCCTCTAGGACGCAGCGCACCTGACAGTGAGCAGCGAGATGGTTGCCCGTCCGGCAACCATCTCGCTGTTGCCTGCAGAGTATAATTACGATGGTCTTGGCGCCCGAGTTGCGCCCACCGTGTTTTGAAAGGTTTCGTGTGGAGATTCTCCAGGTCGTCATGCAGGTGCTCGTTGGTATCACGAGCCTCCTGCTCACCATGCTCATTCTGTTGCATAAGGGACGGGGCGGTGGATTGTCGGACATGTTTGGCGGCGGCGTAACTTCCAACCTGGGGGCGTCGGGCGTTGCCGAACGCAACCTCAATCGCATCACGGTCATTCTGGGTCTGCTGTGGATCTCCTGCATCGTAGTACTCGGATTGATCACCAAGTTCGATACAGGGGCTTAACTTTTCGCCCCGCGCGGGGTTACCCTGAGTTTTCCGGGCACAGATTTTGACGGTACATCACAACAGCAATCACACCAATAACAGCTCGAATTTGCAGCGCACAACTGCACGAGTCAACGGAGGAACAAGATGGCATCAGGCGGAAGTGCAATTCGTGGCTCGCGTGTAGGCGCGGGCCCCATGGGCGAGCAGGACCGTGGTTTTCACGCGGACCGCATCAAAATCTCGTACTGGGATGCGCATGGAAATGAAACCGTGCGGTACTTTGCGGCAAGCTTGCCGGACGAAGAAATTCCCGTCACCATCGATTGCCCATCATCGGGGCTGCCGGCCGGGCGCGACAAGGAGAATCCTCCGTCGGTCGTGAAGCTCGAGCCGTACAAAACGCACCTCGCCTACGTCAAGGAGCGCCGGACCGAAGAAGAGGCCGATTCGCTGCTCGAAGAGGCCCTCAACCAGCTGCGCGTTCGTCGTGGCAAGTTATCACCGACGAACTGACGCGAGAGCGCAAAACACCGGTTCTCGATTGGTCGAGAACCGGTGTTTTTTGTATCCGAACACGCCGATGGTGGGCGAGGGGTAAACGGATGGCCCGAATCTAATAGCCCGAATCTAATAGCCCGGAGCGATGAGGCTTTCGGGCACTTGTGCTGCTGCGTCGTTGTCAACGAAGAACACGGTGCGGTAACGGCCTTTGATTCCTGCTGCGGGTACCTCGTCGCGGCTGGCCCCGGCGAGGGCTAGCCCGAGCGCCGACGCCTTGTCCGAGCCTGCCAGCACCAGCCAGACGCGATCCGAGGAGTTGATCACGGGGCGGGTCAACGATAATCGGGCGGCCGGAGGCTTGGGGGAGTCGCGGACGGCGACGACACTGGCTTCACGCTCGCGGATACCCGATCGGTGTGGGAACAACGACGCAATGTGTCCGTCCGGTCCGACTCCGAGTAACATCACATCGATTCGGGGGTATTGGGCCCCATTAGGGGCTCGACCCAGTAACTCCGCCGTATACCGTGCGGCCGCAGCATCGAGCGCGTCCGTACCGGCTTCGACCGCATCATCCGATGCTCCGAAGGCGTGAATATTCTCTGGCGGTACCGAAATGTGGTCTAGGAGCGCTTCGCGCGCTTGCAATTCATTGCGCTCCGGATCGGTGCGTGGCAACCAACGTTCGTCGCCCCACCAGAAATTGACCCGCGACCAATCGATGGTGTCGCGGGCGGGCGATTCGTTGACGGCAGCCAGAACAGCGATACCAACGGAACCACCGGTGAGTACGACATTCGCCTCCTCCTGCTGGTGCAGAACGTCCACCATATTAGTCAGGAACCGTGCAGCGACCGACGCGGCTAGGGCGTGCTTGTTCTGGTGCAGTAGCACGCGTCGGTCATTTGTCACGGTTAGGCTCCGGTCTACTGGCTCACCACTTTTTTGAGCTGCGATAACCCGCGGGTGATGACCTCACCATACAGCTCATCGGGGTCGAGGCGGCGCAGCTCGTCGGCCAGACAGTCCCGCAGGCTGCGACGCTTGAGCGTCAGGTCCTGCAACGGCTGCCCAGGCTGGCTGAGCGTAGCGATATCAGGAATCTCGCGTTCGAGTGAAATCGTTCCCGACGCTCGCTGCAGATGTACGCCGTGCACACCATTAGCCAGGGGGCCGGTTGTCAGCTTGCACTCCACGGGTACCTGCAGCTGCATCTGGAGCCACGCGGCGAGTAGCGTCGTCGAGGGGGACGCCGCTGCGCCAATGACTTGAATACCGATGATGGGCTCGTAGGGGGGCTGATCCAGAACCGCGGCGAGTTGGGCGCGCCAGAGCGTCAGCCGAGTCCAGGCGAAGTCGTTGTCGCCTGGCCGGTAGCTGCCGGAGAGCTCGCGCAGTGCTGCCTGTGGGTCAGGCTGGGCTGAGGCATCCGTAATGCGTCGATAGGCGATCCGGCCAATAGGGGAGTCACTGGGAACGGCGGGAGCCGTGCCGGGCCACCAGGCGACAACCGGCGCATCCGACAACAGCAGACCGGTGACCAGGCTCTCCGGGTCGGCGGCGGCATCCCCGTAAACACGCAAGACGATGACTTCGCTCGCGCCAGCGTCGCCTCCGACGCGAATCTCTGCATCAACCCGCGCAACGGAATTAGCCGCATCGTGTTCCTGCGTTGACACGACGATGACGCGCATCGGGTGTTCCCTCGACGCGTCGTTGGCCGCTTCGATGGCCTCTTCCTCGTTTCCGAGCTGTGACGCGATGATCAGGGTCAGCACCCGCCCGAGGGCAACGGCACCGCCCTCCTCGCGAATACGCACGAGCGTCTTCGATATCTTCGCGGTCGTGGTGTTGGGCAGATCAACGATCATGGTCGCCTCCAGGTTCGGCCGTCGCGGGCCAGCAGGTCGTCAGCGGATGTGGGTCCCCAGGTTCCGGGGCGATAGGGTTCTGGCTGTCCTTGCGTAGCCCAGTACTCTTCGATCGGGTCGAGAATCTTCCAAGACAATTCGACCTCCTCGTGGCGCGGGAACAAGGGCGGGTCGCCGAGAAGTACGTCGAGGATGAGTCTCTCGTACGCTTCGGGGCTCGCCTCGGTGAAAGCATGTCCATAACCGAAGTCCATGGTCACGTCGCGAACCTGCATGACGACACCCGGAACTTTCGATCCAAAACGGATAGTGACGCCCTCGTCGGGCTGCACCCGAATAACCAGGGCGTTGTGGCCGAGTTCGGCGGTCTGGCCCGGTGCGAACAGGTATTGCGGTGCTCGTTTGAAGACCACGGCAATTTCCGTCACACGACGTCCGAGGCGTTTACCGGCGCGCAGATAGAACGGAACACCAGCCCAGCGTCGGGTGTCGATTGTCAGCCGCATGGCGGCGTAGGTTTCGGTGACGGAATCGGGGTTCATGCCGTCTTCCTCCAGGAACCCGACGACCTTTTCTCCGCCCTGCCAGCCGCCGGCGTACTGCCCGCGGGCGGTGCCCTCACCGAGGTCCGCGGGGAGTCGAACCGAGGCGAGTACCTTTTCCTTCTCGGCGCGCAGGTCGGCAGCGTCGAAGGAGATCGGTTCTTCCATGGCCGTGAGCGCGAGAAGCTGCAGCAGGTGGTTCTGGATCACGTCGCGGGCGGCACCAATACCGTCATAGTAGCCGGCCCGACCTCCCACGCCGATGTCTTCAGCCATGGTGATCTGCACGTGTTCGACGTGGTTGGCATTCCAGAGCGGTTCGAACATCTCGTTGGCGAAGCGCAGCGCAAGAATATTTTGCACCGTCTCCTTGCCGAGGTAGTGGTCGATCCGAAAGACCGAGTCCGGAGGAAAGACCGATTCGACGACGTCGTTGAGCTGCCGTGCCGTGGTCAGGTCACTGCCGAACGGCTTCTCGATGACGACGCGTCGCCATTGCCCATTTTTCTGCTCGGCCAGGCCGGAGCGGCGCAGCTGCTCTGTCACCTGTGGAAACGCCTTGGGCGGAATGGCCAGGTAGAACGCGTGGTTGCCCATCGTGCCACGCTCACGGTCCAACTCGTCAATGGTCTGGCTGAGGCGCGTGAACGCTTCGTCATCGTCAAAGGTGCCAGAAACAAAACGGATGCCTTCGGCCAGCTGCGCCCAAACATCCTCGTGGAACTCTGTGCGGGCATGTTCCTTCACGGCATCATGCACGACTTCCATGAAGTCTTCGTTGTCCCAGTCTCGGCGGGCAAATCCGACGAGGGCGAATCCGGGTGGCAGTAAGCCTCGATTTGCAAGGTCATAGACCGCGGGCATGAGTTTCTTGCGCGCGAGGTCACCGGTTACGCCGAAAATCACGAGGCTGGACGGCCCGGCGATACGATTCAGTCGATAGTCGGATGGCGACCTGAGCGGATTAAACTCCGGGGTAATTTCCACCGGGGACATGCAACTCCTTTAACGGTTCAGTGCGGGAAAATCGAGAACGCAGGCAACGGGGTGCTGCGGAGAAACTAATCCGTTCGCTTGGTTGGTTCCTCACGGGGCTCCGCCTGCGAAGAACCAACCAAGTGTTCGGTTTGTAGGTTTTTTTAGGCCAAAGCCTTGAACAATGTGGGGATATTCTGCTTGGGTTGCGTCAGGGTCAACGTCAATACCGGCCGCCCGTGTTCGGCGAGCACACTCGCGTCGCCACTGGCCTGCGCCTGAATCAGTTCGCCAAACGTGAAGGGGCGCTCGGGGACGTCGAGGTCTTTCGCCGGCGTGGCCAAAATCTGCAGGTATACGGCCGTTGCCGGTCCGCCCTTGTGGAACTGTCCGGTGGAGTGCAGAAAGCGTGGTCCCCAGCCGAACGTGACCGGACGCTTCGAGAGCGTGGTGAGCTTGTTGCGAATCTCGGCCAGTTCCGGCAGGGCCAGCCGGTCTACATAGGCTTGGACAGCAACATATCCGTCGGGGCCGAGTTCTTCAAGCAGAGCGTCGATTGCCGAGGCGAGATCGCTCGCCGCACCGATAACGTGCGGCGTGCCACGCACTTCGATACCGTCCGCGATGAAGGCGGCCGGTTCCGGCGCTGGGCGGGCGTCAAGCAACCCGCGCGTGGCAATCTTGGCGGACTCCACATCTGGCTGGTCGAACGGGTTGATGCCGAGTAAACGGCCGGCGACGACGGTCGCGTATTCCCAGACCAAAAACTGTGCTCCGAGGCTTCCGCTGACGCGAACCTCGTCGCCGGTTTCAGCGAAAAGATCGGTGCCGGCGTCGGCGACAACCCGCACGAGCTGCAGGTCCGGCAGCACCTCGGTCAGCTCGGGAGCGTCAAGTTCGAGAACAACCGGCAGAATGCCGGTGCCGAGCTTGCCGGTGGATTCTGCGATGAGTTGTTCGACCCAGTCAGCGAAGCCCACAATGTGGGTACCGTCCGAGACGATGGCGAGCTTGTCCCGACGAGGACTGGTAGCGGCGATCGCCGCTCCGAGCACGAGTCCCGGATTCTCGGGGGAATCAGCAGCCAGTGCCTGCGAGATGGATTCGGCTTCGTCGAGGAGCGCTCCGATGTCAACACCGGCCAAGCCTGACGGAACGAGACCAAATGCGGTCAGCGCCGAGTAGCGTCCGCCGACTGTGGGGTCAGCGTTGAACACGCGGTAACCAGCTTCCCGGGCGGATGCCTCGAGCGGCGACCCCGGGTCGGTCACGACGATGATGCGTTCGGCCGGGTCGATTCCGATATCCCGGAACGCGCGCTCGAACACGCGACGCTGGCTGTCGGTTTCAACGGTTGAGCCGCTCTTAGACGAGACAACGAGTGCCGTTCCGGCCAGATTGTCGTTCAACGCGGATAGGACTTGACCGGGGTCGGTCGCGTCGAGCACAGTGAGGTTCACTCCCGCGGTGCGGGTGATGACCTCGGGAGCGAGCGACGATCCGCCCATTCCGGCGAGTGCGATCTGGGTGACACCGCGGGCCTGGAGGGCGGCCCGCAGCTCCACAATTTGGGCGACGAGCGGGCGGGATACGGTGACAGACTCCGTCCAGCCGAGACGTACCGCGGCCTCGGCTTCGACTGCCGGACCCCACAGCGAGGGGTCCTGGGCGGTGATTCCGGACGCGACTAGGTCTGTGATCAGGGTAGGTACTGTGGCGCGCACAGCATCGGCTGCGGCACCACTCACCGAGATGCGAAAGCTCATTACGCGACCGGAGGGGTCGAGGCGGAGGTGAGGGCCGTCTGTACGGTGTCGAGCAGTTCGTTCCACGACACCTCGAACTTCGACAGGCCTTCCTCTTCAAGCAGGCGAGTGACGTCGTCGTATGAGACACCCTGTGCGGACAGCGCATCGAGTATCGCGTTTGCGGCTGCATACGAGCCGGTCACCGAGTCGGCTGGGATGACTCCGTGGTCAGCCGCCGCCTGCATGGTCTTCTCCGGCATCGTGTTGACGACTTCGGGGGCGACCAGTTCGGTGACGTACAGGGTGTCGGGAAGGCTGGCATCCTTGACGCCGGTCGAAGCCCAGAGAGGACGTTGCTTGGTCGCCCCGGCCTTGATCAGGCCGAGGGCGCGTTCACTGCTGAACGCCTGCTCGTAGACCTGATAAGCAAGCTGGGCATTGGCGACGCCAGCCTTGCTCTTGAGCGCAAGGGCTTCGGGGGTGCCGATAACTTCGAGGCGGGCGTTGACCTCAGAGTCGACGCGCGAGACGAAGAACGAGGCCACGGAGTGAATCGTGGAGAGGTCGAAACCGGCAGCCTTGGCCTGCTCGAGGCCGGCCAGGTAGGCGTTGATGACCTGGCGGTGGCGCTCGAGGCTGAAGATCAGGGTGACGTTGACGCTGATGCCGAGGGCGATCGTCGCCGTGATGGCTTCCAGGCCCTCGACCGTCGCCGGAATCTTGATCATCGCGTTGGGTCGGTTGACTTTAGCCCAAAGCTTCTGGGCTTCGGCGACTGTGCCAGCTGCGTCGCGTGCGAGGCTCGGCTCAACTTCGATCGAGACGCGTCCATCCTGGCCGTTCGTCGAGTCGTAGACCGGGCGAAAGATATCGCAGGCAGCCGCGACGTCGTCCGTGGTGATGGCGAAGACGGCGTCGGTCACGTTCGAACCGGCGGCCGCGAGGGTCGCGACCTGCTCGGTGTACGCCTCGCCCTTGGCCAGGGCGCCGGCGAAGATCGTTGGGTTGGTCGTGACGCCGACGACGTTGCTGTTCTTGATCAGGTCTTGGAGTCCACCGGAGTTGATGCGTTCGCGGGAGAGGTCGTCGAGCCAGATGCTGACGCCCGCTGCGGACAGCTGGGCGAGGGGGGTCGGATTTGTCATTGTTGAAATCTCCTGGTCGTGCTGCCGTCAGGCAGCTGGATCGTGCGGTGTGTGGAGAGGTTGGTGAAGTGCGGTGCTGGACCCGTACTAGGGGGCAACATCACGCTGCACTAATTGATTCCTTAGCGGCGGCAACTACAGCGTCGGTGGTGATGCCGAATTCGCGGAACAGCGTCTGGTAGTCAGCGGATGCCCCGAAGTGTTCGATCGAGATGCTACGGCCCGCATCGCCGACGTAGCCACGCCAGGTCAGCGCCAGGCCGGCTTCAACCGACACCCGTGCCGTGACGGCGGAAGGCAGCACTGACTCGCGGTATTCGATGCTTTGTTCTTCAAACCATTCGAGGCAGGGGGCGCTGACCACGCGCGCGTGAATGCCCGAGGCGGCGAGCTGGGCGCGAGCGTCCACGGCGAGCTGCACTTCGGAGCCGGTAGCGATGAGGATCACGTCGGGGATTCCGCCGACCGCTTCGGCCAGTACGTAGGCGCCACGAGCGACATTTTTCGCTGAGGCGAAGATTTCGCCGGATGCTGCTCCTTCGCCGCGCTCGTAGACGGGAATGTTCTGGCGGGTCAGGGCGATTCCAGCCGGGCCGCCCCGGCGTTCCAGAATGGTCTTCCAGGCCCATGCGGTTTCGTTGGCGTCGCCGGGACGAACCACATCGAGACCCGGGATAGCGCGCAGGGTCGCGAGCTGTTCGATCGGCTGGTGCGTGGGCCCGTCCTCGCCGAGAGCGACTGAGTCGTGGGTCCAGACGAAGATCGACGGCGCCCGCATGAGCGCTGCCAATCGAACGGCCGGTCGCATGTAATCGCTGAAGATCAAAAAAGTTCCACCGAACGGGCGGGTGTTGCCGTGTAGCACGATGCCGTTGAGAATCGCGGCCATGGCATGCTCACGAATACCGAAGTGCAGCACGCGACCGTGCGGGTTGCCGGTCCATTCGCCAGTCGAGTGCTCGCTCGGAATGAACGAAGCCGCACCGCCGATGGTGGTGTTGTTCGATTCGGCGAGGTCCGCCGAACCGCCCCAGAGTTCCGGGATGACGCCGCCGAGGGCGGTCAGGACCTTGCCGGAGGCTGCACGGGTGGAAACCGCGGTGCCGGCAGGGAAGACCGGGAGTGCCGCGTCGACGCCGTCCGGCAGATCGCCGGAAAGCACTCGGTCGAGCAGAACCTTGCGCTCGGGGTTCAAAGCGGCCCAGGCATCGAACTGTACGGTCCACTCAGCATGCTGGGTCGCACCGCGTTCGAGGGCCAGCCGGGTGTGAGCGATGACTTCGGGGGCCACGTCGAAGGTCTTCTCCGGGTCGAAGCCGAGAACGGTCTTCACACCGGCGAGTTCTTCGGCACCGAGGGCTGACCCGTGGATCTTGCCGGTGTTCTGTTTCTTCGGGCTCGGCCAGCCGATGATCGTTTTGAGGATGATCAGGCTGGGCTTGCCGGTTTCCTGCTGCGCAGCTTCAATGGCCGCGTGCAGCTCGGCGACGTCTTCGACGTAGGAGCCGGTTTTCTTCCAATCCACCGTTTGCACGTGCCAGTCGTAGGCGGCGTATCGAGCAGCGACGTCTTCGGTGAAGGCAATGTTGGTGTCGTCTTCAATCGAGATCTGGTTGCTGTCGTAGATGGCAATGAGATTGCCGAGCTGCTGGTGGCCGGCGAGAGAGGATGCCTCGCTCGTGATGCCTTCCTGCAAGTCGCCATCGCCGGCGATGACATACACGAAGTGATCGAACGGGCTGTCGCCGGTGGCGGCATCCGGGTCGAACAGGCCGCGCTCGAAGCGGGACGCGTAAGCGAAGCCAACAGCGGATGCCAAGCCCTGGCCGAGCGGGCCGGTGGTGATCTCGACGCCGTCGGTGTGGCCGTATTCCGGGTGGCCGGGAGTCTTGGAGCCCCACGTGCGCAGGGCCTTGAGATCGTCGAGCTCGAGGCCGTAACCGCCGAGGTAGAGCTGCACGTATTGGCTCAGCGAGCTGTGGCCGACCGAAAGAATGAATCGATCGCGACCGATCCAGTCGTTGTCGGACGGATCGCGGCGCATGACTTTCTGAAACAGGAGATATGCGGCCGGAGCGAGGCTCATCGCCGTGCCGGGATGCCCATTCCCAACTTTCTCAACGGCATCGGCCGCCAGAATGCGTGCGGTATCGACCGCCTGATCGTCAACGGAATTCCATTGGAAAGCTGCCACGTCACGTAACCCTTCATTGAAGCGAAGGCGGGTTGGGCTCAACCCATCCTTTGATAGTTGTGCAAGCGTCGGCAGCCTTCTCGCAGGACGGACCCGCACGTTGGTCACGCGGGACTGCAAGCAAAAAATCACCCCCGGCGAGTTGGCCTGCTAGATGCTGCCATCTCCCACCCGGGGGCTCGCCGATCTACTGATTCACTGTGGGGAGCCACTTAAGTATACGCATCGAAGACGCTGGGCCGTCGATATGACGTGACCTGTCATTTGCAGTGACGGGCCACTGGGTGACCTAGAATTAGAGAACTGCCTAGCATTCGAGGATTTATGGACGTCGCACTTCAGACCATCGAGAGAACTCCACGTACGCTGAAGCGCACCCTCACGGCTTACGTTTCGCTGACTAAACCGCGAGTTGTCGAGTTGCTCTTGGTTGTCACGGCGCCCACGATGCTTCTCGCCGAGCGGGGAATGCCAAGCCTCTGGCTCATCCTCGCGACGCTCGTAGGAGGTTCGCTCAGCGCCGGATCCGCGGGTGCATTCAACTGCTATCTCGACCGTGACATCGACCGTCTCATGAAGAGAACTAAAAATCGCCCCCTGGTCACCGGAGAACTCAGCGACCGGGAAGCCCTGATCTTCGCGTGGGCCCTGGGTACGGCATCCATTTTGTGGTTAGGCCTGCTGACCAACTGGCTGGCGGCCGCGCTGTCCTTCGGCGCGATTGTGCTCTACGTCGTTTTTTACACGATCATTCTCAAGCGTCGTACGCCCCAGAACATCGTTTGGGGCGGTGTAGCTGGTTGTATGCCCGTCCTCATCGGTTGGGCGGCCGTGACCGGAGACCTGTCCTGGCCGCCGGTTATTCTGTTTATGATCATTTTCCTGTGGACACCGCCGCATTACTGGCCGCTGTCAATGAAATACCGCAGCGACTACCTGGCCGCCGGCGTCCCCATGCTCGCTGTCGTGCGTGGTCGCGCTCAGGTGGGCCTACAGGTCATTCTGTACGCGTGGGCCACCGTCGCGTGCTCGCTGCTGCTGATTCCGATCGCCGACATGGGCGTGCTTTACACCTGTGTCGCGCTCGTTACAGGCGGCTGGTTCATCTACGAAACGCACCGGCTGTACAGCCTCGCGATTCGGCACGAGCACGTGTCACCGATGCGCGTCTTCCATGGCTCGATCGCCTACCTGACATTGTTGTTTGTAGCCGTCGGAGTGGATCCGCTGCTTCCGTTCTAGGCTCTTCGTGCCGTGCCGTGCCGTCCCGGTCGAGGTTAGACCCGACGGGACAGTCGATTGTCGATCTTGGCAACGTCGGCCGAATGGATGACGACGGTCACTACTCGGCCGGCCAGGGCCATACCCGTGGCAGTAAAGTCCGAGGCTGTGACCGTAATGGCGGGTAAGGCAGTATCGTCGACGACCAGGTTCGACCGGTGGGCAATCGCGAGTTCAATTTCGGACTGCTGTTGAGTGTGCCGGTCGGCCCACAACTGCGACCCGAAATCGTAGGGGTTTTTGGCATAGTTCATCACGACATACTGCAGGTGTTGGTCGAGGGCATCCCGGATCGGATCGCCCCCGCGATTGGTGGAACCGGGCACGTCCGTGAAGACGAATCCGCGCAGTTCGGCGATGCCGACCGGACCGGCTGGAGAATCTTCGAACCAGAAATTACCAGACGGGTCGGCTAGCCAATAATGTACCTGGGCTTCCAGCGTATGGCCATGGTTGCCGTACCAGCTCCATCCGCGTTCCTGGAGGCGCAGCTGGGTCACAAAACCGAATACCGCAGGACCGAACAGGGCGAGACGCGCCGCGTCGTCTGGCGGCTTCGATTTGGCTCCCGGTACGAGATGCATGTGTTGAGAATACACCGGCGGCCACCGCCGGGGGAGAGTCACGCGGCAGTTTGCCAAAGGTGGTGTATCGCCCTACGACCGGGTTGTGACCATCAACGCTTCGGCATTCGGGGAAACCGCAGGCTATCTGTGGCGGCTGCTGACCTCGTTCGTGTTGGCCAATTCGGTTGCGTCGGGCGTTATGCCGATCGGGGCCTTGAGGTTGAGCACGACGGCGGTCATCGCTGCGGCGAGGACACAGGCCAGCACCATGTGCAGGCCAACGAGAACGGGCGGCAGGCCGAGGTTTGCCTGCAACAGGCCAACAACGATCTGCAGGAGCTCGATCATCAGCAGCGTGACGATGAATGAATGAACCCTCAGCTTGATCCGAACGGATGCCACGAGGAGCATAATCGTCAAGGCCAGCGTCGCGTAGCCCGGCCAGGCGTGCAGGTGCTCCAGCAATTCAGCGTTGAAGCCCGTGCGACCCGCGGCAGCATCACCCGAATGCGGCCCGGAGGCGGTGGTCAGCACGCCCATCATCACGGTCAGTGCCACGACAAAGCTGGTGGCGTGGGCCAGCCCGGCGACGCCGACCGGAACGATCAGGGCACGCGGCCCCGGTGCGAGATAGACCCGGTGCACGAGCACGGTCGCAAGGCAGACCATGATAAGGGACGCCGTGAAGTGGAAGCCAACGATAAATGGGTTGAGACCGGTCCACACGGTGACGCCGCCGACGAGCGCCTGCGCGAGAACACCGCCACCGAGAATCACGGCGAGGACGAACAAATCTTTGCGTTCCTTGCGCAAACGCCAAAGCAAAACGACAGCGGCGATCGCGATGATTCCGATGAGCCCGGTCATCAAACGGTTGCCAAACTCAATGACGCCATGCAGGCCCATCTCCTGCGTCGGCACGAGCGACCCGGGGACGCAGGACGGCCAAGTCGGGCAGCCGAGTCCGGAGCCAGTGAGGCGTACGGCGCCGCCGGTGCCGACAATCACTATCTCGGACACCAGGGATAGCCAGGCGACCACCCGAATACGTGCGTCGATAGAGCTGGGTAACCATTGGTAAATGGAATTCACTGCTTCTGCTCCCACTGTCTTACTCATGATCGCGTGCTTTCTGATTGTGCCCTGTGCAAATGTAAATCAACCGGTAAGCACGCGTATCTTGCCGATCAACCTGTAGAATTGGAATTTCCATGGAGAACTCTCTTACGGTCATAGTGACTGCATGAGGTCGACCGGAATCGCACAGTGGCCGAAGGGGCACTGGCGACTCGGGTTCGGTTTGGCTCTATGAACATTCTAGGTACGCAACGTAGCTGTCCACACAACCCGTTCCCCGTGGTCTCCACTGAGGTCGCCCGGGAATCACCGGACTAATATCCGGGTTGTGCTGGGTAGAGAAGAGGTAAATATGTCGGATGTCCTGCTCGACCGTCCCGACCTTGAGGGGATTGGCACCTACGAATTCGGGTGGGCCGATTCAGACAAGGCCGGCGCATCCGCGCGCCGTGGCATTTCTCCCGAGGTCGTCACAGACATCTCGAACCTGAAATCCGAGCCGGATTGGATGCTGCAGCGACGGCTGAAAGCCCTGCAGCTATTTGAACGCAAGCCCATGCCCACCTGGGGCGCCGATCTTTCCGAGATCGATTTCGACAACATCAAGTACTTCGTGCGGTCTACGGAGAAGCAGGCCCAAACCTGGGAAGACCTGCCCGACGATATTAAGAACACCTACGAGAAGCTCGGGATCCCAGAAGCCGAGCGCCAACGCCTCGTCTCCGGTGTGGCAGCCCAGTACGAGTCCGAAGTGGTTTACCACCAGATCAATGAAGAACTTGCAGCCCAAGGCGTCATCTTTATGGACACCGACACGGCGCTCAAGGAGCACCCCGAATTCTTCGAAGAGTACTTCGGCACCATCATCCCCTCCGGCGACAATAAATTCGCCGCGCTCAACACGGCCGTGTGGTCTGGCGGATCCTTTGTCTACGTGCCGCCCGGCGTGCACGTAGAGATTCCGTTGCAGGCCTATTTCCGCATCAACACGGAGAACATGGGCCAGTTTGAGCGCACACTCATCATCGCCGACGAGGGCAGCTACGTGCACTACATCGAGGGCTGCACCGCCCCGATCTACAAGTCTGATTCGCTGCACTCCGCCGTCGTCGAGATCGTCGTGAAGAAAAACGCTCGCGTTCGTTACACGACCATCCAGAACTGGTCAAACAACGTCTACAACCTCGTCACCAAGCGGGCCACGGCCGGCGAAGGCGCCACGATGGAATGGATCGATGGAAACATCGGCTCCAAGGTCACCATGAAGTACCCGTCCATCTACCTGATGGGCGAGCATGCCAAGGGCGAAACCCTCTCCGTAGCCTTCGCTGGCCCCGGGCAGCACCAGGACGCCGGCGCCAAAATGATCCACATGGCCCCGTACACGCAGTCCTCAATCGTCTCCAAGTCCATCGCTCGCGGTGGGGGACGCAGCGGGTACCGGGGTGAGGTCCGAGTGGATGCCGCGGCACATCACTCCGCCAACACCGTACGCTGTGATGCACTGCTGGTCGACACCCAGTCACGTTCGGACACCTACCCGTCTATCGACATTCGGGTGGACGACGTTCAGCTTGGCCACGAAGCCACCGTCTCCCGCGTCAGCGAAGAACAGTTGTTCTACCTGATGAGCCGAGGCATGCCCGAAGACGAGGCCATGGCCATGATCGTTCGCGGATTCATCGAACCAATCGCTCGGGAGCTCCCGATGGAGTATGCCCTTGAACTCAACAAGCTCATTGAAATGGGCATGGAAGGATCCGTCGGCTAAATGTCCGCCGCTTCAGCGCTTTCGAAGAGCGCTTCAAAAACTGTGCCCGCACCTTCCACATCCGCTGCCGATTCGTCGACCCTTCCGCCGGGTCAGCATGGAATCAAAGAACACTCCGACGGCCGTTTCGGTTACGTGCCGGTGCAAACCCGCTCTGACCGCTTTAAGAGCGTCAACGTGGCCGACTTCGAGGCCGTCACCGGCCGCGAAGGCGTCTGGAAGCATTCGCCTGTCGCGAAATTCACCGACCTCACCGCCGGTGACCTCGACGGTTCCCGCTATCCGATTGAGTCGACTCCGTCAGCGGACATCTCCGTCGAATGGGTACCGAGAACGGACGCCCGGATCGGGACCGCCGGTCTGCCCGAAGAACGTGCCGCCGCCAATGCCTGGTCGGTGTTCGACGACGCCCTCGCCATCACGGTGAGTGGTGAAGACGCCAAGGAAATCGTGGTCACCCGGTCGGGACTTGGTAACAGCGCCCGCGGCGCCCACACGATCATCGAAGCCAAGCCGTTCAGCCAGGCCACGGTCATCCTGGAGAACACGGGCAACGCCCGGCTCACCGAGAATCTCGAGATCATTCTCGGCGAATCCGCAAACCTCACCGTCGTTTCACTGCAGGAATGGGACGACTCCGCGGTGCACCTCGCCAACCACTTCGCATCCGTCGGACGTGACGCCCGCCTCAAGCACGTCGTCGTCTCACTCGGCGGCAGTATCGTGCGGGTGAACCCATCGGTGCGCCTTGCCGGAACCGGTTCAGACACCCTGCTCCTCGGGCTGTACTTCGCGGATGCCGGCCAGCACCTGGAACAGCAGGTGTACGTCTTTCACGATGCCCCGAAGAGCCGCAGCCGCGTGAACTACAAGGGAGCACTGCAGGGCCAGGATGCCCGCACCGTGTGGATTGGCGATGTGCTGATCGGCAACAGGGCTGCCGGCACCGACAGCTACGAACAGAACCGCAACCTCGTACTCACCGAGGGTACCCGTGCCGATTCCATCCCCAACCTGGAGATTGAGACCGGCGACATCGTCGGGGCCGGTCACGCCAGCGCGACCGGACGGTTCGATGACGAGCAGCTGTTCTACCTTCAGGCTCGCGGCATCACCGAGGAAGAAGCACGGCGACTGGTCGTGCGCGGATTCCTCACCGAGGTTGTGCAGCAGATTGGTTCCCCCGAACTTGAAGCTCGGTTGCAACTCGCAATCGAAGCGGAACTTATTGGAACGGACGACAAGTAAGCATGACCGCAACGAAGATTTGCGCTCTCGATGAGCTCGAAGTGAACCAGGCCATCAAGGTTGAAATCGATGGAGTCGCCATCGCCCTCGTCCGTGATGCCGCCGGCGATGTTTTCGCCATCGGAGACACATGCACGCACGGTGATATCTCGCTATCCGAAGGATTCGTGGAGGGCCAGACTCTCGAGTGCTGGGCCCACGGTTCGATGTTCTCCCTCACCACCGGAAAGCCTCTGTCCCTGCCGGCCTACGATCCGGTCCCGGTTTACAACGTCGAGCTCATTGACGGTTTCGTCTTCGTCGATCCTTCCGTCACTGTCGCGGTCTGAGTCTGTCTCACGCACCGACCGTCCCACCAGCCATTCAAGCCAAATTCAGAAGGGAATAAGACATTCATGTCTGTTCTTGAGATTAAAGACCTGCACGTCAGCGTCGAGACCGACCAAGGCACCAAGCAGATCCTGCGCGGCGTCGACCTCACCATCAATGAAGGCGAAATTCACGCCATCATGGGCCCGAACGGTTCGGGCAAGTCGACCCTGGCGTACACGATCGCTGGTCACCCGAAGTATCACGTCGAGAGCGGCTCCATTTTGCTCGACGGCGCCGAGGTGCTCAAAATGACAGTGGATGCCCGTGCTCGCGCCGGTCTCTTCCTTGCCATGCAGTACCCGGTCGAGATTCCCGGTGTGACCGTCACCAACTTCCTCCGCACCGCCAAGACTGCCATTGAGGGTGAAGCCCCGCCAATCCGCACGTGGATCAAGGATGTGCGCCAGGCCATGACTGACCTGCGCATGGACAAGGCTTTCGCCGAGCGCAACGTCAATGAGGGCTTTTCCGGCGGTGAGAAGAAGCGTAACGAGATTCTCCAGCTCGAACTGCTCAAGCCCAAGTTCGCCGTACTCGATGAGACCGACTCCGGTCTCGATGTTGACGCACTCAAGATTGTGTCGGAGGGTGTCAACCGCGCCAAGGCCAACACCGGCCTCGGGTTGCTCCTCATCACGCACTACACGCGTATCCTGCGTTACATCCACCCGGACTTCGTGCATGTCTTCGTCAACGGCCGTATCGCCGAACAGGGCGGACCTGAGCTCGCTGACCGCCTCGAGGACGAGGGCTACGACCGTTTTCTCGTTCCGTCGAACGTAGGCTAAACCAATGGTTTCAACACTGAGTCCGGCGCGCTTCGATGAAATCGAAGAGGCTCTCAAAGACGTCATGGACCCGGAGCTCGGCATCAACGTCGTGGACCTCGGGCTCATCTACGACCTCGGCTGGGACGATGAGAACAATGCACTCATCATCCACATGACCCTCACCTCGGCCGGCTGTCCGCTGACCGATGTGCTCGAGGAGCAGACGGCTGAGGCGCTGGATGGTGTTGTCGACCAGTTCCGCATCAACTGGGTCTGGATGCCGCCGTGGGGTCCCGAAAAGATCACCGACGACGGCCGCGACATGATGCGTGCTCTCGGCTTCGCGATGTAACTCCTGTCCGAATTGGAAGCCCCGTCTGTATTAGCAGGCGGGGTTTTTTCGTGCCCGCCCTTCGTGTTGCCCGCCCTTCGTGTTGCCCGCCCGTCAACCGTCCATAATTAGATGCATGTTCTACTGACTAGAATGATATGCTAACAATATGGATATCGGGGAAAATGGCGTGGTCCGGCGGCGGGCTTCCCAGGCGGCGAGCACGCGGGCTGAGATCGTAATGGCGGCGGGAAAGTTGATGCTCGAGCGCGGGTATGTTGGCACATCGGTGTCGGCAATCGCGGGGGAGGCTGGCGTGGTTGTGCAGACCATCTACAATTCGGTGGGGTCGAAGGCCGAACTGTTGGCGGCGGTGCTCGATCGAGTCGCTGCAGAACCGGGGGCGCCGGCACTGCTGTCGGGGGCCACACGGGAACGCATTGCCGCGGCGCGCACGGCAACCGAGGTTATTCGGATTGTGGCGCGGTCGAGCGCACTGGTGAATGAACGCACTTCGGGAATTTTGCGCATCGTCAGCGAAGCGGCCGTGGTCGATCCCGATGTGGGGGAATTCGAGCAGAAGCGTGACGCGGCCCGGCTGCACGGCTTTGGTGAGGTGGCAGCTGCACTGCGAGAGAAGCGCGGCCTGCGCGCGGGCCTGATCTATAGCGGGGGGATGAGTGACCATGAGGCGGCGGCGACGATGTGGGCGCTGGCCCATCCCCACACCTTCCGCACCCTCGTACTGTCCCTGGGGTGGTCGACCGAAGCGTACCTGAACTGGCTCGAAAAATCGCTTCTGGCCGCTTTGCTCTAGGCCTCCATGTGCCGAGCACAGCCTGAAGGCAAATATACTAGTGAGTTGGACCGCTTTGGCCCACCCACACTTCACATCCGTAAACACACCTCGAATGGACTATCGCTGTGCTCAACGTGCAAGATCTCGAAATCCGCGTTGGAGCCCGCGTGCTCATGGAGGGCGTCAACTTCCGCGTCGCGAGCGGCGACAAGATCGGCCTCGTCGGTCGTAACGGCGCGGGCAAGACGACCCTGACGAAGACGCTCGCGGGGGAGACCAACCCGACCAAGGGTTCGATCAGCCATTCCGGTGAAATTGGCTACCTGCCCCAGGACCCCCGTGCGGGTGACCCGACCATGCTCGCCCGCACCCGCATTCTGGACGCGCGCGGCCTCGGCACCATTGCCCTCGGCATGCACGAGTCCAGCTTGGCCATGGCTGACCCCGATCCCAAGATCAGCGCCGCCGCCATGAAAAAGTATGGTCGCCTGACGGATGAGTTCAACGGTTTGGGCGGTTATTCCGCTGAGGCTGAAGCCGCATCGATCGCGAGCAACTTGAAACTGCCCGACCATATCCTCGACCAGGCCCTCAGTACCCTCTCCGGTGGTCAGCGTCGCCGCATCGAACTGGCCCGCATCTTGTTCTCGGCCGCCGAGATGATGATTCTCGATGAACCCACCAACCACCTCGATGCCGACTCGGTGGCCTGGCTGCGCGAGTTTGTGAAGAATTACAAGGGCGGCTGCATCATCATCAGCCACGACATCGAGCTTGTCGGAGAGACGGTCAACCGCGTCTTCTACCTTGATGCGAATCGCATGATGATCGACATTTACAACATGAACTGGAAGAACTACCTGCTGCAGCGCACGGCGGATGCCGACCGTCGTAAGAAGGAACGCTCCAACGCCGAGAAAAAGGCCTCAACCCTGCAGCTTCAGGCTGCCAGGTTTGGCGCTAAGGCCAGCAAGGCCGCCGCTGCCCACCAGATGGTTGCTCGAGCCGAGAAGCTTCTCTCCGGGCTCGACGCCGTGCGCGCCGTGGAACGCGTCGCCAAGTTGCGCTTCCCCGAGCCGGCACCGTGTGGTCGAACCCCGCTGATGGCCAAGGACCTGTCCAAGAGCTACGGTTCCCTGGAAATCTTCACCGCCGTCGACCTTGCGATCGACCGCGGCTCCAAGGTTGTCATCCTCGGCCTCAACGGGGCCGGAAAGACCACCCTCTTGCGCATGCTTGCCGGTGTCGACGAGTCCGACACCGGCTCGATCGAACCCGGGCACGGGCTACGGATCGGCTATTACGCGCAGGAACATGAAACGATCGACGTCACACGCAGCGTGCTCGAGAACATGGTTTCCTCCTCGCCCAGCATCACCGAGATGGAAGCCCGTCGGGTACTGGGCTCGTTCCTGTTTACCGGTGACGACTCCAACAAGCCAGCCGGTGTGCTGTCCGGCGGCGAGAAGACCCGTCTTGCCTTGGCCATGATCGTCGTCTCCGGTGCCAACGTGCTGCTACTAGACGAGCCGACTAACAACCTCGACCCGGCCAGCCGCGAGGAAATTCTTGATGCTCTTGCGCACTACGCGGGTGCTGTTGTACTCGTGAGCCATGATGAGGGCGCAGTGCAGGCCCTTAACCCGGAGCGCGTGTTGATCATGCCCGAGGGTACGGAAGACCACTGGAACAAGGATTATCTCGACCTCATCGAGCTGTCCTAACTGATTCTTTAATTCGGCGTCGCCTCATCGGATTCGATTCACAGGAAGGGCGTGTGTTGTCCCTCGACAGATCGCTGCGCATCGCGCTGGTGTGCCTGCATACTTCACCGGGTGCTGATCCCGGTGCCGGCGATGCTGGCGGTATGAACGTCGTCGTACGACATCAAGCCGAAGCTCTTGCAGGTCTCGGTCACTCCGTGACCATTCTGACCCGCCGTTCGGCGGCCAAGCAGCCGACGACGATGCAGCTCCTACCCGGTGTGACTTTGGAGTTTCTTGACGCTGGTCCGGCAACTGCACTGCACAAGGGCGACCACGAACATTGGATCGAGGAGTTTTCGACCCAATTGGCGGCGCGACCGCCCTGGGACATCGTCCACTCGCATCACTGGTTTTCCGGCATGGCCGCTTTGCCGGTAGCCAGGGGGTGGGGCGTACCGCACGTACAAAGCTTCCACAGCATCGCTGCCAACGATTTAACGCCGCTCTCAGCGGGGGAACGTTCCGAATCGCCAGGACGGATGCTCGGCGAGGCGTGGCTGGCCCGTGAATCGGATTCACTCGTCGCAATCAGTGCGTCCGAGGCGGCGACGATCACTGGTCGACTGGGCGGTGCTGCGCAACGCACGGTTGTTGTTTCGCCCGGTGTCGACAGCAGCATGTTCTCACCGCGCGTGCCGCTTGATCTGGCGGCACCAGTCGATGACCGTGGTTACGTTCTCGTCGCAGCGCGTCTGCAACCACTCAAAGGCATCGACCTGGCCATTGCCGCGGTTGCGGCCGTGCCGGCGGCCATTCGTCCGGCTCTCCTGGTCGCAGGCGCGGCTTCGGCCGACTACGACGGCTACGTCGACGAATTGCGGGCGATCGCCGAGCGGGTCGGGTTCGCTGATCAGCTGGGGCTGATCGGTCCACAGTCCCGGGTTGATATGACCGCCCTGTTTCGGGGCGCCCGGCTCGTGCTCGTGCCGTCTCACTCGGAAACCTACGGGCTCGTTGCTCTTGAAGCTGCCGCGAGCGGTGTGCCCGTCATCGCCGCAGCCTCCGGCGGCCTACGTGAAGCCGTTGCTGACGGGGTGACCGGCCTGGTCCTGGAGTCGCGTGAACCACTGGTGTGGGCCGAGGCGATCGCTCATCTACTGACCGATCCGCAGCGGGCGCGGCAGCTTTCGGTGGCGGCGCGGGAGCACGCACTCGGCCTGAAATGGACCCGGTCGGCCGCGTCGCTGCTCGAGGTCTACCGTGGACTTCTCGCGCTAGGCGCCCATGGGGGACGTCAGGGTCCAGCGAAAAGCCCGCAGGACCGCCGCGACGTCGCCTGACGCTTCTTTTGACTTAGGTCAGTTGGCGGTCGAGCAGCGCATCTTCAATTTCCGCGTCGTCGCGCGGTTTTGCCGCCCGCTTGCGGGCACGCTCATCGGCGCGTGCGCGTTCTTCTGGATCTTCGGCATTCACGCTGCGGTATTCCTCGCGCAGTGCCCAGCCGAGGCCGATGAAGGCGAGCAGACCGAACACAAACCATTGAAAGGCATACGACAGGTGGGGGCCCTCGTCGCGGACCGGTTTGACCACAGCGATCGGGCGTTTCTCGTTCGCCGCGGGACTTTCCGAGTCCATGAGGCCGTATGCACCGGTGTAGGTCGGCGCGTTGAGCCGCTCGGCAATAGACGTGAGGTTGATCGTTGCCACTTGGGTACCGCTCGCCGTGCGACCGGGCAGGTCGGGTTCGGTGGCTTTGAGCCGGGCTACGACGGTGACGGTTCCGCTCGGCGGTGCCGGGACGGTGTCGGGAGCATCCTGCTCCTGGCCGGTCGGCAGCCAACCGCGGTTGACGATGAAAATCGTGCCATCGGAAAGCAGTAGCGGTGTCAGCACCTCGAAGCCCGGATTGACGTTGAGCGGGCGGTTGCGTGCGAGCATTTCCTCGTCGATGAGGTAGGTGCCGGTGAGCTTCACCGGCATCCACTTCTGGGAGTCGTCGAAGGACGTCAGGTCGGGGAGCGCTTCGACAACGGGAACGGGGTTCGCGTCAAAATTGGATTCGATCTTGAACAGCTCGGTGAGGGCTTCATCACGCCGGGCGAGTTGCCAGACGCCAAGCCCGGAACACACCACGGCGAAGAGAATGGCGAGTGCCAGATACCCCGCCCAGCGTCGGCTGAAGGCGAATTGCCAGCCCGTCATTGCGCATCTCCAGCGTGCTCTGGCCCGACGAGCGCAAGCGGGCTTACGGTGAGAGGAAAATCACGGGCGGCGAGAAATTCACGCAGGTAGTCGACATGGTCGTCGCAGGCCAACCAAGTTTTGACGCGGTCAGTTGAGTGGATGCGCGGGTTGCGCCAATCTAGGCGCCAATGACCTACATTTCGGCAGTCTGCGCGCGAGCAGGTTGACGTGTGCATGGGCGCGCCCAGCCCGATCATCGGACCGCCCCGAGCGGCCGCGCGAGCAATTACCGAGCCTCATCGTCGGTGTTGCGGTACGTTGCGACGGTGCCGGGCCGTAATACTTCGGCTCCGCGCGGCGCGACGTGCACGTTCGCGACCACGACCGCGAAGTAAGGAAGCACGATCGCACCGATGGCGCAGAGCAGCAGCCACCAACCCTGCACGAACAGCATCAGCACAATGCACACGATACGGACACCCATCGCAATGGAGTACTTGATCATCCGGTTGCGTCGTTCAACCTCTGGGGAGGCGGGGAGCGAAGTGATCGACTGCTGCTTCATGGGTCCGTCGGGTTCGTGATCGGGTTAGTCAGCGGGGAATAGTCCGCTCTGTCCAGCCTACGTCTGTGTGGCGTGATTCTTGCACGCCTTAAACTTGAATCTGCCGGGTATTTTGTAAAACTCTCCACCGGCAGCCCGCAGCTGAGTGAACAACAGAAGAGGAACTTTATGACAACGGCTCGAACAGTGCTCGTCACCGGCGGTAACCGCGGCATCGGGTTTGCCATCGCGGAGGAATTTCTCGCCCAGGGCCATCGCGTCGCTGTGACTTCGCGGTCTGGACACGGACCGGCCGGTAGCCTCACCGTGCGCGCCGACGTGACCGATGCCGCTTCGATCGATGCCGCGTATACCGAGATTGAGGCGACATACGGTCCGGTTGAGGTTGTCGTTGCGAACGCCGGAATCACCCGTGACACCCTGCTTATGCGTATGTCCGATGATGATTTCACGTCGGTGATCGACACGAACCTCAACGGAGCGTTCCGCGTGGTCAAAAGGGCGAGCAAAGGCATGCTCAAGGCCCGTTTCGGTCGCATCGTGTTGATTTCCAGCGTGGTCGGACTCTATGGGTCACCGGGACAGGTGAATTATTCGGCATCGAAGAGCGGGCTAATCGGCCTGGCCCGCTCGATCACACGCGAGCTTGGTGCTCGCGGCATTACTGCAAACGTCATCGCTCCAGGTTTTATCGAAACCGACATGACCGCTGCTCTTCCCGAAGCGCAACAGGCGGACTACAAGCGCAACATTCCGGCCGGCCGTTTTGCCACTCCATTGGAAGTTGCTCGCGTCGTCACTTGGCTCGCCAGCGATGACGCCGGGTACATTTCCGGTGCCGTTATTCCCGTCGATGGCGGCCTGGGAATGGGGCACTGAGCAAATAATCGAGGGGCGCGGACCTCGTCAGCCGCGCAGGCCGAGCAACGGCAGCACCTGGCTGAGGTCGCACCGGTCGATCACGAGGTCGGCCTCACGCTTGACCTGTGGTTTGGCGTTGAACGCGACGGCGAGGCCGGCGGCATCCATCATGCGCAGGTCGTTGGCGCCATCCCCGATTGCGACCGTCTGCGACAGGGCGATGCGTTCATGTGCCGCCCATTCGCGCAGGGCGACCGCTTTGGCCTCGGCGTCGATGATTGGTCCGAGCACCCGCCCGGTCAGGCGGCCGGCTGCGACTTCAAGTCGGTTCGCCCGCCAATGGTCGACTGTGAGATCGGCTGCGAGGGGGTCGAGCAACTCGTGAAAGCCGCCGGACACGACGCCGACGAGGCCGCCGGCAGCATGAATGCCGGCGATCAGCTCCTGCACCCCCTCGGTCGGGCGGATGCGCTGCCCCACCTCGGTGAAAACGGTGTCGGGCAGTCCCGCCAGGGTCAAAACTC
The DNA here is from genome assembly GCF_004403345.1 of Cryobacterium lyxosi. Taxonomy (NCBI): domain Bacteria; kingdom Bacillati; phylum Actinomycetota; class Actinomycetes; order Micrococcales; family Microbacteriaceae; genus Cryobacterium; species Cryobacterium lyxosi. The sequence continues at coordinate 258,875 of NZ_SOGT01000011.1, forward strand.
GCTCGCGCAGGCTGTCGGCGAAATCAAGTTCGCCGCGCATGGCGCGCTCGGTCACGTTGGCGACGAGATCTCGCGAGCCGGCGGCATCCGCCAGCAGTTCGATCACCTCATCCTGAATCAGGGTCGAGTCTGCATCGAGCACGACCAGAAAGCGTGGTGCAGTAGCGCGGATCACGGAGTAACGAACACTCCCTTACCGACGACGGTGATACCGGATTCGGTCACACTGAAACCGCGCGCGAGGTCGCGATCACGATCGACACCGACCGTGGCGCCAGCTTCGACGATGACTTCCTTGTCGAGAATGGCACGACGCACGATCGCATCGGGTCGAATCTGCACCCGGTCAAACACGATCGAGTCGATGACTTCGCAAGCCGACCCGATCGAGGTCCAAGGCCCAAGAACGCTGCGCTCGATGTGTGCGCCGGAAATGACGCAACCCAGCGACACAATCGAGTCGATCATGGTGCCCAGGGCGCCCTTGCCGTCGCGCACGAATTTAGCCGGTGGCGAGTTCAACTGCATGCTGAATATCGGCCATTCGTGGTTGTACAGGTTGAACACGGGCAGCGCCGAAATAAGATCCTGGTGGGCCTCGAAGAACGAGTCGATCGTTCCCACATCGCGCCAGTAGTACCGATCGCGATCGGTTGACCCCGGTACCACATTGCGTTGTAGATCGTATACACCGGCTTCGCCGCGGGAGACAAAATCGGGAATGATGTCACCGCCCATGTCGTGGCTCGAATCGGTACGTTCACCATCGCGCAGCACCGCCTCGATCAGGGCGTCGGTGTTGAAGACGTAGTTACCCATCGAGGCGAACACCTCGTGGGGGGCGTCGGCAAGCCCAACGGCATCCTTGGGCTTCTCACGAAAATTGGAGATCCGATCAGGGGTGGCGGTATCCACTTCAATGACGCCGAACTGATCGGCCAAGCCGATAGGCTGGCGAATCGCGGCGACCGTGGCCGACAGGCCAGAAGCGATGTGTGCGTCGATCATCTGGCTGAAATCCATGCGATAGACGTGGTCGGCACCCACGACGACAACGATGTCGGGTTTCTCGTCGTGAATGAGATTCAGGCTCTGCAGAATCGCATCGGCCGAGCCGCTGAACCAACGCTTGCCGAGACGCTGTTGAGCGGGCACGGAGGCGATGTACGAGTTAGACAATCCACCGGACATATGCCAGGTCTGGGAGACGTGGCGGTCGAGACTGTGTGATTTGTATTGGGTCAGCACAACGACCTGGGTGAGGCCCGAATTGATCAGGTTGGACAGGGCGAAATCCACCAAGCGGTAATGCCCCCCAAAGGGGACCGCTGGCTTGGCCCGGTCCTCGGTTAGCGGCATCAGCCGTTTTCCCTCACCGCCGGCGAGCACGATTCCAAAGATTTTCGTGGCTTTCATGTGTACAGAGTAGGGCCAACCGTGCGGCTCGAGTTGCACGGCGGGATGTGGGGCGGGTTCTGCTGCGCTACCTTTGCTCCATGCGAGTGGATCTGATGACCAAGGAATACCCTCCGGAGATTTATGGGGGAGCGGGCGTTCACGTGATGGAGCTCGTGCGAGCACTTCGCGAAGATATTGACGTGTCGGTGCGCTGCTTCGGTGCACCCCGCACGGACACCGACACCTTTGCCTATGACGTTCCGGCACAGCTGGCCAACGCCAACGCTACCCTGGGTACCCTCGGCGTTGACCTGCAGATGGCACAAGACGCCGCTGACGCCGATCTGGTGCACTCGCACACCTGGTATGCCAATGCGGCCGGCCACCTCGCGAAGATGCTGCACGGAATCCCGCACGTCGTCACGGCCCACAGCCTCGAACCCCTGCGACCGTGGAAGGCCGAGCAGCTCGGTGGCGGCTACCGCGTTTCCAGCTGGATCGAGAAAACGGCCTTTGAGGCAGCAGATGCCGTGATCGCCGTCAGCGACGGCATGCGGCGCGACATTCTGCGCAGCTACCCGGCACTCGATGAGAGCCGAGTGCACACCGTGTACAACGGTATCGACCTCGACCGCTGGAAGCCCAGACTCGACGCCGACGTCGTACGGGAGCTGGGAATCGACCCTGAGCGGCCGTCTGTCGTCTTTGTTGGTCGCATCACCCGGCAAAAAGGCCTGCCGTACCTGTTACGCGCCGCCGCGTTGCTGCCGTTAGAGGTGCAGCTCGTATTGTGTGCCGGTGCGCCGGACACTCCAAAAATCCTGGCGGAAGTGACCGCTGGCGTCGAGGCGTTGCAGCGCGAACGGTCGGGGGTCGTCTGGATCAACCGACTTCTCGCCCAACCAGAGCTCGCCGCGGTTCTCACGCACGGCACCGTCTTTGTGTGCCCGTCCATTTACGAACCACTGGGAATTGTCAACCTCGAGGCAATGGCCTGTGGGTTGGCAGTTGTCGGTACCGCTACCGGCGGTATTCCCGAAGTTGTCGCCGACGGTCAAACCGGACGTCTGGTGCCGATTGAGCAGCTCACCGACGGCACGGGCACCCCGTTGAATCCCGACCAATTCGTCGCTGACCTCGCCCGCATCCTGACCGAGGTGGTGAGCGATCCGACTCGAGCGGCTGAAATGGGACGCGCTGGTCGTCTGCGCGCCGAGCACGAGTTCGGCTGGAGCCAAATCGCCACCCGCACCCGGGAGATCTATGCGTCTCTACTGTGACCCAAGCCGTCGGTGGTGCCGGTCTCAGTCTTAGGTCGAGCCCGGCGTATTTGTGCGTCGGCGCCGCCCGATAGCATGGCTATATGGTCAACGTTTTGCATTTCACCGACGTCTCGGTCGTCCGGGGTGGCACTACCATCCTCGACTCAGTGAATTGGAGTGTCGACGACGACCAGCGGTGGGTCATCCTCGGCCCGAACGGGGCTGGCAAGACCACGCTGTTACAGATTGCCGCAGCTTTCATGCATCCGTCGGCCGGTCAGGCCGAGGTACTCGATGAGACGCTGGGCGGAACGGATGTCTTTGAGCTGCGGCCCCGAATCGGGTTTGCCTCGACGGCCATGGCACGGAAAGTTCCCGCCAAAGAGAAGGTACTCGACGTAGTCATGACTGCGGCCTATTCGGTAACCGGCCGGTGGAATGAAGAATACGAGACCATCGATGAACGACGCGCTCAGCGCGTATTGCAGGAATGGAATCTCGATCATCTTGCCGAGCGCGAATTCGGCACCCTGAGCGATGGAGAACAGAAGCGGGTTCAGATCGCCCGCTCCGTCATGACCGACCCGGAAATTCTCTTACTCGACGAGCCTGCTGCGAGCCTCGACCTCGGCGCACGGGAAGCGCTTTTGCAGCTTCTCAGCGGCTTCGCTCAGGAACCCAACTCACCGGCCATCATCATGGTCACCCACCACGTTGAAGAGATTCCACTTGGATTCACCCACGTGCTACTTCTGTCCGGCGGCAAGATCGTCTCGGCCGGGCCGATCGGCACCGCACTCACCGAGACGGCTCTGAGCGAAACGTTCGGCCTGAATATCGAACTCATAGAGACCGACGGCCGCTTCGCGGCGCGCGCTGTCTAAACAGAACGCCGCGACACGACGACTTCAACTCCCAGGCTCTTTTAGTGAAAGCAAGGTCTGCTAAAGTAAGGGGCTGGCCATCAGGCCAACCAGCTTGTCGTCGTCCTTTGAGTATGCGTCGAGCGGTGCCCAACAATCGAACAGCACTGTGACCAGTTACAAGTCTGTTCACCAGAAGTGCAAAAGGAAATCTTCATGAAGTCTGACATTCATCCCGAATACTCTGCCGTCGTGTTCCGCGACCTCGCCTCCGGTGCGACCTTCCTGACCCGGTCGACGGTCTCGAGCAAGAAGACCATCGAGTGGGAAGACGGAACCACGTACCCGGTCATCGACGTGGAAATCTCCTCCGAATCGCACCCGTTCTACACGGGCAAACAGCGCATCATGGACTCCGCCGGCCGCGTCGAGAAGTTCAACTCGCGCTACAAGGGCTTCGGCAAATAACACCAGGTTTTTTTACGAACTCCCTAGCGCGAAACAAAAAAGCGACCAGCTTCGGCTGGTCGCTTTTTTGTTAGGTCTCCGAGTTGAATATTGGGGCCAATTCAGCGATTTCGGCTCAAATAATTTTTCTGGTCACCGACTACCCAGCTACCGACTACTTGGTCAGCAACTACCCGGTCACCGACTACCTGTGCAACGCTGACCGAATCAACGCTGACCGAATCAACGCTGGGGCCAGGCGGTGTCGGCTAGAAACTCGGGGTCGCGGCCGCGCCGCATGTACTCCTGAAAGCTTTGGGCCTGTTGGCGATACCAGGTGACCTGCAGGGCGTGCATCTCGTCGAGAGTGGTCGGTAGAGCACCTTCGTGCGCCCGGTGGATCGCCTGAGCGACACGACCGGCGGCGATCGCATCGGCTCCGGCATCGTGCGCATCTTCCAGGCTGACGCCGTAGAACGCGCTCGTGACCTCGAGGGTGCGCTTGCCTTTTCGATACTTGTCGACGGCTTTGTCGATGACCAGAGGATCGACGACCGGGCTGGGAGAGATCAGGGGAGCGATGCCATAGCGCAGGGCTTCGCGGTCGAGCAGGGTGAGGTCGTAGGGGGCGTTGTAGGCCACAATCGGTAGGCCGTCGCTCAGGTGACCACGAAGTGCACCGACGATCTCGGCCACAGCCTCGGCTGCCATGCGACCGTGCTCCACGGCATGCTCTGTTGTGATTCCGTGCACGTTGGTGGCGCCGACCGGAATCTCGATGCCCGGATCGACCAGCCAATCGATGCGCTCCACGGCCGTACCGCTGGCGTCGATAACGGCGACAGTGGCCGACACGATGCGACACGTTTCTACATCGATGCCGGTAGTTTCAAGGTCGAATACAGCGAGATGATCGCTCCAAGTGCTCATACTTCCACCCTAGGGGCGACCGCCGACACGTTCCGCTGCACCAGCTGGTGCTCTGCTTTGGCATGCCGGGGAACGTGGGTCCAGAGTGGAATTAGAGGTGCACACTTCGGTTGATGACGTTTTCAGCACTTTCACGCATGGTGTGATTGTTCGCCCGAGCATCCGCTCGCAGTCGTTTGAAGGCTTCGTCCATGTTGACCATGCTGACCTGGGCGATGACTCCCTTGGCCTGTTCGATCAGAATGCGACTGTTCAGTGCGCGCTGCAACTGTTCATTGACGACGGCGTCTTCGTACACGGTACGTTCCTGCAAAATACTGATAGTCGCGACATCGGCCAGGGCCTGGCCGATCGCGGCGTCTTCGGGGGTGACGTCACCGGTGTCAGAGCGAAAGAGGTTGAGCGCACCGATTGTGCGATGGTGCACCCGCATTGGAATGGCGTGCACTGAGTGAAATCCCTGAGACAACGCGGCGGCTGCAAAGTCTGGGTAGGTGTCCTGACATGCTGCGATGTCGCCCAGAGTGACGACTGTGCCGGTGAGATAGCAGTCCACACACGGACCCGCGCCAGCCTGCTGTTGCAGAACCTCCACGAGGTAGCTCTCTTCGCTCGTCGAAGCCACGACCTGTAATTCTCCACTCGGGTCGGCCAACAGCAGACCAGCCGCGGTGGCGTCGAGCACTTCGACGCACGACTCAACCAGGGTATGGAGTACGTCGAGAACGTCATATTCGCCCACGAGAGTGTCCGTCAACTTTATGAAAGCGGCGCTCACCAGTGAGGCGCGAGCCATGGTGATCATGGAAGGATTCTAGAACTTTTACTGACAATATGTCAGCTATACCGAGTGAATGTGTCCGAGTCGATTTCCGTCGAATCAATTTGCAGCGGCGTATTTCACAGGCCTTCAGCTTCCGGGCTGAATTGCAGGCGCCGTGCAACCACGTCGCCTGCAATGGCGCGCACTGTTTTACCGTGGGAAAAGGCGTGCGCGCGCAGTAGCAGCAGGGCATCCGTCGGTGTGACGTTCATCTGCACCAACACCATCCCGGTGGCCTGATGAATTTCCCGGCGTGACAGTGGGGACTCCGCGGAGGCTTGAGACGTCAACGATGTTTCGTCGGTAGCGGCCTCCTGCACTTGAAGCAGATGGTCGAGCAGATTCCAGGCGGCCTCGTTGGCCAGTACCAAAGCTTTTGCGCGGTCCGTGCGATCAAGTGCTCCCGTGGTTGTGCTGTACAGCTCGACGATACCGACATTGAGCGCGCCGAGAGTAAGCGGGAAGACGTAGAGCGCTTTGACCGTCGTGTCCATCAGGGCCATGTGGAAGACCGGCCACAACGGATGCTCTACCTCTTGTACCCGAGGTTCCAAAACGGGAAGTCGCGTACGGGCCGCTTCCCAACGAGGTCCCTCGCCGAGATCGAACTGCAGTTCGTCGAGCCGAGCGGCGAGGCGATCGGTGGCACAGACGACCGCCTCGGGTACCGCACCGACGAAAACCGAGACGGCGGCGCCGTTCACGGGTAAGGCCTCAAGAAAGTGGGCGCACAGGGCAGCGTTCTCGACACCGTCTTCGGTACTAGTCCATGTAGCCACGACCGGCCTCCAGGCTTTGAATGGCATGCTACGCCAAGGATACGTTGTGCACACGATCGCGACAATGAACGTTCACCCGGAGTTCGTCACGATCGGGCCGGCGAACGGCCAACGTGGTCAGCCGCAGTGCAACCAATAAAAACTCTGCGCCCCGAGCGTAAGGGTGAGTGAGCCTTCTTCATTGAAACTGGGAAAGACTGCGCCGCCGAATAAGTCGTACAGCCGCGTCCCGGCCATGTCGACATCATCGATCGTGAACGCGACCGGGTTGTGCGAGAAACTGAACACGCACATCACGGTTTCCGGCTGGTCGCCGAACATAGAACCGGAGCCCGCATAGTTGCGGATGAATACGAGTACGGATTCGTGGTTGGTCGTGAGCACGCGGATCGCGCCAAGCCCGAAGGTTGGATGCGCCTTGCGCACGTGGATCACATTGCGAATCCAGTGCAAAAGCGAACCGGATTGGGCGAGTTGTGACTCCACATTGGTCTGCGTGAAGTTGTAGACGAGAGACTGCACGATTGGTAGGAATAGCTTGCCGGGGTCGGCATCGGAGAAACCGGCATTGCGATCAGGGGTCCATTGCATCGGGGTACGGGAGCTATCCCGGTCGGGCAACCAGATATTGTCGCCCATGCCGATCTCGTCGCCGTAGTACAGAAACGGGCTCCCCGGGAGGGCAAAAAGCAGGGCATGGGCTAGCTCGAGTTCCGCTCGGGAGTTATCGAGTAGGGGTGCCAGTCGTCTGCGAATGCCGATGTTGGCGCGCATTCGTGGGTCGTAGGCATACCAGCCGTACATGGCCTGGCGGTATTCCTCGCTGACCATTTCGAGGGTGAGCTCGTCGTGGTTGCGCAGAAACACGCCCCAGCCGGCACCATGAGGAATGTCGGTCGTTTCGGAGAGTACGCGCACCAGTTCGTTGGCCTGCTGGGAGCGTAGGGAGTAAAAGATTCGCGGCATCACCGGAAAATCGAAGGCCATGTGGCATTCCGGTTCATCGTCGGTGCCGAAGAACGCGGCAACCTCGCGCGGCCATTGGTTGGCTTCGGCGATCATGACTCGGCCGGGATATTCCCGATCGACCAGGGCACGCAGCCGTTTGACGAACTCGTGGGTGGGCGGCTCGCCCTCACCGTTGCCCTCTTCGGACTCGAACAGGTACGGAATCGCATCCAGGCGAAAGCCATCGACACCAAGATCGAGCCAGAACCGTATGACATCAAAAATTGCTTCCTGCACGGCCGGGTTCTCAAAATTGAGGTCGGGCTGGTGTGAGAAGAACCGGTGGAAGAAGAACTGTCGACGCACTGGGTCGAAGGCCCAGTTCGATTCCTCGGTGTCAGTGAAGATGATGCGAATGTTGGGGTACCGCTCGTCAGTGTCGCTCCAAACGTAGAAATCTCCGTAGGGCCCTTCAGGGTCCTCACGGGATTGCTGGAACCATTCGTGCTGGTCGGACGTGTGGTTCAGTGGGAAATCGATCACGATGCGCATATTACGTTCGTGCGCTTTGGTCACGAGGTCTTTGAATTCCTCGAGGGTACCGAATTCCGGCAAAATCGTGCGGTAATCGGCCACGTCGTAGCCACCGTCTTTCAACGGTGAGTTGAAGAACGGTGGAATCCACAGTGCGTCGATGCCGAGCCACTGCAGGTAGTCGAGCTTCGATACGAGGCCCGCCAGGTCTCCGGAGCCGTCGGCATTGCTATCGACGAACGACCGAACCATCACCTCATAGAAGACGGCGCGGCGATACCACCGCGGATCGAGGGCCAAACCGGGCAGCTGAATGGGTGCGGTAAAGCTCACGGCTTTCCTTCCTTCCTCGCAAAAGGGCTCTCTCGATGCGTTCGATGGCTTGAGTCTAGATCGGCCACCCCGGTGCACGTCCAGCCTTGAATAAGTGTCGCGTCTAAACTAGGGCCGGTGATCGTTTCTTCTGCCTACGACAAGCTTTTACAGCGCCTCCCCGTGCGTGAGGTCACCGCATCCGTTCCCGGCACGGACCATCAGCGCACAGACACGCGGTACTGGGATTACGGCAACCCCAACGCACCGACAACCCTTCTACTCGTTCACGGGTTTCGGGGCGATCACCACGGTCTGCAACTGGTCGTGGCCGAACTGCTGGGCGACGGCGCAAACCCGGCTGACCTGCGTATAGTGGCACCCGACCTGCCCGGTTTCGGTGGATCAGCGCCGCTGCCCGGAGGCGTGCACTCGCTGGCAGCATACGTCGACTGGCTTCAGGAATTTGTCCAGGTGTTGGCCCCGGCGGGGCGGTTGGTCGTGCTGGGCCACTCGTTCGGCTCGATCGTGGTCGCTGCGGCCGTGGCCGACGGACTGGTGACGCACGACGTCATCCTGGTCAACCCGATCGCCGCGCCCGCACTGTCCGGGCCGCGCGGTGTGCTGACCCGACTGGCCGTGTTCTACTACTGGACGGCTGCGAGCCTGCCGGATCGCTGGGGCTATGCGTTGCTGCAGAACCGAGCCATCGTGCGCATCATGAGCGTGAGCATGGCCAAGACGCGTGATCCGGGCCTGCGGCGCTGGATTCACAACCAGCACGACCGTTACTTCAGCGTCTTCGCCAACCGTCGAGTCGTGATGGAGGCGTTCGCCGCTTCGGTCAGTCATGACGTGAGCGAGTTCGCTGCGCGCATCCGGCAGCCCACGCTGTTGATCGCGGCCGACAAAGACGACATCACGCCGCTGACCGCGCAGTACCGACTGCAGTCGCTGTTTCCGAACGCCACGCTGCGGGTCATCAACGGGGTCGGCCACCTCATCCACTACGAGAAGCCGAAACCGGCCGCCGCGTTCATCCGTGAATTTCTCGCGGAGGACCGACCAGCATGAGAATCGTCGTCGACTGCCGCTACGTGCGTCTGGATCACCACGACGGCATCAGCCGATACACCGCTGGCCTGGCCACCGAACTGGGCCGACTGCATCCGCTCACCATGCTGATCAGTGACCACCGCCAGCTGAAGATGCTACCCGCCCTGCCGTGGCAGCTCGTGCGTGCCCCGACCAGTCTGCTCGAACCACTCATCGCCCTCACGGTCAATCGGCTGCAGCCCGACGTCGTCTTCAGCCCCATGCAGACCATGGGCTCCTGGGGCCGCAAATACCGGTTATTTCTGACCGTGCACGATCTCATCTATTACCGCAATCGCACACCCCCGCACGACCTCCCACCGTTGATCCGGTTGCTCTGGCGCGCCTACCACCTCTCCTGGTGGCCACAACGGATGCTGCTGAACGGCGCCGACGGCATTGTGACCGTTTCCGAAACCACCCGTTCACTGATCAACGAGCATCACCTCACCCGGCGGCCGGTCACCGTGGTGCCGAACGCCGCCGACCCCGTTCCCGGCGCCCCTACCCACCGGAGTATCCCGGAAACGACTCGCCTGATTTACATGGGGTCGTTCATGCCGTACAAGAACCTGGACACGCTGGTCAAGGCTCTCGCTGACCTGCCAGACCACGAACTGCACCTGCTCAGCCGGGTTTCGGCGACGGAACGAACACGGCTGACCCGTTTGGCAACGCAAGCCCGGCTGGTCTTTCATGATGGGGTGACCGATGAGGAGTATCACCGCCTGGTGCGCTCGGCGACGGCGCTCGTGACCGCCTCACTCGATGAGGGTTTCGGAATTCCCCTGGTTGAGGCGATGAGCCTCGGCATTCCCGTCGTGGTCAGTGATATTGCGATCTTTCGTGAGATCGGCGGAGCTGCCGCGCTGTACTTCGATCCGCGCAGTGCTGACGCAATCGCGGCAGCCGTGCGTCGCCTGGCGCTTCCGGGGGAGTGGGAAGCGCGATCCGCTCTCTCGATCGAGCAGGCCGCTCGGTTCACCTGGGCGGCGTCGGCCCGCACGCTGCTCGGGGTGTTGGAGGGGACAAAACCCAGCGCGTAGCGGGCGCCGCGACTCGTCATTTCACGTCCCGGAACGGGAGACTGTGCCATTGTCTCCGACACGGCAACTCCGCACGGCCAGACCTCGCAGGGTCAGGGCAACGGCGGCGCGACAGCCTCACCACGATCGCCGGGCGATCGGATCGTCGCATCGAAATGGGTCAGTGATAGCTGATCATTCTCCCATCGAAAATCGTGCACCGAACCATTGGCAATGAACTCGCCGTGACGCGGGCGGTCGCCGTCGGTGAGGTGACGCAGCAACGCACCAATGATGCCGCCATGGCTCAGTATCAGAACGGATTGCCCGGCGCGCCCGGCGGCCAATCCCGCCAGCGCTGCGAGTACTCGGTCGACGACGTCGCGGCGGGTTTCGAGGCCAGGAACGGCCACCCCGTCGGGAAACCGGTGCTGGCGTTCAGTGAAGGTGAGCCCCTCGATGGCCCCATGGTGACGTTCGGTCAGGGTGGGAATCACGACGGGTTCGTCCAGTCCGAGTTCGGTGGCAATGATTGTGGCCGATTCAGCGGCGCGCAGCAGCGGGCTGGTCGCTATCGCATTCCAGTGTCGGGTCCGCAGGCGCGCCGCCGCTGCAACCACCTCAGCCCGCCCAGCAGCGTTGAGCGGGATATCCGTGCGACCTTGAATCCGGTGGTGCAGATTCCAATCGGTCTGGCCGTGGCGCACGATGGAGAAAACGGTCGTGCGTGATTCACCAGTCGGATTGGTGCTTCGCCGGGCGGACACGAACGGTCAACCCAGCAGTCGTTCGGTCAAGGCGGCGAGGGTTTCGGAGGTACCGGCTTCGAGTTTGTGCAGCGCACGCCCATCACCCTTGGTGACGCCGCGGTTGATGACAATGATGGGCAGCCTGCGCCGGCGAGCCTGTTCCACCAGGCGGATGCCGGAGTTGACGGCCAGCGAAGATCCTGCCACGACGAGGGCGTCGGCGCCCTGGATCACAGCGGATGCCTCGAGAAATGTTTCCGTGGGAACGAGCTCACCGAAAAAGACAACGTTTGGCTTGAGCATGCCCCCGCACACCGTGCAGTTCGGCACGACGAAGTCATCGATATTTCCCACGTCGGCATCGCCGTCGGGAGCTATGCGGATGCTTTCCGGGTGGCGGAGCACGGGATTGTCCGTTTCGAGCCTGGCAGCGATGCTGTCCCGGCCGAACGCCTGGCCACAGGCGAGACAGATCACCCGGTCGAGGGAGCCGTGCAGTTCGACGACATGGAGTGAGCCGGCGCGGGTATGCAGGCCATCTACGTTCTGGGTGATGATGCCGGCGATGGCACCGGCGTTTTCCAACTGCACCAGCGAGCGATGCCCGAGGTTGGGTTCAGCCTGGCGGAACACTCGCCAGCCCAAATGGCTGCCAGCCCAGTAGCGTTTGCGCGATCGTTCATCGGCGACGAAGGTCTGAAAGGTCATTGGAGTGCGGATCGGCGCCCCGGCGCCGCGATAGTCCGGAATGCCGGAATCGGTGCTGAGGCCGGCACCGGTGAGGACGGCGGCGCGCTTGCCGCGCAGCAGGGTGGCTACAGCATCCACTGCCCGCTCAGAATCGAGGGCGACCGCCGAGGCGAGCACAGCGGCGGCATCGGGAGCGCCGGTAGGTTCGAGCGCGTCGCCAGGCGCCGTTTCGGTGGGCAGGGCCGAGTCGGCTGTCACCGGTGCTCCTTTCACGCAGAGATGGGCGGACGAGCTGAACAAAATACCCGTTACCTGATTCTAAACTCGTCTGTTTTCCTGTTTGACTACCTACCTGTCAGGCTTGAGGTCAGTCACTCGAGTCGGAAGGCACTACTTCGTGCAGATCACCCGCATTACCGACCTGTCCAGTGCGGGTCTCGCCGACTATTCGCGGTTGACCGATGTCGCCCTCCGACGGGTTCTCGAACCGGCCGGCGGGTTGTATATCGCTGAGTCACCCAAGGTGATCGCGCGGGCGCTGAACGCCGGGCATCGGCCCCGGTCCCTGCTGATTCAGGAACAGTGGATGCCGGACGCCGCGCGTTTGCTGGTCGACTGGCCCGACGTGCCGGTTTACGTGGGTGAGCCCGGCGTGCTGGAGCAGCTCACCGGCTACAACCTGCACCGCGGAGCGCTCGCCGCCATGCACCGTCCGGCGCTGGAACCGGTCGAAGCGCTGCTGACGAGTGCCCGCCGCATTGTGATCCTTGAAGACATCGTCGACCACACGAACGTCGGCGCCATTTTTCGTTCGGTTGCCGGGCTCGGTGCCGATGCCGTGCTGATCACCCCACGCTGCGCGGACCCGCTCTACCGGCGAAGTGTGCGCGTGAGCATGGGCACGGTGCTGCAGGTACCGTGGACTCGCCTGCCGGAGTGGAGCGTGGCCACCCCGCTGTTGCACGCCGCGGGGTTTCACCTGGCCGCCCTGGCGCTGGCCGACAACGCGGTCTCTCTCGACGTATTCGCCGAGGCGGCGCCCGAACGGCTCGCCATCATCCTCGGCGCGGAGGGCGATGGGCTCAGCCAACACGCTTTGGCTGCCGCCGACACGGTCGTGACGATTCCCATGTTGCACGGCGTCGACTCGCTCAATGTCGCCTCGGCGAGCGCGGTTGCGCTCTACGCCCTGCGAATTCGCTCGTGAACTCGGCGGACCGGCTGCGCGCCGCGAAGAAGTTAGGCTGAACGAATGTCTCCCTCCCGGCGTGTCCTCCTCCGGCGCCGAAGACTGGCCGTCTTCAGCATTCTCCTCGTCGTACTGGGCGGAATCGGCTACGTTGGCGCCACTAACCTGGCTCCCGTACCGGGTAGCGCCGCGTCGATCCTGCAGCCGAACGAGCTCTCCCAACCGGCGGCTGCACCGGCCTGGCCGGCCTTCGGCGCGAGTGCTATCGGCGCGGTCGGTTTCCCCGGTGTTCTGGCCTCGACCGGCCAGGAAGACACGGTGCCGATCGCGAGCATTGCAAAAATGGTGACAGCCCTGGTCGTCCTCGAGGCCAAGCCACTCGGTGCAGGCGAGGACGGACCCGACATCACCTTCACCGACGCCGACGTGGACAGATACTACGACGCGCTCGCCGAGAACGGTTCGGTGGCACCCGTCGTCTCGGGGATGGTGCTCACGCAACGTGAGGCTTTTGAGGCAATGCTGCTGCCGTCGGCCAACAACTATGCGTCTTCCCTCGCGGTGTGGGCGTACGGATCGGTGGACAACTACCTGGCAGCGGCGAAAACCTGGCTGGCCGACAAGACCCTGACCCAGACCAGGATCGCGGATACGAGCGGTCTCTCCGCGTCGAGCGTGAGCAGCCTGGCCGACTTGGTAGAGATCGGCAAGCTCGTCGTCGGCCATCCGGCCCTCGCCGAAATCGTCGCTCTCCCGTCGGCGGTCCTGCCGGTCATCGGAACTATTATCAACACGAACAAGATGCTCGGCCGCGATGGCGTCGACGGCATCAAGACGGGCACAACGGATGTCGCCGGTGCCTGCCTGTTGTTCTCGACCGATTTCACTATCGGCACCCACGCGGTCACCCTTGTCGGTGTTGTTCTCGGGGGGGACACTCACGCCGAGCTCAATTCTGCGATTGCCGCGCTGATCGAGAGCGTCCAGCCTGGCTTTCACGAGGTCGTCCTGGCCGAAGAAGGCGCCGTGTTCGGCAGCTACACGACACCGTGGGGTGACGTGAGCGACATCGTCGCCGAGCGGGCGGCATCCGTTCTGGTCTGGTCGGACTCGCCGATCGCGGGCACCGCTACGGCCAAGGACGTGCAACTCGGCCGGGCCGGCGACGAGGTTGGCGAGGTGTCCTTCACGATCGGTACCACATCGCCGACTACGGTGACCGTGCCGCTTGAATTGCAGCTCACCCTCGCGGATCCCGGACCGGCCTGGCGCATGGGAAACCCCGGCGAGCTCGCCGCCGGCTGACCTCGCCGCGCCATCCCGACTCACCCCCTCCGGACTCATCTAATCCGGAACGTACGGCGTCGGCACAAGCGGTCAAACCGGAGGCAGGGTGAAAGGGCCGGCGTCTGGTCGTTTGGGCAGAACGTGGTCGCCGGAGGATTGGTGGCGCACCCGGCGCAGGACCCAGGGCACAAGGTATTCCCGCGCCCAGACAAGGTCTTCCGTTCGCGCCTGACGCCACGTGGTGCCCGGCATGGGTTCCGGTTCGCTCGGTGCGAGGGAACTCGTCACGTTGAGGGTCTGCAGCACCATGCGCGCGACCGTGTGATGTCCGAGAGCGTTGAGATGCAGCCGGTCCGGAGCCCACATGCGAGGGTCTTGAATCTCGGTCAACTGCCACATGTCGGCCACGATGCAGTCGTACTTGGTGGCGATCGCCCGAATGTTTTCGTTGTAGATGGCGACCTTACCGCGAATGCTGCGAAAAACAGGGGAGAAGCCCACATCCGCGCCGGTGAACAGCACGACTGTCGCGCCATCGTGCGTCAGCCGGGAAATCGCCGCGTCCAAGCGCGCTGCGATGGAATCAGGGTCGGTCCCTGGTCGAATCACGTCGTTACCGCCAGCCGAGATGGTGATCAGGTCGGGTCGTAGCGCGAGGGCAGGTTCGATCTGTTCATCGGCAATCTGCCGGAGAAGTTTGCCACGGACCGCGAGGTTGGCATAGGCGAAATCGTCGGTACCGTCACTAAGGATCTCGGCAACCCGATCTGCCCAGCCACGATGCCCGCCGGGGCTCTGCTGTTCAGGATCGCCAATGCCCTCGGTGAACGAATCGCCAAGAGCGACGTAGCGCGACCATGGATGCTGTTGCTTCGTCATCGATCCATTCTGTCGGAACTCCCAGTCTTGGGTCGAACCGACCGGTGCGAACGCGAACGTCGGTGGGCTTTGGTAGATTTGTAAGAAGTGAATACTCCATCGGTTTTCGGTCCCGCGCAGGGAACAAGTGCAGCCGAACACCTATCGCCGTCATTCCCCGAACGCGCGGCCTGGGGTACGGCCGGCAAGCTGCGTGCCTGGCAGGCTGAAGCTCTGGAAGCCTATTTCGTGCACGAACCTCGGGACTTTCTGGCCGCGGCTACACCGGGCGCAGGCAAGACCACCTTCGCCTTGCGACTGGCTGCGGAACTGCGCTCCCGACGCACGATTGATCGCATCACGGTAGTGGCGCCGACCGAGCATCTCAAGAATCAGTGGGCGGACGCCGCAGCGCGCGCAGGGATCCGTCTTGATCCAATGTTTAAGAACGCCGATCGCAGCTACGGCAGCCACTATCACGGGGTCGTCGTGACCTACGCGCAGGTAGCCGCTCGCGCCGCCTTGCACAAGCAGCTCACCGAGTCGAGTCGCACCCTTGTCATCCTCGACGAGATTCACCACGGGGGAGACGCCCTGAGCTGGGGCGACGCGATCCGCGAGGCCTTCGGCCCGGCTACCAGGCGCCTCTCGCTGACCGGGACGCCGTTTCGCTCGGATACTTCACCGATCCCCTTCGTCAGTTACCTGCCGGACAAGCACGGCATTCGCATGTCGCAGAGCGATTATGCCTACGGCTATGGGCGCGCCCTCGCCGATGGCGTGGTTCGCCCGGTGATGTTCATGGTTTACGCCGGGCACATGAAGTGGCGCACCAGGGCCGGTGATGAAATGGAAGCCAAGCTCGGCGAGGGCAATACCAAGGACATCACCAGCCAGGCCTGGCGCACCGCGCTCGAGCCCACCGGGCAATGGATTCCGTCGGTATTGCGCGCCGCGAACTCTCGCCTGACCGAGGTGCGGCACGGCATTCCGGATGCCGGTGGTCTCGTCATTGCCACCGACCAGACCGCCGCACGTGCCTACGCCGTCATTCTCGAGGACATTTGCGGCGAGCCGGTCACCATCGTGCTCTCCGATGAGAAGGAGTCGAGCGACCGCATCGATGAGTTCTCCAAGAACACCCGTCGGTGGATGGTCGCCGTGCGCATGGTGTCGGAGGGCGTGGATGTGCCACGCCTGGCCGTCGGCGTGTACGCAACCAGTGCGGCAACCCCGCTGTACTTTGCCCAGGCGATCGGCCGGTTCGTGCGAGCCCGGCGACGCGGTGAGACGGCATCCATTTTTCTGCCCAACGTTCCCGGGCTGCTCAGCCTCGCCAACGCGCTCGAATTGGAACGCGATCACGCCCTCGACCGCAGCAACCGTGAAGACGGCGATGACGGCATGTACAACCCCGAAGATGCCATGGTCGCAGCGGCGAACAAGGAGGACAAGGCCTCGGATGATCTTGGCCTGGACGACTTCACCTGGCAGGCACTGGACTCGCAGGCGACCTTCGACATGGTCATGTTCGACGGTGACGAGTTCGGAGAGCTCGCCGAACCCGGCACCGATGAAGAATTTGATTTCATCGGCATCCCTGGCCTGCTCGAACCGGAACAAGTGTCGGAGTTGCTGCGGCAACGCCAGTCGCGCCAGTCCAAACGGTCATCTGACAAACGCAAAGACCCGGTGACGGGTGAGATAGCCCCCCTTGAACCGCCGCCCCTGTATCGCACGCTCAAGGAACAGCGCACACTGCTGTCGAGCCTGGTCGGCATGTGGTCCAAACTCGCCAATGAACCCCACGGAATGATTCATGCCGAACTTCGTCGGTTGTGCGGCGGCCCGGCCGTCGCCCAGGCCAGCGTCACCCAGCTGCAGATGCGCATCGACCTGCTGCGCCGCCGCCTCGGGCGCAGCTAGCGGCGGCCATTCCGGCATGCACGGCGTGAGTTTCACGATCTGACGACGGTGACGACACAGCCACACAGGAGTAGATGCTGTCTCCTTCTGCCTGTGTCGATGCAGACCCTTGCAATTTATTTGCTCGAATCGCATAAACTCCTTAGTAACGAGGGAGTCTGTTGATGGAATCGAAGAAGCCGGAACTCGACCGGGTTGACCGCGCACTGCTGCGAGCCTTATCGGTCAATGCGCGGGCTTCGGGAGCGGCCCTGGCAAGCGTAATCGGTGTTGCCGAGTCCACTGTGTCCCTGCGCCTTCGACGTTTACAGCAGCTTGGCCATATTCGTGGCTACCGGGCCAATATCGACTTGGCTGCGCTCGGTGCCAGCCTGCAGGCCCTTATCTCGGTGCGGTTGGCCAAACACGCCAGGGTGCAGATCGATGACTTTCGTAACGCGGCCCCGCACTGGCCGGGCGTGATCGGGCTGTTCCACACCGCAGGTGCCGATGACTATCTGCTGCACGTTGCCGCAGCGGATGCCTCTCATCTGCGTGACTTCGTGCTGGAACACCTTGCGGAGCATCCGGCCGTCGCTCACACCGAGACAAACCTGATCTTCGAGTACGTCGACGGCGACGGCTGGCAAGACCTGGTGAAGTAAGGCGACCAAGCCACAACGACAGCATGCTGGTACCAACCGCTTAAAACAAGAACGCCCCCCGCAAAAGCGGGAGGCGTTCTTCGCAAGCTCTATTTAGAGGGCGCGGATGTTCTCGGCCTGAGGACCCTTGGGGCCCTGGGTTACCTCGAACTCGACCTTCTGGTTCTCATCGAGGGACTTGTAGCCATTCGACGCGATCGCGGAGTAGTGCGCGAAAACATCGGCGCTTCCGTCGTCGGGTGCGATAAAGCCGAAGCCCTTTTCAGCGTTGAACCATTTCACGGTACCTGTTGCCATTTGTAAAACTCCTCCAGGAGTGTTAGACCGGCCCCGACTGTCGGGACCGTTCGTCGCGGTATTCGTCGTCCGCTTCCGAAAGGAATGTGGCGCATCAACCGCGATTCAAGTGAATCGCAATCGGTGCGTTTAAGACGTGCAAGCACTACAACTTCGAGTCCAACACTAGCCCACAAGTCTGGACGGTTTCAAAGTTCCCAGCCTTTTTGACACGAAAGCGTTACGTTTACCAAAGAATTCACGTGAACTCCGGGGCGACCACTGCTCGGCCAGGCCCCGGGCACCCGTTGACCGAAATTGGTTACGGCGTGTCATTCGGCTGTCACGAAGTCGATCAAATGTTCCACGCGCCCTAAAAGTTGCGGTTCCAGATCGGCAAAAGTGCGCACGCGGCCGAGAATTCGCTGCCAGGCCCGGGCGATATCGGCCTGTTCCTCGTGCGGCCAGCCAAGCGCGTCGCAGATGCCGTGTTTCCATTCGATGCTCCGCGGTACGTCGGGCCAGGCTTGGAGACCGATCCGTGCGGGTTTTACCGATTGCCACACGTCGACGAACGGATGCCCCACTACGAGAACGTTCGCCGCGAACGGGCCGCGCGCCACGGCTTCTGCGATGCGACTCTCCTTGGATCCAGGCACGAGGTGGTCTACCAACACGCCGACGCGACGTGCAGAGGTCGGACGGAATTCGCGGAGGATCTCGTCGAGGTTGTCGACCCCCTCGATATATTCCACGACGACGCCTTCGATGCGCAGATCGGCGCCCCAGACTTTTTCCACCATCTCGGCGTCGTGACGCCCCTCGACAAAGATGCGACTGGCGCGCGCGACGCGAGCAGGCGCATCGGGCACGGCCGTCGAACCTGAAGCCGTGCGTACCCGTCCCAGGGCGGCCGCCATGGTCGGTGCGACCAGTGTGACGGGACGTCCGTCGATCAGAAAACCAGAGCCGAGCGGAAATAGTCGCAGCTTGCCATGCCTGTCTTCGAGTGTGACGATCTTTCTTTCTACGCGAATGACGGCACCACAAAATCCTGTGCCTGTTTCTTCGACAACCAAGTCCCGGACGGCTTCCTGGGTTGGAATAATGATGCGTCCCTCGTCGCGCCACCCGGGGGAGAGCACGTCTGCGCTGTAACGTTCGTCCATTGAATCGACGCTAGCGGAAGTCCGTGAGGTCGCCCGGCATGACGCGGTATTCTGACTATATGTGTGGTCGACTCGTCATTACCGATTCAGCGCCCGATCTGGCTGCGATGTTCGATATCGAACATGAAGGTGAGAATCTGCCGGAACCGTCCTGGAATATCCGGCCGACTGAACAGATTCCGATCGTGCTTGAATCGGCCAAAACCGACCCCGCCGTGCGTCGATTGGAATCAGCACGCTGGTCATTGATTCCATCTTTCGCGACGGAGTCGACGTCGAAATTTCCGGCCTTCAATGCTCGGGCAGAAACGGCCGCCGAGAAGCCGACCTTCACGATGTCCGTGCGGTCGCGGCGCGCTCTGGTCCCGGCGACGGGCTACTTCGAGTGGCACACCGAGGGGACCGTAAAGACCCCGTACTTCATTCAATCCGACGATGGCCTCCCGCTCGCTCTAGCTGGTCTGTATTCCTGGTGGAAGAACCCGGCTGCCGTTGACAGCGATCCGGCGCGCTGGGTGTTGTCCGCAACCATCCTGACGACTAGTGCCCAGGGTCCGCTCGCGCAGATCCACGACCGCACACCGGTTGCCCTGCCGGAGGAGTGGTGGGACCACTGGTTGGATCCGGCCACCGAGGGTGATCAAAGTCTCGTGGATGCCGCCGTCGCAGCCTCCCGGATAGTCGTAGAATCGTTCAATTTTCATGAGGTCGGCCGGGTGACCGGGAACGGCCCTGAACTGATCGAGCCGATCACCAACGCTTCGATGTAATTGCATCGGGCCCCAACCGGTACGCTCGAAGCAGTACGAATAAGCAGAACGCTCAATTCAGTGCCTAGCGAAATTACGTGGGCACTGCCGTGAAAGGAACACCCATGAACATCGTCGCCTTCGTCGTCGCGTTTGCGATTTTCGTTTTCGGTTTTTGGCTGTTTGGCCTGGCCTTCTCGGTCACGTCCCTGATGGCACCGATCTTCATTGCGGGAATCTTGTGCGTGGCCATCTCCATGGCAATCCCTTTCCACCTGCTGCGCAACTAAGCCTCGATCGGCTCGCCTGAGCGCGCGAGCTGCTGCATTCAGTGCAGGAATCCCGCTACGAGATTGATCAGCGTAGCCAAAATCACCGATCCGTACGGAAATGACAGCAGCGCATGCTGGAGCGTCGCCATCCGCAGCGAGTGATTCTGGATGTTCGTGTCCGAGACCTGGTAGGTCATGCCAATCGTGAAGGCCAGGTAGGCGAAGTCGGTATACCGCGGCGGTTCGGGCTGATTGAAGTCGATGCCGCCGGGAGTGTGACTGTAATACAGCGAGGCGTAGCGCAGGGTAAACAGTGTGTGCACCAGCACCCAGGACAAGGCGACGCTGGCAATGGCCACTGCGGCGAGAAATCCGCGCTGGGAACTCAAGGTCGCCGTCGTCCCGAGTAGCAACACGACGATCGCGCCGAGACTGGCGAGCCCGGCCAGCAGAATCAGGAATTCTGAAACGACCCGGGACGGATCTTCGCGAGTAGCGTGCTCGGCCGTCGCGTAGGCATCCTGGCGGCTGATGACAATCCAGACCCAACTTATGTAGGTCACGCAGGCAGCACCCCAGCCGAGAATTACAGCGAGAACCCAATCGCCCGAGAGACCAGCCGTGACCCCAACGGCAAGACCGGCCACGAGCATGACGACCAAACGGGTACTGTACCGGTGCAGGTGCGCAAGTGGAATGGTCACAGGCTGATCGTGGCACAGAATGGCTCCTCACCCACCCAGCTCTCACTCGGCGCGGTATCAGAATCGCACGGTAATATTGGTCTTCGATCGATTTCGCATTGATTGTCTTCAAACACGGAAAGGTCCCGCCCAGGATGCAAGACAGCCCGGCCGCATCCACCCCCTACGAGGTCCTCGGAGTGAGTCCGACCGCGACCGAGAATGAGCTACGTCGCGCCTATCGGGTGTTGTTGCGCCAGACCCATCCCGATGTCGGCGGCAGCGCGAGCAGATTTCATGCCGTGCAACTCGCCTGGGAACGGGTGGGAAGTCCACAGAACCGGGCCGACTACGATCGTCGACGCTTCGGCGACCCCGAGCAGGCCGCTCCAACGGATGCCTACGCCGCCTCCGCCGCCCGCGGCCCCGCCACAAAATCCAGCCTGAAAACCCGCATGCACGGTCATCCTGGTGGTCAGGCGCGCCTGAGATACCTCGATCTCGTGCGCGAATGGGCTGGCCGCGGCACGGTCATCGATGACCCGTACGCCCCCGCGCTCATCCGGAGCGCCCCGAAACTTGTACGGCACTGCCTCGCCAAAGCCCTGGCAGAGGAGGCTACAGCCCAGCTCGTGGCCAATCTCGGTATCGGTTTCACCGCGTGGCACGACATCGACACCGGTAGTCAGACCGACAAACTCGACCACATCGTCCTCGGCCCGGCTGGATTGTTCGGCATCTTGTCCGAAGACTGGGGCGCACCCGTGCAGCTGCGCCGCGGCGAACTGGTCGGCGACGAACTGCCGGAGGAGGATCGCCCGATCCACCAGTTCGAGGATGCCGCCCGCTCACTCAGCCGCGCATTGAAAGTACGCTTCACCGCGCTCATCGTCGTGCTGCCCGACGGAGCCCTTGACGAACCGGTATCGCTGCCCAAGCGTGGCCGGCGGCCGATGATCATTGTGATTCCGCGGTCGCGGCTCGTCGGCGTGCTGCGCGAGGGATTAGCCGGCATGGAGCGCGGAAGCTTCGAAAAGGTCTTCGAGCTGCGCAGCACCCTGCTCAACGGCATCCATTTCGTGAATACCTAGGCGTTTCGAGATTACGAGCGCAGGGCCAGCTTGTCGACCCAATAGCGCAGAAATGTGGCCCCGGCCTCATCGTGGATCTGGTCGCCGATCACGATGACCGGATATGGCCGATCAAGAATGCCATCGGACGGGCGCACGTCAACGTGGGTGACGTCGTAGCCGGCTTCGTACAGGTGATCGGCCATGCGATAGTCGCTGCGGGAATCGCCCATTGATCGCCACAGCCGGGGTAACGGACCGCTCGCCGCGAAGTAGGCAAGGGCACGTTTCGCGGCATGGTCCTTGTCGAGCGTGACCGACTCGATATCGGTTGAGATGATCGTGGCGTCGATTCGAAACGGAATCCGACCGAATTCGTCCGGCGACCGGCGATCGTCGAATTGCACACCGAGACCGTGTTCCACCAGGATGGCGAAGGCTGCCTCGTTGAATTCGGATTGGCGGGCGAGAAAGTCGGCATGGCTCACATCGGTGCGCTGTTCGACCGAGATCATCGCCTGCTTGGTCTCGTCAAAGAACATCTCGGCTGCGAACGAGTCAGAGACCAGCTGGCGCACCGCGTCAATGACCGCCACCGGCAAGGCAACGCTCTGATCGACGACGACGTCCCCCATGCCGTTCGGTCCGATCGGAAACCACACCGCGCCCTTCTCGCAGACCCCGTACATCCGAAAAGTCTCCGGCAGTCCGGCGTGCACGAGCGGGGCGATCACCTGCTCGCGAATAAAGTCGGCTGACCTCCCGGTGATGAACGCGATCGGCACGTGTCCGGCCGCCAGTGTGATCAGATCGGCCGGGATGCTCGGCGTTGAAATGGTGCGCGTGATCGGGCTCGCAATCGGGCCGTCGACGTCGAGGAGAAGTCCGAGTGGGGACACGGGAATTGACATTTCGCCATTCTCCCACGACAGGCGGAAGAGATCTCGGCATCGATCGAAAAGCGGATGCTGCGCCCGCCCATGCCAGCACTTATCGTTATCTATGATGATTACGCGACGAGAAGTAGCACTGCGCCTGGATATCCCGCTGGAAATGGCGGCACGTCACGGTATTCCCTCGCGTGTAAGCGAGGGCCAGCTGGCTAAACTCGAGGCCGAGCCGCCGGTCTGGCTGCTGCAGTCGCGCACCAATCGCACCGGCAAGAAGCCGGTGTGGGTGCAGCTCACCTGCACGATTTGTGGGTACACCGAAGCCGTACGCCCGAAAAAATGGTGGCCGACGTTCACGTATATCAGTTGCTCGAACCACGGCTTCGACGAGCTGCCTGAGCCAGCCGCCGGGTTCGGCCGCACCGAGTGCGACGGGATCGGTAGCCAATTCATTGGAATCACCGATGAGGCATCAGGCCAGAGCACACCCGTCTGATCCCCTGCCGGCACCTGAAAATACGCTGATCTCACCACCGATGCGCTCGCCCAAGGCGTACGATCGCCGTATGAATCCGAATGCACCAAGGCGTTGATCGTGTCTCGCAATTCTCTCAAATGGCTCCCCGCCGTCGTCGTACCGGCGGTCGTGGTCGCTGCGGTGATAGCCGTACCGTTCCAAGCCGGTGCCGCCGTCGATCTTCCCGATAAGACACCCGAGCAGGTTCTCCTCCTGGTGAACGACAGCACGTTGTCGACCTTCTCCGGAACGGTCTCCCAATCGTCTGATCTCGGTCTTCCCACGCTGGATTTGAGTGCGGGCATGACTAAATCCATGCAGAAATCCATGACCGAGTCCATGCCGGAAGGCGCGACCGACCTCCTCCCGGCAACGTCAACCACCGCGGCACTGAGCACGGCACTCGAATTGCTCAGCGGCTCCCACGAGTTCCGGGTCTACGTCGGTGGCGAAAACAAGTCTCGCGTGCAGATCAAGGACCGTATGGCTGAGCGTGACGTCGTGCACAACGGGAACGACGTCTGGCTGTACGACTCGAGCAGCAACGCAGCGACCCACATGAGCGTGCCGGCCGATCTCGCTGCTACTGCCGAGTCGAAGTTTGCCGAGCTCAAGTCGGAACTTCCCACCGACCTCTCGACCCCGGCGCAGGTTGCCGATCGATTGCTCAGCGAGCTGGACCCGAGTACGACGGTGTCGGTCGGCACGGACGCCCGGGTCGCTGGACGCAGTGTGTACCAGTTGGTGCTCACGCCGAAAGCAGCGGACAGCCTCGTCGCATCCGTCTCGATCGCGGTCGACTCTGAGACCGGTCTGCCAGTCCAGGTGGTCGTGATGGCCGAGGGCCAGAGCGCACCGGCACTGCAGGTCGGCTTCACCGCTCTTGATTTTGCCGCTCCCGACCCTGACCTTTTCGATTTCGTGCCGCCGGCCAACGCCACGGTGACGGAGCAGGCCCTGCCCGAGCACGTTACCGGTGACCACTCGGGGGCGCAGAGCCCGACAGCAGCTGAACTGCCCCGTGTCACGGGAAGCGGCTGGTCCAGTATCGTCGAGGTTCCCGCTGCCGCCGTATCGGCCGAGCTCGGCAACAACCCCTTGATCGACCAGCTGACCACTGCTGTAGACGGAGGTCGCGCCCTGACAACGTCCCTCATGACGGTGTTTCTGGCCACAGACGGGCGGGTATTCGCCGGCGCGGTTTCGCTCGCCCAGCTCCAGGCCGCCGCAGAGTGACCGTCACCGCAGTGACGCGCATTACAGTGAGGCGCATCACACTGTGACCGGCGACACTCCGGCTCTCGACCTCGCGATCGAGAGCCGGGGTCTCACCAAGCGGTTCGGCACGCAAGCCGCCGTGAATAGCATCGACCTTGCGGTTCCCCGCGGCTCGGTCTTCGGCTTCCTGGGTCCGAACGGTTCGGGCAAAACCACCAGCATTCGTATGCTGCTGGCACTCACCCAGGCAACCAGCGGCACAATCACCGTGCTCGGCCACAGCATGCCCGCCCGACTGCACGAGGTGTTGCCCCAAGTAGGCGCCCTGGTCGAAGGACCGGCGTTCTACCCCTTCCTTTCCGGGGCGGCGAACCTACGCCGCCTCGACACCGCCGACCGGCACGCGCCGAGTGGCACGCGTCGTGCTCGGGTGCAGCGGGCCCTCGAACGGGTCGGACTCTCCCATGCCGCCGACAAGAAGGTACACGCGTATTCGCTCGGCATGAAGCAGCGGCTCGGCATCGCCAACGCCCTGCTGCTCCCGCGGCAGCTGCTCGTACTCGATGAACCCACGAACGGCCTCGACCCCCAGGGCACACGGGAGGTGCGCAGCCTCGTTCGCTCACTGGCCGCAGAGGGAACGACAGTCTTCGTTTCAAGCCATCTGCTCGCCGAGGTCGAGCAGATGTGCACGCACGCCGCCGTGATGAGTGCTGGCCGCCTCGTTGCCCAGGGCACGCTGGCCGCGCTACGGCAGGTCGGTGAGACCCGGGTGCGGGTGCGCACACCGGATGCCCCGGGTGCGATCCGCGTGCTCAGCAACCTGGGGCTGGAGCCCACGATCCGCGTGCTCGATGATGCTGACCCGGTTGTGGTCGCGCCGCTCCTGGGTACCCACTGGCAGCCCGAGGCCATCGTGACGGCCCTCGTCGCCGATGGGGTGCGTATTCGCGGCTTCGCCATCGAGGAACCGAGCCTCGAAGAACGCTTTGTCGCACTGACCGGGGAGGGTTTCGATGTCGTCCAGTGATGTTCTGCCAGCAACGAGCCGCAGCGATATCCCGATACGCCGCGGCGCTGGCTGGGACCTGCTCGGTTCCGAAATTTCCGTGCTGTTTCGCCGTCGACGGACCTGGGCCATGTTGGTCGCCGTCGCGCTGATCCCGGTACTGCTCGCCGTCGCCGTTCGTCTGTCGTCGTCCACGCTGGCCCCGGGGGAGGGACCTCCGTTTCTTGATCGGGTGACCCAAAACGGCCTGTTCGTCGGCTTCACTGCGATGGTCGTCGCCATCCCCCTGTTTCTGCCGCTGACCATCGGTGTGGTGGCCGGAGACACGATTGCCGGGGAAGCCGGCCTGGGTACGCTGCGCTACCTGTTGGTGGCGCCAGCCGGCCGGGTACGGCTGTTATTGGTCAAGTACGCGGGCGCGGCCCTGTTCAGCCTCGTGGCGACGCTGACCCTCACCGTGTCGGGCACGCTCATCGGGGCAGCCCTGTTCCCGGTCGGACCGGTCACGCTCTTGTCGGGCGACACCATCAGCGTGACCGAGTCGCTATGGCGGTCGTTGCTGATGGCCGCCTATGTCACCGTGTCCTTGCTCGGTTTGTCGATGATCGGGCTGTTCATCTCCACGCTCACCGATGTTCCCGTGGGGGCGATGGCGGCGACGATCGTGGTCTCCGTCGTCGCACAGATCCTCGATGTCATTCCACAACTGTCCTGGCTGCATCCGTGGCTGTTCAGCCACTACTGGCTCGGTTTCGCCGATCTGCTCCGGCAACCACTCGACCTCAGCTCGTTCGGCCAGAATGCGATTGTGCAGGTCTGTTACCTGGCAGTTTTCGGGGCGTTGGCGTACAGCAGGTTCGTGACCAAGGACATCTTGTCGTGACGATCCACCCGAGGACAAGACGCTGGCTTAACGAGATAAGGCCGGATCCATGGGATCCGGCCTTATGAACTGTCTCAACCAGTCCTCGTTGATCTCCCTAAAGAAATCTCCGTGTCCGAGATGGGAATTGAACCCACACGCCCTTAACGGGCACTGGCACCTCAAGCCAGCGCGTCTACCAATTCCGCCACCCGGACTGGGTGAAACGGCCTCCGGATGAACCGGCTGCCGAGGTAATAACCTAGCACGGATTAGAACCGGCGTTGTGTCGCCTCCCCCGGCGACGACGGGTAGCGTTTGAACATGCCTTCCATTTCGAACGTGCACCCGGCCGAAAAACCCGCTGATCCAGCCGGAATCTCACCCGCAGGTCATCCTCAAAAACTTGATCTGACCGCCGAAATCGCGCGTGATCTCATCCGCTTCGACACCACGAACTATGGTGCAGGCCGTTCAAACGGCGAAACGGAGGCCGCAGAATACGTCGCCGAGAAGCTGCGAGGCCTCGGCCTCGTGCCCGAACTGTTCGATTCCGAACCCGGCCGAACCAGCGTCATCGCCCGGGTCAAGGGGCGCGACGCCGCCCGGCCGGCTCTGGTCGTGCACGGTCATCTTGATGTTGTTCCGGCCGATGCGGCGAACTGGAGCGTCGACCCGTTCGGCGGCGTCATCAAGGACGGCCTGCTGTGGGGGCGAGGCGCTGTCGATATGAAAAATATGGACGCTATGATTTTGGCCTCTCTGCAGGACGTGATCAATGCCAATGGTGCGCCAGAGCGCGACCTCGTCATCGCCTTTTTCGCCGACGAGGAGGCCGGCGGCGTGCTCGGCTCGCACTTTCTCGTTCGCGAACATCCACACCTGTTTGACGGAGCCACCGAGGCGATCAGTGAGGTGGGCGGATACTCCATTACGCTCGGCGGTCAACGCGCTTACCTCCTGCAAACGGGGGAGAAAGCGCTGATCTGGGTCAAGCTGGTTGCCCGTGGCGAGGCCGGCCACGGCTCCCGAATGCACCCCAACAACGCCGTCACTCGGCTCGCCGAGGCCGTGGCGAAACTCGGGCGTTACGAATGGCCCATTCGCCTGACCGACACAACCGAACAACTTCTTGGCGAAATCGCCCGCATTCTCGAGGTTGACCCGCAACGGGTCGGTCCGGACGAGCTCGCTCTGGCGACCGGCACGGCCTCCGGCTTCATTCAGGCCAGCCTGCGCACGACGACCAACCCGACCGGCCTCACCGCTGGCTACAAGCACAACGTCATCCCCGACACGGCAGAGGCCCTCATTGACATCCGCGCGTTGCCAGGCGAGGAAGATCTCGTGCTCTCCCAGATTCAGGAGATTGTCGGCGCTGACATCGAAATCGTCACCATGCACCGCGATATCGGTTTGGAGACTGAATTCAGCGGGCCGCTGATCGAAGCGGTCGTGAGTACCCTGGAGCGCCATGACCCCGGCGCGCCGGTGCTCCCGTACCTGCTGTCGGCGGGAACGGACAATAAAGCGCTCAGCACCCTGGGCATCAAAGGCTACGGTTTTGCGCCCCTTCGCCTCCCCGGGGACTTGGACTTTCCTGCGATGTTCCACGGAGTGGATGAGCGGGTACCGCTCGACGCACTAGTGTTTGGCAGGCAGGTTTTGACCGACCTGCTGTCACAATATTGAAGCTGTGATGTACCGCCCGAGCCCGTCGGGCACGGGTTCGCTGAGTATTATAAGTAATCCAAGAAAGCGCGGCGCGTGGACTTTCTGAATGCGATCATTCTGGGCCTCGTTCAGGGGTTGACCGAATTCCTTCCCGTGTCGTCGAGTGCGCATATCACGATCGCCGGGCAGTTTCTCGGCACCGGTGATGACCCGGGTGCCCGATTCACTGCCATCACCCAGATCGGCACTGAAGCTGCTGTCGTCATCTTCTTTTGGCGCGATATCGTGCGCATCATCGGCCAGTGGGCAAAATCGCTCACCGGCCGGGTGTCCCGCAAAGATCCGGATGCCCGCATGGGCTGGCTGATCATTCTGGGATCGCTTCCGATCATCATCCTCGGCCTGCTGTTCCAAAACCAGATCGAAACCGTGCTGCGCTCACTCTGGCTCACCGCGACCATGCTCATCACCTTCGGCATTCTGCTCGGTATCGCCGACCATGTCGGCGCCAAAAGGCGCCGACTGCAGGACATCACCGTCGGCCACGGCGTAATCTACGGATTCGCGCAGGCGCTCGCACTCATCCCCGGCGTATCACGATCGGGCGGTACCATCACTGCCGGGCTGTTCCTCGGCTACGAGCGCGCAGCAGCGGCCCGGTATGCATTCCTGCTGGCCATTCCCGCCGTGCTCGGCAGCGGCTTTTACCAGGTGTACAAGTCCGTCGCCGATCCCTGTTTGGCGGGCGTAACCACGTGCACTCCCGAAATTTTTGGACCGCTCGAAATTCTGGTGGCCACTATCGTCGCCTTCGTTGTGGGCCTCGCCGTGATCGCGTTCTTTATGAACTACATTTCGCGACGGAGTTTTCTGCCGTTCGTGATCTATCGCATCCTGCTGGGTATCGTGCTGTTCGTGCTCCTTGGAACGAACGTCATCTCCGCCTAGTCGGTTCGCGAAGCGGTCACCGCATCGACGACGGTTCGCAAACCCACCGCCGCATGGAAGCTAGGCTTGAACCATGCGTGCATGGGAACGACCCGAAATTGTCTCTGTCCCCGGCGAGTCGAATGCACCCTGGCTCCACGACACAAAAACCGACAGTCTGGTGCTGGCCGAGCCGCTCGATTCAGCCCGACTCTACGTTTGCGGCATCACGCCCTACGATGCGACCCACATTGGCCATGCCAACACCTACCTCGCTTTCGACACCCTCCAGCGGGTCTGGATCGACGCCGGCTACCGCGTGCACTATGCCCAAAATGTGACGGATGTCGATGACCCGCTCCTCGAGCGGGCGACCGCCACCGGCGTCCACTGGCGTGACCTGGCCGAATCACAGGTTGAACTCTTCCGCACCGACATGAAAGCTCTGGGCATCATTCCGCCGAATGATTTCGTCGCCGTGACCGAGGTCATCGACGAGATAGCCGCCGCCGTGGCCGTTTTGCAGGAGGCGGGGCTCGCCTATCCGGTACCGACCGGCGACGCCATCGCCGAAGCAGACGGAACGATCGCCGTCGATCTGTACTTCGACATTCGTGCCGCCGAAGCCAGTACCGGCTGGGCGCTCGGTGACGAGAGCAACCTCGACCTCGACAGCATGCTGCGCCTATTCGCCGAGCGCGGAGGAGACCCCGACCGGGCGGGCAAACGCGACCCACTCGATCCGCTGCTCTGGAAGGCTGCGCGTTCGGGGGAACCGGCGTGGGAGTCTCCGGTCGGTGCCGGGCGACCAGGCTGGCACATTGAGTGTTCGGTGATCGCCCTCAAAGAACTCGGCATAGATTTCACCGTGCAGGGGGGAGGATCTGACCTGATCTTTCCGCACCACGACATGAGCGCTGGGCATGCGCAGGCGTTGTCCGGACATCCGCTTGCCGGGGTCTACAGCCACACCGGCATGGTCGCCTATCAGGGCGAGAAGATGAGCAAGTCGCTCGGTAATCTTGTTCTAGTCTCCGGACTACGCGCTCAAGGAATTGACCCGCGCGCGATTCGCCTGGCCCTGTTGGCCCGCCACTATCGCACCGACTGGGAATGGACCGACGCGCTTTTGGAGGAGGCCATCGCGCGCCTCTCCGTGTGGTCTGCAGCCTTCGGCGCTTCGGCTGTTTCCGCAGCCAAAAACGCTGCCAGCATGGAGGCGCCTGGAACGGCTGCTTCGCTCGTGCAGTCCCTGCGCCTCGCACTCCGCCACGACCTGAACACCCCCGAGGCTCTGAAGCTCGTCGACGACGCCGCCGCCGGTCAGCTCGATGACGTGAGCCTGGTGAATCGTGCCATCAGTGCGCTGCTCGGCGTCGCTCTGTAAAGCAGAGCGTCGTCTGCAGCTGACCCGCTGCGTTCCTAGTGCCGTGGCCCGTCGGGTCGGCTTCCGGGACCATCGGGCCGGCCGTCTGCGCGCCCGTCGCGCCCGTCGGTGCCGCGCCTGCGCAGGTACTTCTCGAATTCCTGAGCGATCGCCTCGCCGCTTGCCTCTGGTGAGTCGACGGTGTCTCTGGCCTGCTCCAGCTGGGCGATGTACGCGGCCATGTCCTCGTCTTCGCCTGCTAAGACGTCAATACCGGTTTCCCACTCAGCCGCCTCGGTCACGAGCGCGCCGCGGGGGATAACCACATCTATGACCTCTTCGAGCTTGTCGATCAATGCGAGCATCGCCTTGGGCGATGGTGCGTTATGCACATAGTGGGGCACGGATGCCCAAATCGACAGGGTGGGAATTCCCACCGTCTCGGCGGCATCGGACAACACGCTGAGTATGCCGACCGGTCCCTCATAATTACTGCGCTCGATTTGCAGTTCAGCCCGCACCTGCGCGTTATCACTCGAGACGAAAATAGAGATGGGGCGGGTATGCGGAACGTCGGCCAGCATGGCGCCCAAAAAGACGACGCCGCTGACGTCGGCGGCCAGGGCCGCGTCGAGTATCTCCGCGGCGAAGCTCTTCCAACTGCGGGACGGCTCCGTACCGATCAGCAGAAAGATATTGCCCGCGTTCGTTCCACTGACCCTCAGCTCGGCATCGTCCGCCAGCGGCACGCCCAGTGTCCCGGGGGTCTTCGGACCATACATGATCGCTCCGGGCCAACCGAGGGTACGCACGCCAGCCTCGTTCGTTGACACGGTCGGTCGGTTGAACTGGTAGTCGAAGTACAACTCCGGGTCGACCTCGGTGATCTTCTCAACGTCGAGTAATTCTTTCAATGCACGAACCGCCCCCGTCGCGGCTTCTCCGGCGTCGTTCCAGCCTTCGAAAGCGACGACGAGCAGCCGTCCGCCCAGAAACCCATTACCGTCAGTCACCGTTTATATCCTCAATTCTTCGGCTTCCCATATGAAGGGCCTTCATCAAGGATAGGCGGTGGCCCTACACTTGAACCCCGTGAATGTTTTTTCTCCGCCCCTGCCCTTGCCCGCTTCCCTTCCCGCCGCCGTCCTGTGGGACATGGACGGCACGATCGTCGATACCGAACCGTACTGGATGCGTGCCGAGACCGAGCTCATGGCCGAGTTCGGCGGTGTCTGGACTCATGAAGACGGAATGTCGCTGATCGGATCAGGATTGTGGAATTCTGCGGCCATTCTGCAAGCACGAGGCGTCGATCTCACCGCGGACGCCATTGTCGCCCGCCTCACCGACCGCGTGCAGCAGCAGCTGGCCGAACACGGGATTCCCTGGCGTCCAGGATCTCGTGAGCTTTTACGGCAGCTGAAAGCCGCCGGCGTTCCGACCGCACTCGTCACGATGTCGGTGGAGCGCATGGCCCGCCAGATCATCGACCTCATCGATTTTGCAGCATTCGACGTCGTCGTCGCCGGCGATATGGTCGAAAACAGCAAGCCGCATCCTGATCCGTATCTGGTCGCCGCCAAACAACTCGGCGTGGATCCGGCAACGTGCGTCGCGATCGAGGATTCCGTGCCGGGTGTCGAATCCGCTGTTGCCGCCGGCACGATCACCATCGCCGTTCCCCACCAGATCGACCTGCCGAAGAGCGTGCTCTACACGCGCTGGCCGACGCTCGACGGGCGCACGATCCACGATATCGCCGCGTTGTATCACCAATCGAAACGTTCCGACGAGCTCTCTCCCGTTCATCCCCTCGCTCCTACCGGGGCCGCCCGAAACGAAAGCGCACCACTCGCATGAGCAGCAACCAGGTCATTCAAAACAGCGGACTTTTTCGTGTCGGCGACCGGGTGCAACTCACCGGGCCCAAGGGGCGGATGAACACCATCACCCTTCAGGAAAGCCTGACCTTCCACACCCACCGCGGCATTCTCGCGCACGACGACATCATCGGGCAGCCCGACGGGTCGGTCGTCACCAACAACGTTGGCGTTGAGCACCTGGCGCTGCGGCCGCTTTTGGTGGACTTCGTGATGAGCATGCCGCGCGGTGCAGCCATCATCTACCCCAAGGACGCAGCCCAAATTCTGGCGCAAGCCGATATCTTTCCCGGCGCCACCGTCGTTGAGGCCGGCGTTGGTTCCGGGGCACTGTCGCTCTGGCTGCTGCGCGCAATCGGGCCGGCCGGCCGTCTTGCATCCTTTGAACGGCGCGAGGAATTCGCCGACGTCGCTCGCGACAACATCGCTACCTTCCTCGGGAATGATCCGCAGAACTGGACCATCACTCTGGGCGACCTTGCCGAGACGCTGCCCGACACCATGCCGCCGCAGAGTGTCGACCGGGTGGTCCTCGACATGCTCGCGCCCTGGGAATGCCTGGGCGCCGTCTCCGAAGCTCTCAAGCCCGGAGGAGTGCTGCTGTGCTACGTCGCCACGGTGACGCAATTGTCCCGTGTGGCCGAGGCCATCCGCGGCACCGGTTTCTATACCAATCCGGATTCCCATGAAACGATGATCCGCGGTTGGCACGTGGAGGGACTCGCAGTGCGTCCCGACCACCGCATGATCGGTCACACCGGGTTCCTGATCACCGCACGTCGGCTCGCCCCCGATACAATCCTCCCCGAGCTGAAGCGACGTCCGTCCAAGACGGACTTCAGCGACGCGGATGTCGAGGCCTGGACCCCGGGGGCGCTCGGTGAACGCAACGTCAGCTCCAAAGTCATGCGCAAACGCGTGCGGGCCGCTGGCGCGAGCGCCGAGCTTTCCAAGGCTCGCGACCTCGACGCCGGTTAGGATAGGGCCCGGCCCATTTCGGTTGAACTGCGCCGAGACCGCAACCGCCTGGACCCAGACACACCCGCACCAACCTCACACTCGCGCAGCAGATTCACGCTGCAGCAACCCCGTACCGAAAGAAGGACTTGTGCGCAAAGCATCCGCGCTGATCGTCACCGCCGGCCTCGTGATGACGGCATTGACCGCCTGCGCCGGCCCCGGCACGGCCGGGACCTCCTGCGAAACCGCGGCCACGTCCGGTGCGGCCTCGGCGTTGGTCTCGACCTCCGGCGACTTCGGTTCGGCGCCCGACGTCAGCTTTCCGACACCGCTCAAGTCGTCGACTACTCAACGCACGCAAATCATCGAAGGTTCCGGTGAGAAGCTCGAAGCCGGACAGATGATCTCCGCCCTCATGACCATGTATAACGGAACGACCGGCGCTGCCATTCAACAAGCTCCGTTCGACGGCAGCGTTGCCTTTCCCATCGCCCTCGCCGACACTACTCTTCCCGGAATAGTCGCCGGCCTGCTGTGCGCCCGCGAAGGTGAGCGCATCGCGGTCGTCATTTCCCCGGATGATGGGTTCGGTCCGGCCGGCGGTAGCGAGCAGCTTCAACTTGGAGCGACGGATGCTGTAGTGGTTGTCGTTGACATCGTGAAGGCATATCTGCCGCGAGCTGACGGAGCTAACCAGATCGTGGCCAATGGCCTTCCCGCCGTGGTGCTCGATGAAAACGGTGTCCCGGGCATAGTCGTCCCCAACGGGGACGCTCCCACCACGCTCGAAATGGGTGTGCTGAAGCAGGGTGCCGGCGACAAGGTCAAGGAGGGGTCGACGGTCACGGTGAATCTCGCCGGCGTGCTGTGGAAGGAAAAGACAAGCTTCGTGTCGACCTGGACCAACGGAAGCCCCGTTCAAATGGTCCCCAACGCGGTGATCCCCGGCTTGGCAACAGCGCTCATTGGACAGACGGTCGGTTCACAGATCGTCGCTGTCATTCCTCCCGACCAGGCCTACGGTGACACAGTGGATGCCACTATTCCGGCCGGGTCCACACTCGTTTTCGTCGTCGATATTCTCGGCGTCGACTAGGTCGGCTGGCCCGCATGTCTACCCCGCCAGAGTCGGAACCTCCAAAAAGCGCGACCGAGGTCAAGCCGTTGCTGGTCACGGCCCCCGAACGGCTGTTCAGCTTGGTCCTCGCGCTCGTCGCAACGGAAACAGGGCTGACCAAGGCCGATATTCTCGCGAACGTGCAGGGTTACCGACAGCGATTCTCGTCCGCCGGCTCGAATGAGAGTCTGGAGCGCCAGTTCGAGCGAGACAAGGATGACATCCGGGAATTGGGAATTCCGCTCGAAACACTCGAATCGCCCGACGATCCGGGCAGCAATCACTTTTTGCGGTATCGAATTCCGAAGGGTCTGTACGACCTACCCGCCGACGTGAGCTTCACTTCCGATGAGGTATCCCTACTCAAACTCGCTGGCACGGTCTGGCGGGAAGGATCATTGTCCGGGGAATCCCGCCGGGCCCTGATGAAGTTGAACTCCCTCGGTGTCGAATCGAGCGAACCGGTCCTGGGCTACGCACCCTCGTTACGCACGCACGACCTGAGCTTCGAACCGTTGAGCAAAGCCC
Organism: Cryobacterium lyxosi; assembly: GCF_004403345.1. NCBI lineage: Bacteria > Bacillati > Actinomycetota > Actinomycetes > Micrococcales > Microbacteriaceae > Cryobacterium > Cryobacterium lyxosi. The sequence continues at coordinate 293,801 of NZ_SOGT01000011.1, forward strand.
TCGACCGGGCGCAGATCGTGGCATTTCTTTACCTCAAACCGGGGGAGACCAAGCCGGTCCGTCGCGAGGTCGCTCCGCGTGCGTTGGTGCAGCACGAAGGTCGCTGGCACCTCTACGCAACGGATGAGGTCGCTCGCGCACCGCGCACCTTCCTGCTGGCTCGCATCGTGGGCACGGTGACAGTGCTCGCAAACTCCACTCCGACTTCGATTGGCGACGAAGCAGCGGGCAACACGACCGATAGTGCACGCGCTCTCTGTGAACTCGATGCCCTGTGGGCGAGTAATGTCGCCCACATCGTCGTGGTGTCAGGATCCGACGCCGCAGTTCGGCTCGCCGCGCGCCAGGCGGCTCAGTGCCCCGCGGCCCAGCCAGACCATCCAGTGACGCTCGAGCGCACCCTGCATTTCACCGACTTGAACATCCTCGCCGACGAACTGGCCGGGTTCGGCCCCGAAGTGTTCGTCGAGAGCCCACTCGTGTTACGCGCCGCCGTGCGCGATCGACTCGTTGCCGCGCGTGACGCTCATGCCAGCGCTCTCCCCGCGTTCCCACCCGGCCGCGCACAGCGCCGCCGGCCAAGTCCGCTGCATGCGCCGACCTCCCAGCCAGGCAGCCAGCCTCGAGTCGCCGGAGACCAGCTCACCCTCTTACTCTCCCTCGTTCCGTACTTGATCGATCAGGGGCCAGTCACCGTCACCGAGGTGGCCGAGCACTTCGGACTGTCAGTGGAACGAGTGCGCACACTGGTCAGCCTCATCGCGCTGTCTGGAATTCCTGGGGAAACACGTCAATACCTGCACGGTGACCTGTTCGACATTCTCTGGGACGAATTCGAAACCAATGATCGAATCGTACTTACCCACCAGGTCGCCATCGATGACTCCCCGCGATTCTCCGCGCGCGAGGCCGCAGCACTCATCGCCGGACTGCAGTACCTGTGTGCCCTGCCGCACAATGCCGACACCGATGCGATCGCGTCGCTGATGGCGAAGTTGACGCGCGGCTCATCGGCGCCACCCACCCAGGTCGCGGTCGCGCAGCGCGATGCCGGCGCGACTCGCGAGATTGTGCAGGCTGCCCTCAGTACAGGAATGCAGGTCGAGTTCGACTATCTCAATGCGCGTGGCGACCAGGAACACCGCCTCGTCGACCCCTTGCGCATTGAATCCGTCGACAGCGACTGGTACCTCCGGGGTTGGTGCCACCTTCGCGAAGCCGTGCGAACCTTCCGTCTTGACCGGATGACCGACCCTCGCGTCACCGCCTCACCGCGCAGTTCGCACACGGTGGACGTGCTGCTGCCGGACACCCTGTTCCAGCCGTCCAGGGACGACGTTGATGTGCGACTCGAGCTCCCTACCGCGGCGCTGCCGTTGCTGGCCGACTACCGACCCGAGCGGTCCGAGGTGGTCGGAACAGGCGTGCGCACGCGCACCACCCTGCGCGTCGCCCATGCCCACGTGCTCAAACGTCTCGTCACCGGCCTCGCCGGCATCGTCACCGTGCTTCAACCGGCAGAGTCACGCAAGGTTGTTTTCGACTGGGCCGCAGCCGGACTGGCTCAGTACTCCGGCGACAATCAGCCCCAGGTGGATGTGGGTTAGCGGATGCCGTGGTGGTCGTGGTTGCTTATCTGGGGCGTTCTGGTGGCCGGTCTTTTCGTGGTCCTCATGTGGTGCGCGGTGGCGCTCTACCGCAAAGCCGTCACAACCCTGCGAGCTCTCGAGGCCCTCACCGATCAAGTTTCCTCGGTGGACCTCGATGTGCCGTCGGTCTGCGCCTCGTTTATCCCCGCCGTATTCTCGGACTCGGCTGTGTTGCTCCGGAATGTCGAGCAGAATCGCGCTGAGCGCGTCCACCGGAGTCAGGTGCGTCGCGATGCGCGGATCGTGCGGGGTAAACTGATGCCAAACGCCCGCTAGCTAACACAGAGGACACACCCTCATGCTGCAAAATTTGACCGGATGGCACTTTTTGATCATCCTCGTCGTCGTACTGCTCCTTTTCGGTGCGCCAAAGCTTCCCGGACTCGCACGCAGCCTCGGGCAGTCTATGAAGATCTTCAAGAGCGAGATCAAGACCGACACTGTCGACCCTGATCCCAACGCCGCACCGCGGTCGAAGAGCACGACGAGCACAACGGGTGACGACGTGTCGAATACGTCCCTTCCGACCACGCCCGGCCCGGCCGACCCCGCCTCGAAGCCTTAGCCGCGAATGGTCCGTGCTGGGCGGAGTGCGACCGAAGCGGGAAAGATGTCGCTGGGGCAGCATCTGATCGAACTGCGCAAACGCCTCTATCTGGCTGCAGCCGGTCTCCTGATCGGTGCCGTTGCTGGTTGGTTCCTCTCCGATTTCGTCTGGGATCAATTGCGAGAGCCGATCTACGCCATCATCAATGCGCAGCATCGCAACGCCCAGATCAATTACCCCGACATTACGAGCGCTTTCGATCTCAAACTCAAAATCTCACTCTATGTCGGTCTCATAGTGTCCAGCCCGGTGTGGCTTTATCAGGTCTTTGCTTTTTTGGTTCCCGGTCTGACCCGTACCGAGAAGAAATACACGTTCGGGTTTCTTTTGACGGCCATTCCCCTGTTTCTGGCTGGTTGTGCGGCGGGTTGGGTTGTACTGCCTCACGTGGTCGAGCTCATGACGAGTTTCGCGCCCACCGAGGACTCGGCGTTCATCAATGCGCAGGGTTATTTCGACTTCGTACTCAAACTCGTCGTGGCGATCGGCATTGCCTTCGTCCTGCCGGTCTTCATTGTGCTGCTCAACTTCGCCGGCGTGATCAGTGCGGCGTCGATCATCAAATCCTGGCGGATTGCAATTTTGGTCATCGTTCTCTTCACTGCGATCGCCACTCCCGCCGCTGACGTCGTCTCGATGTTCTTGCTGGCCATTCCCATGGTCATGTTGTACTTTGCCGCCTACGGCATCGCTTGGTTGCATGATCGCCGAGCGGCTAAGAAAGTGTTGGCTTTCGAGAAAGAATTCGCGCTCTAGTCTCTGCTGAGAGTCGTTTGTAGCAATTGTTAAGGATCACGTGACGCACACGCAATCGCCGGCCGAACGGTATTCGGCCGCGCGCACCCGGGCAAGCCAACCGAAGTTGCTGGCTTTTGATCGCGGCCTCAAATTCGATCTCGATCCGTTCCAGCGTGAGGCTTGCGCGTGCCTGGAGGCCGGCAACAGCGTGCTCGTTGCTGCGCCGACCGGTGCGGGCAAAACCATCGTCGCCGAATTTGCCATCTACCTGGCAATGCAGCAGTCGCGGGCGAAGGTTTTTTATACCGCGCCCATGAAGGCCCTCAGCAATCAGAAATTTCAGGAGTTCGTTGCTGAGTACGGTGCGGACCAGGTTGGGTTGCTCACCGGGGACAGCAACGTCAACGCGGGGGCACGCATCGTCGTCATGACGACCGAGGTGCTCCGCAATATGCTCTACGCCGATTCCGACTTACTCACCGATCTCGCTTTCGTGGTGATGGACGAGGTGCACTACCTTGCGGATCGCTTTCGTGGTGCGGTGTGGGAAGAAGTGATCATCCATTTGCCGCAGTCGGTGCGCATGGTGTCGCTCAGCGCGACCGTGTCGAACGCCGAGGAATTCGGTGACTGGTTGCAGGCAGTTCGCGGTGAGACTGACGTGATCGTTTCTGAAGAGCGGCCGGTTCCGCTGGAACAGCACGTACTGGTCAAGAACAATATGCTCGATCTGTTCGATTCCTCCGGATTGATCGGCGCGCATCGGGTCAATCCCGAACTCGTTCGGTTGGCGCACGCCGGCGGGCGCTCGGCCGGTGGGCGTGGTCGCGGTTCTGGTCGTCAGGGTGGCTCATCCGCGGGCGGTTACCGGGGTCACGACAAGCAACGCGCACAGGTCGACGCCGGCCGAATGGATCGCGGCGATATCGTGCGCATGCTCGATGGCAAACACCTGCTGCCGGCTATTTTCTTCATCTTCAGCCGGGTCGGCTGTGACCAGGCCGTGCGGCAGGTGCTCCGCTCGGGGATACGTCTGACAGAGGAACACGAGCGGGATGAAATTCGTCAGATCGTGGACGATCGATGCCGCACCCTGCTCGACGAAGACCTCGGCGTGCTCGGCTACTTCGAGTGGCTCGACGGACTCGAACGCGGTGTCGCCGCGCACCACGCCGGTCTGCTGCCGGCATTCAAGGAGGTCGTTGAAGAACTTTTCCAGAAAAAGCTTGTCAAGGCTGTCTTTGCCACCGAAACGCTGGCTCTCGGAATCAATATGCCCGCCCGCACGGTCGTTCTTGACAAACTGGAGAAGTTCAACGGTGAAGCCCGCGTGCCGATCACCCCGGGGGAGTACACCCAGCTAACGGGTCGGGCCGGTCGGCGTGGAATCGACACCCTCGGGCACTCGGTCATTCAGTGGGCGCAGGGACTGGATCCGCAGGCGGTGGCCTCGCTCGCCTCCCGGCGCACGTATCCGCTGAATTCCAGCTTCAAGCCCACGTACAATATGGCCGTCAACCTCATCGACCAGTTCGGCGTCACACGCACGCGCGGTGTGCTCGAGTCGTCATTCGCCCAGTTTCAGGCCGATCGGGCCGTCGTTGATCTGGCCCGGTCTGTGCGCCAGCAAGAAGAATCCCTAGCCGGGTTCAAGGCCAGCATGACCTGCAACCTGGGCAACTTCGAAGAGTACTCGGCCATTCGTCGACGGCTCACCGAGGTGGAACGCGAGGGTGTCAAAGCCGACAATTCCCTGCGCGGTGAACGTGACAAACGCCAGCGTGAGGTGACGAGCTTACGCAAGCAGATGCGCGCCCACGGCTGCCACCACTGTCCCGATCGAGAGGCGCACTCCCGCTGGGCAGAACGCTGGTTCAAGCTCAAACGCCAAACGGATGCCCTCAACCAGCAAATATCACAGCGCACCGGGGCCATCGCCCGCGTCTTCGATCGCGTGACCGACGTCCTGCTCGGCTACGGCTACCTCGAATCGAATGCCAACGGCGTTATCGCGCTCAGCGAGAGCGGACGCATCCTGCGTCGAATCTATGCGGAAAGGGACCTCCTGGTCGCGGAGTCTTTGCGCCGAGGTCTGTGGAACGAACTCGATGCCGCGAGCCTCGCCGCGATGGCCTGTGCGCTGGTCTTCGAGCCGAGGCGTGAAGAAGGTTTGATCGACGCTCGGTACCTGCCCAAGGGACCGTTCAGACCGGCCCTCGACGAAACCCAGGAGTTGTGGAGCCGCATCGACGACCTCGAGCGGGACCACAAGCTTCCCGGGAGTAATCCGCTCGCCGTGGGCCTGAGCCTCGCCATGTGGAAGTGGGCTCGCGGCGCATCGCTCGCCGACGTACTCTATGAGGCCGAGATGGCTGCCGGTGATTTCGTGCGCTGGACCAAACAGACCATCGACCTGCTCGACCAACTCAGCATTGCCGGCGACGGACAGGTCGGGCCGACCGCTCGTAGCGCCATGGATGCGATCCGCCGCGGTATCGTGGCCTACTCCTCGGTGGCCTGAATTCACCATGTGGGGGAATGAGCGCTCGTTCAGCCTGCCGCTGTGGGCGGCTCTTGTCGTCGCGGCCGGTGCCGGCGCGGTTCTGGACGCCGGTTTTCCGGATCGCGACTGGTGGTATCTTGCGCCGGTGGGGGTCGCGCTCATGTTTCTGGCTCTGCTCGGTCGCAGCCTCGCGACGGGACTGCTCGTGGGACTGGTTGCCGGATTATCGTTTTGGCTGATTCATATCTTCTGGATCACCCTGTACCTCGGTCTCGTGCCGTGGTTTGCGCTCGGCGGGTTGGAGAGCCTGTTTTTCGCCGTGGGGCTCGGCTTGACCGCCGTCGTCCTCCGGCATGGCCCTCGGGTCTGGCCGAGTATCTGGGGTCGTCTCGGCGTTGTGCCGGTTATCGTGGCCGGTTTGTGGACGGCCAGGGAGGCAATCAGCGCGGTCTGGCCCTACGGTGGCTTTGCCTGGGGCCGAGTTGCCCTGTCACAGTCGGAGAGTCCGTTTGGTCCGCTCGTGGCCTGGGTCGGCCTGTCCGGCCTGAGCTTTATTCTGGTCTGGCTGAGTGCTCTCGCCGTACAACTATTCCGCGAACCGGAGCTGGGGCGCACGCTGCGCAAGGGCATCGCAGTCGGCGCCGTCGCGGTAGTCCTCATCGTCCCGGCATGGCCGACTACCCAGAACGGCGAGGTTCGCCTCGCTGCAGTGCAGGGAAACGCGGATGCCGGTCTGTTTGCCGAATATTCGCCGGGTCAGATTCTGCAGGACCACACGTCGGCCACCCTGCCTCTGATCGGCGAGAAGGTCGATTTCGTGGTCTGGCCGGAGAACTCGAGTGACATCGACCCCACCCGTTCGCAGGGAGCCGCGCAGGTGCTCGACTACATCAGTACCGAAATGGATGCCCCTCTCATCACCGGCACCATCACCAAGCCCGATGACACCTACTACAACAGCTCGCTGCTCTGGGAGGCCGGCCGTGGCGCCGTCGATGTCTATGACAAGGTGCACCCGGTGCCGTTTGCCGAGTACATGCCGGATCGGGCTTTCTGGCGACCATTCGCTCCGGACCTGATCGACCTCATCGGCCGGGATTACGGTATCGGCACCCGCGACAATATTTTTGACATCAACGGAGTTCTGGCTGGAATAGCGATCTGCTTCGACATCGCCGACGATCAGCTGGTGCACGAAATGATCGACGACGGAGCCCGCGTTATTCTCGCCCAAACCAACAACGCCGATTTCGGGCACACCGATGAGAGCGTGCAACAGCTGGCCATCGCCCGGTTGCGCGCGATGGAGACCAGCCGTACGGTCGTCAATATCTCAACGGTCGGCTCGAGCGCGATCATCACCCCCGATGGGGCGACGCTCGATAGCCTTCCGACCTTTACGTCGGGAGCCATGGTGCAGACCGTTCCGCTCAGCGACACCATCACACCGGCGATAGTGGCCGGCCGTGGGTTCGAATGGCTCGTCTCCGGGCTGGGCTTGGCCGGATTGGCTCTGTGCGCGCGTTCCGCGCGGCGTCGCCGACACCGTTGACCGCAGCCCCTGGCCAGAACCGACCTATTAACCAACAACGACCCCGGCACAAAGTGCGGGGTCGTGCGGGTGTGACCGGCGGTTAGGCGCCGATCTTCTGCTGGCCACCACGGCGCAGACGCAACACCGAAAGGCGCTCTTCGAGTAACTCTTCGAGTTCGTCTCTGGAGCGGCGTTCCAGCAACATGTCCCAGTGGGTCCGGGCAATTTTTTCATCAGAGTGGTCGACGATCACCGGCAGGGAGTCGACCAGTCGGGTCGCCGTCCTGGCACAGTACTTGCATTCCCACTCGTCCGGAGCCTCGGCGTCGGCCGAAAAAATCATCACTGTCTCGCGCCCACATGTTTCACACCGGTAGGTGTGAGTAACCCGGGGGGAGAAGGTGACGCCTTCTTCGCTTTGAAGGCTTTGTGCGCCCAATCTCATGCCACGCAAACTGCGGTCAGCCATAGTGTGGTCTCCTCTCGCTCGCGATCACATTCCGATCGCGATACCTATGTAGTTCTAAACCATCAAGCTGGGTATAAACCTTCCCAGACCCCCTGTTCTGGGAGGTAATTCTCAGATTCCGAGAGTAGCAGCTTTGACAGCAAGATCCGTGCGATCTGTCACGATACCGTCAACTCCCAGATCGAAGAGTCGAACCATGTCCATCGGGTCGTTGATGGTCCACACGTGCACCTCGACGTCCACCCTGTGCATCATCGCGATGAAACGGGGTGTGACAATTCGAATTGGTCCCGCCCGCTCGGGGACCTGCACGGCGACGCAGCCCGCGAGCGTTTTGCGAACGAGGGAGGTCAGGCCCAGATTCGTCGCCGCTACGGCCCGCGCCACGAGCGGCGACGACGCGGAGGAAACCACACCGGGCAGTAGATCGACCATGCGGCGGCGACGCGAGTCGTTGAACGAGGTCACGAGGACTCGAGCCGTAGCTCGCTGGTCACGAATGGCCTGTGCGGCCGGCTCGGCGGCGGCATCTGTCTTGATGTCGATATTGAACAGTGCCGATGGAAACGCTTGGAGGGCATCGGCGAGGGACGTGAACGATTGTCCGTAGCCCCTGTTGATGCGCCTCAGCTCAGGCATGGTGAGCTGGTCAATGCGAATATCGCGTCCGAGCGCAGTCAAGTCGGGGTCATGGCTGATTACAGCCACGCCGTCAAGCGAGACGTGCACGTCGGTTTCGAGATGGGTGGCCCCGGCCGCCAGGGCCTTTACGAAGGCGAGCAAGGAATTTTCCGGCGCCTCCCGTGCCAGACCGCGGTGCGCGAAAACCCGGGGGTGCGGTGCGGCCAGAAAAATGGACTGTGCGCTCTCGGCCACCGATTAGGCCTGCTGCGCTGCTGCAGCCGTGGCCGGAGAAGCGGATGCCGCCGGTGCAGCGGATGCCGCCGGTGCAGCGGACGCCGCCGGTTTTGGGTTTTCAGTATTCGCACCAAAAGCACTGCCGATACCCTTCATTGCCTCGGTCAGTTCGCTCGGCACGATCCAGAGCTTGTTGGCGCTGCCCTCGGCCAGCTTGGGTAGCGTCAGCAGGTACTGGTAGGCGAGCAGCTTCGGATCTGGATCTCCGTCATGAATGGCCTTGAACACGGTGGTGATGGCTTCGGCCTCACCCTGCGCGCGCAATACCGCAGCTTTGGCGTCACCCTCAGCCTCGAGGATCGCCGCCTGGCGCGCTCCCTCGGCGGTGAGAATCGCGGACTGCTTGGTACCCTCCGCCGTCAGGATGAGGGCGCGACGATCGCGTTCGGCGCGCATCTGCTTTTCCATCGAATCTTGGATGGAGTGAGGTGGCTCGATTGCCTTGAGCTCGACTCGACCCACCCGGATGCCCCATTTGCCGGTGGCTTCGTCGAGCACGATGCGCAACTGGCTGTTGATGTTGTCGCGGCTGGTCAGAGCCTCTTCGAGGTTCAACCCGCCGACCACGTTACGGAGGGTGGTCGTGGTGAGCTGTTCGACCGCACCGAGGTAGTTATTGATCTCGTAGGTAGCGGCGCGGGCATCTGTCACCTGAAAGTAGACGACGGTGTCGATGGACACGACGAGATTATCCTCGGTGATCACCGGCTGTGGCGGAAAAGACACCACCTGCTCGCGAATGTCGAGAAGCGGTCGCACCCGGTCGACGAACGGCACCAGAAGATTCAAACCGGGAAGCAGCGTCTTGTGGTACTTGCCGAGGCGCTCCACTACCCCGGCGTTGCCCTGGGGAATGATGCGAATGGCGCGCACGAGGATGACGATGACGAACACCGCCAACACCGCCAGGAGGGCAATCACGAAGATCTGACCGATAAAAGCTGCGGGGTCAAGCATTGTTCTGGGTCCTTTCAGCGAAGATGACGACCGCGGTGGAGCCTTCGATGAGGTGCACGGTGACCGGCTGGCCGGGCTCGACACCAGAACGGAAACCGGCGTCGTTGTCGGGGTGGGCCGGCAGAAGACGAGCGGTCCAGGTTTCGCCGTTGGCCAGTTTCACGAGCCCCCCGGTTTCGGTGACCGTCGACATGACACGGCCGGTCATTCCAATCAGCGCGGCGATGTTGCTGAGCGCCGGATCGCCCCCCTTGCGAAGGGCTCGCAGTAGGAAGGGGCGGATGGTCAAAAGCAAAAGCACCGACAACCCACCGGCTACCACGATCTGCAGCCACCAGTCCAGTCCGAGCAAGTTGGCAGCCAAACCGCCCAGACTGCCGATGGAGATCATCAGGAAGGTGAATTCCAAGCTCAGCAGTTCGATGGTGATGGCCACGAGAATGAACACGAGCCACAAAATCCAGAGATAGTCGGTCAGGTCGACCATGTGTGACACCTTCCACATTCGGTTTCACCTCGAAACTAGCAGGTACCGGGTTCAACACGCCGAGGGAGCGACTGAGGCTTGTTGATAAGGTCGAAAGAGTGGGTAGTGGCCGATCAGGTCGCACTTCATCACGGAATTAAGTTGATCAAATCAGAGGAGCATGCGTGACCAATCCACTTGCAGCAGGATCACTCGAGGGCAAGCGCGTACTCGTCACCGGCTCTTCCCGCGGTATCGGCGCCGATACTGTCGGGTATTTTGCTCAGGCCGGAGCGCGAGTCGTCATTAATTACCGTAATAAAGAGGCGCGAGCGAACAAACTCGCCGATGCCATTCGCGCCGCTGGCGGGAAGGCCATCACGGTCGGCGCCGACTTGACCGACCCGGCATCGGTTGCCGCGATGTTCGCGACCATCAGGTCCGAGTACGGGGGCCTCGACATTCTCGTGATGAACGCATCGGGCGGTATGGAAAGTGGTATGGCCGCTGACTACGCCATCAAGCTCAATCGCGATGCCCAGGTCAACTTGTTGAATGGGGCCATCCCGCTGCTCGGCGACGATTCCCGGGTTGTCTTTGTCACCAGCCACCAGGCGCACTTCATCAAGACGACAAGCACCATGCCGGAGTATGAGCCAGTCGCCCACAGCAAGCGCGCGGGCGAAGACGCCCTGCGCGCTGTCATTCCCGAACTCGAACAGTCCGGTATCGGATTCGTGGTCGTTTCCGGCGACATGATCGAGGGCACCATCACGGCGACGCTCCTCGAACGGTCCAACCCGGGCGCTCTGAACGCTCGCAAAGAGGCAGCGGGACGCCTGTACAACGTCAGCGAGTTCGCGGCGGAGATCGTCTCGGCCGCGGTGGATCCGGTCCCGGTCGGAAATACCCGATTGGTCGGCGACACGACCGGGTTTACCAGCGACTAGAAAGTGAAAAAGCAATGAAAGCTGCCGATCTTCCGTTGCTCTGTACTGTCTCGCGCCCGACGATCCATCCCGATGGGTCGCGGGCGGTTTTCTCGCGGGTGAACGCCGACTTTGCAGCGGATGACTACGTCGGCCAGCTGTGGACCGTCGCGCTAACGGGGGAGCCGTCTCCACGCCGCATCACCCGCGGCTTTCGGGACTCGGCACCCCGGTTTTCCCCGGATGGCAGCCTGATCGCTTTTCTCAGGGCCGATGCCGGCGGTAGCGCACAGTTGCACGTTGTCGATGCGGCCGGGGGCGAGCCCCTGGCAATGACCGACGCGGTTCTCGGCGTGACTGACTTTCGTTGGCATCCAAACGGTAGCCGGATCGCCTTTTTGGCTCGGGTTCCCGAACCCGGACGATACGGTACGGTCGTCGGCTTGTCAGCGGACTCGGAACCGGCCCGCCGCATCGATACCCTGCGTTACCGGTCGAATGGGGTCGGATACACCAGCGACCGTCGCGTGCACGTGTTCCTGGCCGTGGTGCCCGATGTCTGGGGCGAACCGACGCCCGCTCCCGCTCCTGTGACGGCCGATGCAACTCGCGGTGAGCCCAAAACCCCGCCGGATGCCGGGGTGAACCCCATTCTTCCGGTGCGGGCCAGCCTGCCGTCCGGACTTCCGATCGCGCGCCGGGTGACCGAGGGAGATTTCGATCACTCCGGCCTGGCCTTTGCGGCTGACGGGTCCAGGCTCTTCACCATCTCGGCGCGTCATACCGGCCGCGACAACGACCTGCGCAGCGAAGTCATCGAACTCAACCTCAGCCGCGACGAAGACGCCACCCTGGCGGAGGAAATAATCGCTCCAGCTCGTACCGTCGTGCGTTCGGCTGAGAACCTGAGTATCTCGGCTCTCGCCTGTGCCGATGACGGTACTCTCTGGCTACTCGCCACCGATGTGGGAACGACCGGCCGAGATTTCGTCGGACGGGTAAGCGCACTGTACCGCAGCGGATTCCTGATTGATGGTTCAGCACCGATACGCGTCACCGACCCGCACCAGACCGACCAGGATCTACTCGATCTGGAGGCCACCGGGGATATCAGTTTGCTGGCGGACGGCTCCGTACTCGTGCTCCGTGGCAGTCGCGGCCGCGTCGATCTGGTTCGGGTGCACCACGACGGGCACGTGGTGCCACTCGACTGCGGAGCAACCGTCGCGACCGCAGTGGGTGCCAACGGCGAATCTGTGGTCGTCGCCGTGCAGACCGCCGTCACGTCTGGTGAGCTCGTTCTCGTACACACGCACCCCCTCGGCACGCATATGCCGCGCACCGAACCCAAACGCCTCACCGATTTCTCCGTGCACCTTCGTTCTACCGGCCTGGCGATGGGCATCGAACTCACCATCACCGGGCGAGACGGCTACCCGGTGCACGGCTTTGTGCATACCCCGCCGGGGCCGGGCCCGCACCCGGTCCTCCTGACCATCCACGGAGGCCCGTACGCCCAGTACACCGACGCGCTCCTCGATGAAACCCAGGTCTACGTCGATGCGGGCTACGCCGTCGTTCTCTGCAACCCGCGCGGATCATCCGGTTATGGCGAAGCCCATGGGCGCGCCATCCGCCAGCGTATGGGTACCCTCGACCTCGCTGACGTGTTGGACTTTCTCGACGGTGCCCTCGAAGCCGAACCAGTCCTCGATGCGCAGCGCGTTGGCATCATGGGTGGGTCCTACGGCGGCTATTTGACCGCCTGGACGATCGCGCACGATCACCGATTTGCCGCCGCCATCGTGGAACGCGGTTTTCTCGATCCCGACGCATTTGTCGGTACAAGCGACATCGGCGATTTCTTCGGTGACGAGTATGCAGGAACGGATGCCGACCTGGTGCGGAGCCAAAGTCCGCAGTTCCTGGTCGGCCAGGTGAAAACCCCGACCCTCGTTCTCCATTCCGCGCAGGATCTGCGCTGCCCGTTGTCGCAGGGTGAGCGCTACTACGCGGCGCTCAAACGCGGCGGAGTTCAAACCGAACTCGTCATCTTTCCGGGGGAGAACCACGACCTCAGCCGGACCGGTCGCCCACGGCACCGTTTGCAACGGTTCGAGATTATTCTGGATTGGTGGGCCCGATTTCTGCCCAGTGCCGTCAATCATAGGAGATCCGATGAGCCCGACCATGAAAACGGACACCCCGTTCCCTGAATCGAAAATCGCGGACAGCCACGACCTGATCCGCGTGCACGGTGCCCGAGAGAACAATCTCAAGAACGTCAGCGTGCAGATCCCGAAGCGACGGCTGACCGTGTTCACCGGCGTGTCCGGCTCGGGCAAAAGCTCGCTGGTGTTCGGCACCATCGCCGCCGAATCTCAGCGAATGATCAACGAAACCTACAGCACGTTTGTGCAGGGATTCATGCCGACCCTCGCCCGGCCAGAAGTCGACCTACTCGACGGGCTGACAACGACGATCATCGTCGACCAGGAACGAATGGGTGCCAACGCGCGGTCGACCGTCGGGACCGCCACCGATGCCAACGCGTTCCTGCGCATCCTGTTCAGCCGGCTCGGCCAGCCGCACATCGGCTCTCCGCAGGCGTTCTCCTTCAACGTTGCCTCGATCAGCGGCGCGGGCGCCGTTTCGATCAAACGCGGTGAACAGACAGTCAAGGAACGGCGCAGCTTTAGCATCACCGGCGGAATGTGCGCCCGCTGCGAGGGCAGTGGCTCGGTCGACGACATCGACCTGACCGCGCTCTACGACGACACCAAATCTCTTATCGACGGCGCGCTCACCATTCCCGGCTACAGCATGGACGGCTGGTTCGGCCGCATCTTCAACGGTTGTGGGTTCTTCGACCCCCATAAACCGGTCAAGGACTTCACCGACCAGGAGCTGGATGACCTACTCCGCAAGGAGCCGACCAAGATCAAGGTCGACGGTATCAACCTCACCTACGAGGGGCTGATTCCCAAGATCCAGAAATCGATGCTTTCCAAAGACCTCGACTCGCTGCAACCGCACATCCGAGCCTTTGTGGAACGGGCGGTGACTTTCACCGTCTGCCCCGACTGCGACGGGACCCGACTCAGCGCGGGGGCCCGATCGTCGAAGATTGGCGAAATCAGCATCGCCGATGCCTGCGCGATGCAGATCAGCGACCTCGTCGAGTGGGCCGGAGGTCTGACTGATACCTCCGTCGGACCGCTACTGGAGTCGTTGCAGCGTCTGCTCAAATCTTTTGTCGAGATCGGGCTGGGCTACCTCTCGCTCGACCGCCCCTCCGGCACGCTCTCCGGCGGTGAGGCCCAGCGCACCAAGATGATCCGCCACCTCGGCTCGTCTCTCACGGATGTCACGTACGTCTTCGATGAGCCCACGATCGGCCTGCACCCGCACGACATCCAGCGAATGAACACGCTGCTGCTTCAGCTGCGTGACAAGGGCAACACCGTGCTCGTTGTCGAGCACAAGCCGGAGATGATCGCGATCGCAGACCACGTCGTCGACCTCGGCCCGGGAGCAGGATCGGCTGGTGGCGACATCGTGTTCGAGGGAACCCTGGCTGGTCTTCGATCGAGCGATACCGTGACCGGCCGGCACCTCGACGACCGTGCGACTCTGAAACCGAGCGTGCGCAGGCCTGCCGGGGTATTGCAGGTTCGCAGCGCCAGCGCACACAACCTGCAAAACGTCGATGTGGACATTCCGCTCGGTGTGCTGACCGTGGTGACCGGCGTGGCCGGGTCGGGCAAGAGCTCACTGATCCAGAGCTCGGTAACAGGCCGCGACGGAGTGGTCTCCATCGACCAGGGCGCGATTACGGGCTCCAGGCGCAGCAACGCGGCGACATACACGGGGATGCTCGAACCTATCCGCAAGGCCTTTGCCAAGGCCAACGGCGTCAAACCGGCGCTGTTCAGCTCCAATTCAGAGGGAGCCTGCCCCAACTGTAACGGCGCCGGCGTTATTTACACCGACCTGGGTGTGATGGCCGGCGTAGCAATACCCTGTGAGGTATGCCAAGGAAAGCGTTTCGAGGCATCCGTTTTGGAATACCGCCTCGCGGGACGCGACATTAGCGAGGTGCTGGCGATGTCGGTAACCGAGGCCAGGGAATTCTTTGGTGAGGGCCAGGCACGAACCCCGGCAGCCCATACGATCCTGGGCCGACTCGCCGATGTCGGCCTCGGCTATCTTGGCCTTGGCCAACAGTTGCCGACGTTGTCCGGCGGCGAACGCCAGCGGCTGAAGCTCGCCACGCACATGGCCGAAAAAGGTGAGGTGTATGTTCTGGACGAGCCCACCGCCGGCCTGCACTTGGCCGACGTCGAGAATCTGCTCGGCCTGCTCGATCGGCTCGTCGATTCCGGGAAGTCGGTCATCGTCATCGAGCACCATCAAGCCGTCATGGCGCACGCCGACTGGATCATCGACCTCGGCCCGGGCGCAGGTCACGAGGGCGGCCGAGTCGTCTTCGAAGGAACGCCCGCAGACCTCGTGGCCGCGCGTTCGTCCCTCACCGGCGAGCACCTCGCGGCCTACGTCGGTGCCGCGCCTGCGACTCCGTAGCCCACCAGTACCCCCGCAGGCTACGCGAGGAGCGCGACCAGGGTTTCGCGGGCACCGACCGTGTGCAGCAGCTCGAGCGCCCGGTCGTAGGCCCCGACAAACGTCGTGTCGTCGACAAGATCGGCGAACAGGTCGCGGTCGCGCAGGAAGGAATGCCGGTCAGAGGCGAATCCGGCAGCGTTGTTCATAACACGTTCCCTGAGACGGTCGGCGACCTCGATAGGCTGGCCCTGTTCATCCGTTCCCTCCGCGTAGCGGGCCCAGCTAGCCACGATCGCCGCTGACAGTTGCACCGAACGGCCAGCCGCGAGCTGGTCGACGATTACCGGCACGAGCCACTTCGGGATCCGGTCGGAGGACTCGTTGCAAAGCCGCGCGACGGTGTCGCGTACGCTCGGGTTCGAGAACCGCGCGATGAGCTCGTCTTTATAAGCTTCGAGGTCGATGCCGGGTACCGGCTTGAGCGTGGGGGAGCCCTCGCGGTCCATGTAGGCGCGAAGGAAGCCGGCGATCAGCGGATCAGCCGCAGCGTCGTGCACGAGTCGGTAGCCGCACAGGTGCGCGAAATAGCACAGGCCTTGATGGCTGGCATTCAACAAACGCAGCTTCATGAGCTCGTAGGGCTCAACGTCGGCGACGAGCTGAGTGCGCACGTGCTCATACGGTGGTCGACCGTTGATGAAGGAGTCCTGTAAGACCCATTGGAAAAAGGGCTCGCAGACCACGGGCCAGGCGTCGAGCACACCGAAGGTCGCGGCGACGAGAGCGCGATCCTCATCTGTCGTGCTGGGGGTGATGCGGTCGACCATGCTGTTCGGAAAACTTACGTGTGCGTCGATCCAGGTGGCCAGTTCGGCGTCGCGGGCGGTTGCGAACGCTACGAAGGTGCGGTGGGCAACCTCACCGTTGTTTTGCAGGTTGTCGCAGGACATGACCGTGAACGGGGGCACTCCGCGGTCGCGCCGGCGACGCAGAGCCTCAACGGTGATGCCAAAGACTGTGGCCGGCGCGGCGCCGGGCGCCAGGTCGGCCTGCACCTGCGGGTCGCCGAGGTCGAAAGCCCCGGTCACAGGGTTGATGTTATAGCCACCCTCGGTCACGGTGAGCGAGACGATTTTTACTTCGGGGCTAGCCATCCGCTCGATGACAGCATCGACGTCGTCGGGGGCGAACATAAAGTCGATGATCGATCCGATGACGCGGCCCTCCAGATGCCCGTCGGCGTGCTTTTCGACCAATGTATAGAGGCCATTCTGAGCGGCTAAGACGTCCCGCATGCGTGCGTCACCGGCCAGCACGCCGACTCCGCAAATGGCCCAATCGCGGGCCAGGCCCTGGCTGAGCAGGTCGTCGATCATGAGTGCCTGATGCGCCCGGTGAAACCCGCCGACACCGAAGTGCATGATGCCCGCCGTCAATCCGGTGCGGTCGTAGGACGGAACGCGCACGGTGGCGGCGAGGGTGGGTAGGGACTCCGTGGTGAGGGCGACGCCGGTGAAAAAAGGGGGAGTGGTGAGTGTGGTCATGTGGGTCTCAATTCAATCGAGCGTCATTAAATGGAATGCGAGCGGGCACACCGTGGAAGCCAGGCTGCGTTCCCCGCAAGGCGGAGGCCATCACAGCGGCCACAAGGTACAGCGCGGCAAAGAGCACCACGAGTCCGAGTGCGCCGAGGGGGCCGTAGAGCAGTGCCACGAGGAGCGGGCCGGCGAACACGGCCGCGCCGATGCCGAGGTTGTAGGAGCTCATTGCCGCACCGGGCTGCTGCGGGGCGAGCGACACGGCGATCGCGGACAGTGGCACAAACCCGGCAAGGCCGATTCCAAAAATCGCCCCGACGAGGAGGGTGAGGCCGTAGGCGAACGGCCAGCCCTGACCGATGGCGTAGACGGGAACGACGTAGAGGCCGATCATAGACACGGCGCAGAGCACGGCGCCGAACCAGGTGACGGTGCGGCTCCAGCCGAAGCGGTCGCCGAGCGCGCCGAAGACGAGGTTGAAGGGAATGTTCACCGCGTAGATCACGGTGGTGAGAATCAGGAATTGGCCGATCGACCAGCCGAACCGATCCACGAACAGGGCTGGGAAGAAGATTGCCATGCCATAGGTGGGGATCGAGTTGATCATGCGGGTGAGCATGACGAGCTGCACCCTCGGTTTGGTCGCGAGAAGTTTGAGACCGTAGGACAGGACTGTGACGACCTCCGAGGGATTGTCGACGAGGGGCTTGCGACCGGTCTTATCCTTGACGCCGACAAAGGCGACGACGGCCCCGCTGACGACGAGCACGAGGGAGACCCAGAGGGTTTGATACATCGAGAGATGGAAGATGTCGAGGGCACCGGTCGCAACGAGCGCGCCGAGGGTGGGAAGCCCGGCGGTGAAAGCCACGTAGAACCAGCCAATGGAGCTCGCGAGGTGCCTGGGGTTGGCTGTTGCGGTGATCCAGACCAGGAACCCGTAGGCGAAAAAGGGGTAGCCAAAGCCGCGCAGGCCGTAGGTGACGAAGATGAGCATGACGTTGCTCGAGGTGAGGGCGACGGTGAGAAAAAGCAGGTTGAAGACGACCCAGATACCGGCGCCGATCATCATGACGCGGCGCGGGCCCCAGAGGTCAGAGAGAGCGGCGGAGAGGAACGCGGCGATGGCGACGGCCACGCCGTAGACGGTGACGAGCGTGCCGACGAGGGGGATGCTGAAGCCGTGGTCGCCGGTGAGGAATGGCGCAAGAATATTGGTCTCGACACCGTCACCGACCATGAACAGCGCCAGTCCGATGTAGCCCCAGAGCAGTGGGCGGGGGAGTCCGAGTCGGTCGAGCAACCTGGGCCGGGCGAGGCCGTTGGTGGCGCCTGCTGCGGTGCCTGGGTGGGTGCCCGGGTGGGTGAGAGCCTGAGGTGCCATTCTTCGCGTCCTTACGATGGTCCAGAGATCGAACGCCCCAAAACTAACACACAGTCTCACGTATTTAACATGCAGTCTGTTATAAGTCAGGTAATTGAACACATCGATTTAACAAGACGCCTCAGGGCATCTATGCTGGCGATCATGAAGTTTGCCGACGTCACCGACGACGATTCCCTCACGCGCGATTCCCTCACGCGCGATGGCCTCACCGGTCCGGTGCGGCGTAGTGAACTGGTGCGCCACATCGAGGCGAACGGTCCCGTGCGACTGGAAAAGCTTGTCGAGACCTTCCGCGTCAGCGCCATGACTATTCACCGCGACCTTGATGTCCTCGCCCGCGAGGGACTCATCGAACGCGTGCGGGGCGGGGCGCGTGCAAAACCGCATCCGTTTGCCGAGCAGGATGTCCGCCTGCGCCGGGCCACCCGGGTCGGCCTCAAGAAGGCTCTCGCCGCAGAGGCAGCCCTGCTGATCCGGACCGGCGATGTTGTCGCCTTCGACGACTCGACTACGGTCGCAGCCATGCTCGGCAACCTCGCCGAGCGCGCCCCGAGCGCGGTGGTTACCCACGCGCTGGGGCTGATGCGCGAACTGACGCTGATGCACCCTCAGATCTCGCTCGTGGGCCTCGGCGGACAATACGTGCACGAGACAGACTCGTTTCTCGGCGCCATCGTGGTCGAACAGCTCAGTCGGGTCTCTGCCGACGTGGTTTTCGTGTCGACGACTGCATTGAAGAATGATGCTCTCTTTCACCCGGATGCCGCGGCCGCTGAAACGAAGCGAGCATTGCTCACTCGGGCCGACCGCAAGGTTCTGCTGCTAGACGACAGCAAGTTCGAGGCTAAGGGGCTGTACCACGTGGCCGACCTGGCCGTCTTCGATGACGTGATCGTCAATGCCGAACTCGCACCGGAGCTTCGTGAGCACCTCAACACACTCGGTCTGCGCGTGCACTACGTATCGACCCCGCCTGCCGAATTCTAGACGGGTCAAGAGCCCTCGAGCCAGACCGGTGAGTGCAGCCGGCGCGCAGCAATAAACACGGTTATACAACGTTCACCATGTGACCGATAATGCACATTATGTCAATACGTCGATAATCGTCTGCCATTACCTGGCCCGCGCTGCTTCAAGCAACCTCGACTCCCCGCCCAAGTTGAGCCCACAATTAGCGTGCCTTGAGACGCAGACAAGATTTTTCACCGCCGATATTGTTGCAGACCGCAGACCGCAGACCGCAGACCGCAGACCGCAGACCGCAGGCCGTAGACCGCAGGCCGCAGATAACACTCCGGTCGCGTTCAATCAGGTGATGAGTTGTTGTTCTTGCCCGACTGCACCCAGACTGGAGGCATGAAGACAATGACGTTACCGAATACCCACTTGGAAGTCTCGAATATCGTTCTCGGGCTGATGCGGATCGTTCCCCTCGGTGACGAAGAGATCCGATCCCTCGTTGGGGCCTCCCGAGACGCCGGCATAAACTTCTTCGATCACGCCGACGTGTATGGCAGCACGCCCCACGAATGCGAGCGTCGTTTCGGGGACGCGGTGACGTTTTCGGCAGAAGATCGGGCACGAGTGGCCATCCAGTCAAAAGTCGGTATTCGATCCGGCTTCTGGGACTTCTCCAAGGAGCACATCCTTGAATCCGTCGACGAATCGCTCTCGGCGTTGAAGACCGACTATCTCGACACGCTGCTGCTGCACCGCCCGGACGCCCTCGTGGAACCCGACGAGGTCGCCGAGGCTTTCAACGTTTTGCACGATGCGGGAAAAGTGCTCAATTTCGGCGTCAGCAACCACACCCCAGGGCAGGTCGAGCTGCTGAAACGTTCGGTGGCCCAGCCGCTCATCGTAAATCAGGTGCAGCTCAGCATCACGCACGCGCCGCTTATCGCCGCTGGTATGTCGGCCAACATGGCCGGCCTCGACCAGTCCATCGACCGGGACAACGGCATTCTCGATTACTGCCGACTCAACAACATCACGCTGCAGGCATGGTCGCCGTTTCAGAAGGGTTTCTTCGATGGTATTTTTCTGAACGATCGAGAGAGCTATTCCGCGTTGAACGATGTCATCGATGACCTTGCTCGAACCTATGACGCTCCCCCGGCTGCCATCGCCGTCGCCTGGATCACCCGTCATCCTGCCCACATGCAGGTAGTGCTCGGAACGACCAGCGTTCGGCACCTTCTCGATTCGGCCGTGGGGTCTGATATCGCTCTTACTCGGGGAGAATGGTATCGACTCTTCACTGCCGCTGGACATATCTTGCCGTAGTCCAGCCCCAGAAACCCTTGGCGGAAAAAATGGATGTTTCACTCGCTCTGCTCACTCTTGTCGTCGTTGTCTGCGCCGCCAGCGCCCTAGCGAGACGCTTGAACTTGTCTGTTCCGCTGCTGCTGGTGGTTATCGGTGTCGTCGGCTCGTATCTGCCGTTTATTCCGGCGGTACAGTTGGACCCGGAACTGGTGCTGGTGGGAATTCTTCCTCCGCTGCTGTACGCAGCCGCCATCCGTACCTCCCTGGTCGAGTTCCGCACCAACCTGCGCTCCATCGGCCTGCTGTCGGTCGGTTATGTCATTTTCGGTACCGTGGCCATCGGTCTCATCGTCTGGTGGCTGATCCCGGAAATTCCCTTGGCAGCGGCGTTCGCCCTGGGGGCGGTGGTGGCTCCCCCGGATGCGGTGGCGGCGACTACGATTGCCCGCCGAGTTGGGCTCCCGCGCCGGGTAGTGAGTCTTCTGGAAGGTGAGTCGCTGGTCAACGATGCGACCGCTCTGGTACTTCTTCGCACGGCGATCGTTGCCATTGGTGGCAGTGTCACCGTCTGGCAGGTGGCGTCAGATCTTGCTTTTGCTGCCGTTGGCGGTGTCGTGATCGGCCTGATTGCTGCATGGCTCCTGCTGCAGATCCGAAAACGCGTGCGTAATGTGGCCATAAACACGTCCATGTCGCTAGCAGCCCCGTTCGTGGCCTACATTCCGGCCGAGGAAATCAACGCATCTGGCGTGTTGGCTGTCGTTGTGGCTGGCCTGGTGATCGGCACCAAGACGCCCGCTATGCCGGGCGGCGC
This sequence comes from Cryobacterium lyxosi, assembly GCF_004403345.1. Classification (NCBI taxonomy): domain Bacteria; kingdom Bacillati; phylum Actinomycetota; class Actinomycetes; order Micrococcales; family Microbacteriaceae; genus Cryobacterium; species Cryobacterium lyxosi. The sequence continues at coordinate 315,144 of NZ_SOGT01000011.1, forward strand.
GTCGCGACTGAGCCAGCGCAGCAACTGGGCCACGGTGCAGTTCCTGCTCGAGAACTCTGTTTTCCTGCTGATCGGGTTACAAGTGCGATCGATCATTGAAGCGACCTCGGGTGACTCGCTGGGTGCCGGGCGCATTTGGGGTGCTTGCGCTGTCATACTCGTCGCGGTTCTCTTGTTGCGCCCGATTTGGGTGTTCCCGGCGATTTATCTCCCTCGCCTGTTCCCCAAAATTCGAAAGGCCGACCCCGCACCACCCTGGCAGTTGCCCGCCATCGTGTCGTGGGCCGGCATGCGCGGTGTGGTCACCCTGGCTGCCGTGTTCGCCCTGCCCGAAGACGTCGCACACCGTCCCGTCCTCGTTCTCGCGGCCCTGGGGGTGGTGGCTGGAACCCTGGTCGTGCAGGGCCTGAGCCTGCCGTGGCTGGTTCGTATCTTGGGGGTACGTGGTCCAGATACCAAAGCGGATGCGCTCAGCCAGGCCGCGCTCATGGATCAGGCCACCGCCGCGGGGATAGCAAACCTGCGCCGGCACGCCCGGCCCGACGATCCACCGGAGGTACTCGACATGCTCGAACGCCGCACACAGGAACGCAACCGGGCGGCCTGGGAGCGCCTCGGACGTTCAGAGCTTGCAGACCGCACTCCCAGTAAGCGTTATGTACAGTTGCGGCTGACCATGCTCGACGCTGAGCGCGCCAAGGTTCTGAAACTGCGCCATTCGGGTGAATATGCCCACGAGGTGATCAGCGAAGTGCTTGAGATGCTCGATGTTGAGGAATCTATGTTGGACACCTCGCCCGACGACCTGAGCATCGACTTCAGCGCCGAAACTCATCCCGTGACCAAGCCCGACACCTCTGGAGTGCCTCTGGGCGCCGGCGGCTGTGAGCACTTACGAGCCGTCGGTGAGCATCCGGTACCGCCGGATGCGGAATGCAGCGACTGTGTGCGCGAAGGCACCAGCCCGGTACACCTTCGGATGTGCCTAATCTGCGGCAACGTGGGGTGCTGCGATTCATCCGTCGGTCAGCACGCGACCAGGCACTTCCAAGAGTCCGGCCACCCCATCATGTGCAGCGCCGAGCCACGGGAATTGTGGCGTTGGTGCTACGTTGACGAACTCCTCGGTTAGCGAGTGCTCGTCGACACGCCCATGACGCACCGTAGATCTTCGCCGCGGACCCGCGTCGTGCGCTGGTACTGCTGTTCTGCCACGTCGACGTCCCAGATTCACGGAACGGCTCGGGCGAGCGCTTCTCACCGGGCGTCGATACGCTGACCAGATGAGTGTTCTCAATGGGTTTCATTTAGCGGACCGAGGGTTCTTTTCCCGCGAGGTGCTCCTCGTTGCGCCGGAAATTCTCGGCTGCATCCTTCAACACACCGATGACGATGGCACTGTGGCCATTCGTATTACCGAGGTTGAGGCGTATGCGGGAGAACGCGACCCCGGCGCGCACAGTTATCGGGGCGAGACGAATCGGAATAGGACAATGTTCGGCCCCGCCGGCCACCTGTACTGCTACTTCACCTACGGAATGCACCACGCTCTCAACGTCGTCGCTGGACAACCCGGCCAGCCATACGGTTGTCTCATTAGGGCGGGAGACGTGATCGAAGGTTCCGACATTGCCCGAATCCGGCGAGAAAGCAAGCCACGAAAGGTTCCTCTCCTGGATAAGAGTTTGGCGCGAGGCCCCGGCTGCGTTGCCCAAAGCTTTGGAGCAACCCTGGTCAACGACGGTGACGATCTTTTCGGTGGACAGTGGAAGTTCTTCATTCCGGATGACGGTGTGATTTTAACGCACCAAACCGGACCCCGCGTTGGCGTCAGCGGGCCCGGCGGAGATGCGACCAACTTCCCTTGGCGGTATTGGTTAGCTGATGCGTCATCCGTCTCAACCTACAAACCAGCGAAATACCGCGGTTCGACCGGCTCCCCTCGCACCGTCGTTTCAGCGATTTCCCAGCGAACCTCGATTGTCTAAGACGCACAAACTCCGTTACCTCCAACGAACCATCAACGATTGCGAGGAGAGACCATGCCTTTCATTACCGTCCCTGGTCAAAACGGGCCTGACGTCGAACTGCACTATCAAGACGTCGGTGCCGGCAAGCCCGTTGTACTGATTCACGGCTGGCCACTCAGCAGCAGGTCCTGGGAAGGTCAGGTACCTGCGCTGGTCGACGCCGGTCGCAGAGTCATCACATACGATCGCCGCGGGTTCGGCCAGTCATCTCAGCCGTGGAACGGGTACGACTATGACACGTTTGCCGCCGACTTGAAGGCCGTTCTTGATGCCCTCGACCTGCGAGACGTCACTCTTATTGGATTTTCAATGGGTGGCGGCGAGGTTGCACGTTACGTGGGAACGTACGGCACCGACCGCATCGCGAAGCTCGTCTTCGCCAGCGCAGTACCGCCGTACCTCTGGAAATCGGATGATAATCCTGATGGAGGTGTCGATGCCGAACTGGCACAGTGGTTCCACGACGGCTTGACCGAAGACCGCCCGGCATTCCTGCATGAATTTGTTCAGATGTTCTTTACTGCGGGTAAGCCCTCGTTGGTCAATAAGCCGAAGGTCAGTTCCGAGCAGATTGCGTACAACCGTAGTCTGGCCGAAATGGCCTCGCCTAAAGGCACACTCGACTGCACGGCCGCATTCGCTACGACAGACTTCCGCGATGATCTGTCGAAAATTACCGTACCGACCCTGGTGATACACGGCGACTCCGACACGATCGTGCCATTCGAGGTCAGTGGAAAGCGTACTCACGCAGCCATTTCCGGCAGCGAACTCGTCGTGATCGAAGGTGCCCCGCACGGTCTGACCGTTTCACATCGGGAGGAATGGAACCGGCACGTACTCGCCTTCCTCGCCAAATAGCGAAACCGGAAAGGGTTTGCTCTGACGGGCAGAGTCCAACGCGCAAATTTGTCATCTCTTTTGGAGTCGTGGCCGTGCGGCAGCGTGCAGGAGCTGAAGCTTTTTTCGGCCTGATCCCATAGCCTCCTGCCGCTGGCGGAGCGCTGAGCGTTAGCCGGGGTCCGGTCACCCAACACCTACATAGAACAATCCATGTCAAACCCCACGAAAAGAGTGAATACATGAGTACAGAAGCGAATATCGCGGCACAGCAGAAGTTCGGTGAAGCCGTGAATAACGGAGAACTTGATCTTTTGGACGACCTCGTGGCCGAAGATGCAGTCGATAACGACCCTGCGCCAGGTCAAGGCCCGGGCCCAGCAGGCTACAAAGCATTCTTCGGTGAGATGATTGCCGCTTTCCCGGACCTGCACATCGAAGTCGAGCGCCTTGTAGCAAACGACACCGACGTCGCATTTGCCTATACGCTCACCGGTACCCACCAGGGGTCCTTCATGGGCCACTCCGCCAGCGGTAAAACGATGTCGGTCCGTGGCATGCAAATCAGCCGGTTCGAGAACGAGAAACTTGTAGAGCGGTGGGGCAGCAGCGACCAACAGGGCATGCTCGAACAACTGGGCCTCGCACCTTAGCCTGCGACAGGGGGCTTCCTCAATCGAAATGGCTAGGGCCGAAGATGGATTTATGTATCTGACCTACGACGCGAGACGGCCTTGACCGCGCCCGGCCGATCATTTCGCCCGGTTCTGGGCTATTTGTCCCGCACTCCCGCAGCGCCAGGTTGCCCTAACGAATCAGGTGCGTGTCTGGTGTATAGTCATGCCAAATTCATTGACCGGTTCGAAGGCATCGCGGTCCCACGCTCCCGGATGCGCAACCGGGCAGTTGACCACGGTATTTCGGGTGGAATGATCAATGGTGTGTTCGTGCATGGCATGGCCGCAGATGGGGCATGCCTGTGCATTGGTCGTGGTCGGCTCTTCCGAACCTTTTGAGGTATTCCTGTCCTGAATCATGCCCTCACGATACGCCGGATTGGACAATAAGGCACGGAACTGCTAGGCGTTTTCCTCAAGTTTGCGACGGCGGCTCACTGCTCGCCGAAGCCTGATTCCAGCAGGTCCGCGAGGGCGTTGATCGCCGGTCCAGCCGCGGGGTCTGTGGACGTGAGTTGCACACTGCTCCCCCGGGCCAGGCCGAGCGACATTATGCTCAGCAGACTGCGGGCGTCCGTGCCGTTCACGCTGATCGGAACCGAGAATGTGCTCGCGAGGTTGACGAATTCTGCGGCTGGTCGTGCGTGAAGGCCGTCCTTGTTGATGAGGATCACCGTGCGTGACACCCCGGTCGCAGCGGGAGGCTGGATCGCCAGCGTGGCTTCACTCATCACATGCAGCGCTGACTGCGCCGCCGCCACGACCTCGTCGAGGTCTCCCCCGGTTTCTGCGGCCACCGCCGCAGCCACCCCGCCTTCGACGAAGGGCGCGTCGACAATCCGCACCTGGTCTTGCTCGGCCTCCTCGAGAAAATCGCGCACTGTTTCCGCGGTCAGGATGGCCGAACCGAGATCGCACAAGATCACCACCCCGGCACCATCGTTCGCCGCGCTGATTCCGACGCTGATCTTCTCAAAGCTCGTACCGATTCCACCGGAATCTGTTCCACCCGCGGCGGCAAGACGCACCGTCGGCGCCATTTGGCGCGCCAGTTCGACCAAGCCCGTCGCGATCTTCTCGCTGTGCGAAACGAACACGATACCGACGCGTCCAGCGGATTCCGCCACCATCAATGGTGCGACATCAGGTCGGCCGCGGCGCGCAGCAGCAGTGACGTCGACTGGGAGCCCGGGTCTCGGTGACCGATTGCTCGCTCTCCGAGATAACTCGCCCGTCCCTTGCGTGCTACCAGTGGCTCGGTAGACTGCGCGCCGTGCTCTGCAGCGTCTGCTGCGGCCAGCAGGACGGTGCCAACGGGTGAGCCCGCCGTCTGCGCGGCCGACGCCGCGTTCACCGCCGGTGTCCAGGCGTCGATCATGGTCTTGTCACCCTCCACTGCTTTGCCCCGCAGCACGATGCCATCCCGCGCCGCCGTCAGCAGGGCGACCAATGCAATCGCATCCAATGACTGCACCGCCCCGACAGCACCGGCGGCTTTGAGAAAGGCTGTGCCGTACAACGGACCGGCAGCGCCGCCCACAGTAGAGATCAGGGTTGTGGCAACGAGTTTCAACACGGCCCCCGGCGTTGTCTCATCGGTGACTTCCTCGAGCTTGGGCAGGATCGCCTGAAAACCACGATCCATGTTCTCCCCGTGGTCGCCGTCGCCGATGTCGCGGTCGAGGGTGTTCAGGGCGGCACGATTGGCTGCGAGTACCTCGGCGCTTCGCCGAATCCAGCGAATAGTCCAGCCAGTGTCCAGCCGGAGAGCTGCGTTGGCGAGGGCGGCGTCACCGACAACTGCGCCAGGTTCGTCGTTCGGGGTCATTGAATCTCCTTCTATCGTCCCCACCGTAGCGCGGCCGTCTGCACCGGGGCGTCCCATAGCGCCGTGAGTTCGTCGTCGAGTTTCAGAACGGAGATCGATGCTCCCGCCATCTCGAGGCTCGTCGTGTAATTGCCGACCAAGCTCCGGGTGACCGTGATGCCGCACTCCTGCAGAACTTCGGCGGCCCGGCGGAACACGATGTACAGCTCAATCTGTGGTGTGCCGCCCATACCGTTGACGAGCAGGAGCACCTCGTCGCCACTGGCAAATGGCAGGTCCTCAAGAATGGGGCCGAGGAGCCGGTCCACGATGGCGTCGGCGGGCTCGAGCTTGATTCGCTCTCGCCCTGGCTCGCCGTGAATGCCAATGCCGATTTCGATTTCGTCGTCGGCCAGGGTGAAACTCGGTTCCCCCGCGTGCGGCACGACGCACGGGGTGAGCGCAACACCCATGGTGCGCACGTGGGAATTCACTTTCTCGGCCACGGCGGTCACGGCATCCAGGTCATCTCCGCGCTCAGCGGCAGCTCCGGCAATCTTCTCAACGAGGATCGTTCCGGCCACGCCGCGGCGTCCGGCCGTGTACAGCGAGTCCTTGACGGCGACATCGTCGTTGATGATGACCGTGCGAACCTGGATGCCATCAGCGGCTGCAAGATCAGCAGCGGTCTCAAAATTCAGCACGTCGCCGGTGTAGTTCTTGACGATGTGGAGCACTCCCGCTCCACCGTCGACGGCCTGTGTCGCTGCCAGGATGGGGTCCGGTGTTGGCGAGGTGAAAACGGGGCCGGGAACGGCGGCATCCAGCATTCCGAATCCTACAAATCCTCCGTGCATTGGTTCGTGTCCGCTGCCGCCTCCACTGACGATTCCGACCTTGCCGTGCAGCGGCGCGTCCGCGCGCACAATGAAAACCGGATCGTGCGAGACCCGCACAATGTCGGCGTGCGCCACCTCGAACCCGGCGACGGCTTCATTGACGACATTCTTCGGATCGTTGATGAGCTTCTTCATGACCAGCCATTCACTCGGTGGTGCCACGGATTCATTCGGGTGCTTCGCCCAAGCGCATTTTCCCACGCCCAACATACGCGGTATTACCACGATCAGTAAGAGTCAGGGCGAACTCGCCTGGCCTATTCCCCTTCGTGACGCCCCGCGCTATGTTATGTCCGTCCGCTCACCGCAGAGGGGAAGCTGCAGCATCCCCTGCTTGACCAGAAAGGTTCTCGTGGAAAATATCGGAGCTGTATTCGTCTCGGAGGTCGTGGGCACTGCGATGCTGGTTCTCCTCGGAACCGGCGTGGTTGCCAACGTCGCCTTAGCCAAGAACAAGGGCCTCGGGGGTGGATTCCTCATGGTGACCATCGGCTGGGGCTTTGCGGTGTTCGCCGGTGTCATCGTCGCCTACCGTTCGGGGGCGCACCTCAACCCGGCCGTCACTTTAGGTCTCGTCGCCAACAACGCAGAGAGCTTCGGGATGGGAGTTCCCATCAACCCGATCTCTGTGTTGGTCTACATCGGGGCCCAAATGCTCGGCGCCTTTCTCGGTGCCATCGCCTGCTGGCTTGCTTACAAGCAGCACTTCGACACCGAACCAGACCCGGCTAACAAACTCGGCGTCTTCTCGACCGGGCCAGCCATCCGCTCGTACGGCTGGAACCTGGTCACCGAAATCATCGGTACCTTCGTGCTGGTTTTCGTCGTTATCGCCTTCGGTGGGGACCGGCAGGGAGTCAGTGGCGGTTTGGCGGGTCTCGGTGCGCTTCCCGTCGCCATCCTGGTTATTGCGATCGGTGCTTCCCTCGGTGGTCCGACCGGTTACGCCATCAATCCGGCTCGAGACCTCGGTCCACGCATCGCCCACTTCATCCTGCCGATCAAAGGCAAGGGAGGCTCCGACTGGGCCTACTCTTGGGTGCCCGTCGTCGGGCCAATCATCGGTGGCCTGCTCGCCGGCTGGGCTGCGCTGATTCTGCTGCCCTTACTGGCCATTTGATTTGAACGAAGGGGCCCGTCCCTTGAACGGATGGGCCCGTTGTCATGCGACCACAGCTGAACTTCACACATACTCACAGGGAGGACACGCACCAATGACTGACTACATTCTCGCCATCGACCAGGGAACGACCAGTTCTCGGGCAATTATCTTCGACCGGGCCGGATCAATCGTGTCGACCGGGCAACTCGAACACGAACAGATTTTTCCCCAGGCCGGCTGGGTTGAACACGACCCGAAAGAAATTTGGGACAACACCCGCGAAGTGATCGGGCAGGCATTGTCCAAAGCGAACCTCACACGGCACGACATCAGGGCCATCGGCATCACAAACCAGCGGGAAACCGCCGTGGTGTGGGACAAGACGACCGGTGTTCCCGTCTACAACGCGATCGTGTGGCAGGACACCCGCACCCAGCCCATCGTCGACCGCCTCGCCGCCGACGGGGGCGTCGAACGGTTCAAGAAGAAGGTTGGGTTGCCCTTGGCTACCTACTTCTCCGGCACGAAAATAGTTTGGATTCTGGAGAACGTTGAGGGCGCCAGGGCCAAGGCCGACTCCGGCGACCTGCTCTTTGGAACGACGGACTCCTGGGTGTTGTGGAACCTCACCGGCGGAGTGGACGGCGGCGTGCACGCTACCGACGTTACCAACGCAAGCCGTACCCTGCTCATGGATCTGGAAACCTTGCAATGGGACGACGAGATTCTTGCTATTTTCGACGTGCCCAAGTCGATGCTGCCCTCGATCCGATCGTCGTCGGAGGTGTACGGCACTGCACACACCTCGAGCCTGCTGCGTGAGGTGCCTATCGCCGGCATCCTCGGTGACCAGCAGGCCGCGACCTTCGGTCAGGCGGCGTTTGACCAAGGCGAAGCCAAGAACACGTACGGCACCGGCAATTTCCTGATCTTCAACACGGGTACCGAGATTGTGCATTCCAAGAACGGACTTCTCACGACTGTGGGGTACAAGCTCGGCGACGATGCCCCGCACTACGCCCTGGAGGGATCCATCGCCGTGACGGGCGCCTTGGTGCAGTGGATGCGCGACAATCTTGGAATGATCAGCTCGGCCTCCGAGATTGAGGCTTTGGCAAAAACCGTCGATGACAATGGCGGAGCCTACTTTGTACCAGCGTTTTCGGGATTGTTTGCGCCGTACTGGCGTTCCGACGCGCGCGGTGCCCTCGTCGGTCTCACCCGATTTGTGAACAGAGGCCACATCGCACGAGCAGCGCTAGAGGCGACGGCGTTCCAAACCCGGGAGGTCATCGATGCGGTCAATGCCGACTCGGGTGTTCCCCTCACGGAGATCAAGGTCGATGGCGGAATGATCGCCAACAACCTGCTCATGCAGTTTCAGGCCGACATTCTCGGCGTTCCCGTGGTTCGCCCGGTCGTTGCGGAGACGACAGCGTTAGGTGCAGCCTATGCTGCCGGTCTTGCGGTGGGCTTCTGGGCGGGGCTCGACGAACTGCGCACCAATTGGCAGGAAGACAGCCGGTGGACGCCCCAGATGGACTCAACCGAACGCAACCGCCAGCTGCGCAACTGGAAAAAAGCGGTCACGAAGACTTTCGGGTGGGTCGACGAGGACGTTCTCTAGTGAGCCTCAACCGCACGGCGGCCTCGGTTTCAGACCTCGGTCGCCGCAATCCACGCTGATAATTTGGCCGTGGCCACACCGGAGTCAATGGCTTCGGCGGCCACGGCCAACTTATTGCGGAAGCGGTCCACTATCGCCACTTGCACTTGAGACGCGTCATTGGCCAGGTCGAAGGCCACCAACCCGGCTGCGGCATTGAGCAAAACGATGTCGCGAATGGGGCCTGGCTCCCCGGCGAGGACGGAGTGCACGATGTCCGCGTTGTGCTGAGGTGAACCGCCGACCAGATCGCTAATCTGCGCTCGCTGGATGCCGAGGTCCCGCGGGTCGATGTCGTGTTCGGTCACCAGGCCGCGTGACACTTCCCAAACGTGGCTGTGCCCGGTTGTCGTCATTTCGTCGAGGCCATCGTCTCCCCGAAAGACCAGGGCCGTTGCACCGCGAGTTTGAAACACACCAACGAAGAGCGGCACCCGATCAAGGTCGGCCACGCCGACGGCGGATGCCTCGGGTCGCGCCGGATTGCACAGTGGACCGAGGTAGTTGAATACGGTGGGAATACCCAACTCTTTGCGAGTGAGGGCCACGTGGCGAAACCCAGGATGAAAAGCCGCAGCAAAGGCAAAGGTGATCCCGGTTTCCTTGAATACCTGGGCAACACGCGTCGCGTCCCGCGACAGGTCAATCCCCAATTCGCCGAGGACGTCGGACGATCCAGAAGCGGAACTCGCGGCGCGGTTACCGTGCTTGACTACCGGCACACCCGCTGCCGCGCAGACGATCGACGCCATGGTCGAAATATTAACGGTATTGAACTTGTCGCCCCCCGTTCCGACGATGTCGAGGGCCATGGGGTTGACCGGCAGGGCAACCGCATGCTCAAGAATTGCATCACGAAATCCAACAATTTCGTCGACAGTCTCTCCTTTTGCACGCAGCGCCACTAGGAAAGCGCCGAGTTGGGACGGGGAAGCCTCCCCGAGCATGATCTGTTCCATGCTCCAGGCAGCATCCGCCACGCTCAGATCCCGTCCCTCCAAGAGGGAATTCAGTATGTTAGGCCAAGACTGCGATTCAAGCATGTTTCCGATCATAGGAGAACGAGCGCAACTCCCCCGAATTCACGCCGTTCGTGCGCTGAATCAGCAGACTCCCAGCGGGTAGAAACTCCCAATTACACGCCCGAATGAGAAAAACCTGTGGGATTATCGGCCATAATAGAAGGGTGACCAGCACCTCAATTACTCAAACGGCGAGTGCGCCCGTCGTGAACCGGCCCAACAGCGTGGCTGTGGGCACCATTGTGTGGTTGGGCAGCGAGGTGATGTTTTTCGCGGGTCTGTTCGCAATCTACTTCACGCTTCGTTCAACCTCCCCCGAGCTCTGGCTCTTCGAGGCCGACAAGCACAACGTCACCTTCGCGTTGATCAACACGCTGATCTTGGTGTCGTCCTCGGTGACCTGCCAATTCGGAGTGTTTGCCGCTGAACGGCTGCAGGCGCGTTCGACCGGTTGGAAGCCGAGTGAGTGGGGCATGGTCGAGTGGTTCTTTCTCACGTACGCTCTGGGTGCGATCTTCGTCACCGGCCAGGTGTTCGAATACGCCACTTTGGTCTCAGAGGGAGTTTCCCTTTCATCGAACGCCTATGGTTCGGCGTTCTACATCACGACCGGCTTTCACGGGATTCACGTGACCGCCGGCCTACTCGCCTTCCTTCTCATCATTGGGCGTGGTTTCGCGGTCAAGAACTTCGGCCACAAGGAAGCCACCAGTGCCATCGTGGTCTCCTACTACTGGCACTTCGTCGACGTCGTCTGGATCGGGCTCTTCCTGGTCATCTACGTTCTTAAATAGAAATCAATACTTAGAAAACGGGAGCGGACTACTTCAGCATGACCAAGATCAAAACCCCTCGCGCACGTCGGCCACGCAAGACCGGACGTCGCAATCCTCTCGCCAGTGTTGCGCTCATTGCCGTCGGACTGCTCTTCACTGGAGGCGCCTATGTCGCCTTCAGCACCAGCACTGCCGTTGCGACAACGGATGCGTCCTCCCAGCAGACCATCGACCAGGGTGAAAAGCTCTTCGCTGCCAACTGCGCCACATGCCATGGGCTTAGTGCTCAGGGGTCGTCAGAAGGTCCCAGCCTGATCGGAGTTGGAGCAGCCTCGGTTGATTTCCAGGTCGGTACCGGTCGCATGCCGATGCAGATGCAAGGCCCGCAGGCACAGAAGAAGCCGGTTCAGTTCACAGCCGAGCAGACCGCCGCGCTGGCCGCTTACGTCGCTTCGCTCGCTCCCGGCCCGGCCATTCCCTCCGCCGAATTGGTCAAAGCTTCCGGAGATGCTTCGACGGGTGCCGAACTGTTTCGCATCAACTGCGCCATGTGCCACAACGTCGCCGGTGCCGGTGGCGCGTTGACCGAAGGTAAGTTTGCCCCCGCGATCGAGAACGTATCGGCCCAGCACATCTACGAGGCCATGCTTACCGGCCCGCAAAACATGCCGGTCTTCAACGATATGAACATGACGCCTGAAGACAAGCGGGACATCATCACTTACCTGAAGTACGTCGAGGACAACCCGTCTCCAGGCGGATTGGCTCTCGGGTCCTTGGGGCCGGTAGCGGAAGGCCTCTTCATCTGGATCTTTGGCCTGGGTGCAATCGTGGCCCTCACCGTGTGGATCACAGCGAAATCGAATTAGGCCGCGTTTTTCGGTCTTGACGTGACGTTCGGAATCGATCGGACGCCACGGAGCACCACAGTGCACAGTATTTACACAGCCCACAAAGGAGAACAATGGCCAAGGACGATAACGGCGCGGAAGACGTAACCGCCGCCGACTCGCCTGGCGCGCAGCTCGCGACATCCGCCGCAAGCACAGCCGTCGTTACACGGGATGCCTTGGTCAATCCAGGGTTCCCGCCGCACCGCCCGCGTATCACCGACCTTGATCCCAAGGAAGAACGCAAGGCTGAGCGCACCGTCTATACGCTGTTCTACGTGTCCATCGTGGGTAGTGTTTTCGCGATCGCCGCATACATGGCTTTTCCGATCGTTGCCGAGGATCCCGGATCCGTACGACTGAACAATCTTTTCATCGGACTCGGCCTCACTCTCGCCCTGTTGGCGATCGGTATCGGAGCCGTGCACTGGGGCAAGGCCCTGATGAGCGATCACGAGGGTGTTGACGAACGCCATCCCGTTCGGGGAACCGAACCGGTTCGTGCCCGCGCCGTCGAGATCTTCCAGCAGGCTAATGAGGAATCAGGCTTCGGACGCCGTACGCTCATTCGGAACAGCCTGATCGGTGCCCTCGTCGTCTTCCCGCTGCCGGCCGTCGTCTTGTTTCGTGGCCTTGGCCCAATGGACCAGGATCCGGTAGCCCTGCTCCACGAGACCTTGTGGAAAAAAGGCGTCCGTCTCACGATGGACCCGAGTGGAACCCCGATCAAGGCAGCGGACGTCACGCTCGGATCGTCATTCCACGTCATTCCCGAGGGCCTGTCCGAAATGGGCCACGGTCGTTTGGAAGAGAAGGCTAAAGCCGCCGTTCTGCTCATTCGAATGGATCCAAGTGACCTCATCGAGCAGGAAGACCGCAAGTCTTGGTCGTATGATGGCATCGTTGCATACTCTAAGATCTGCACCCACGTTGGCTGCCCGGTCGCACTTTATGAACAGCAAACGCACCACCTGCTTTGCCCGTGCCACCAGTCGCAGTTTGACGTTGAGAACCACTGCAAGGTCATCTTCGGACCGGCTAAACGGGCACTACCGCAGCTCCCGATCGCCGTGGACGCTGAGGGCTACCTAATCGCGCAGAGCGATTTTACTGAACCAGTTGGCCCGAGTTTCTGGGAGCGAGCATGACAACAATAATCACCCGCGAGTCCGCTGATGACCAAGCCGTCGGGGCAAAGAAGTCTGGTGGTTTCACCGCGTCAGCGGCCAACTACATTGACGAACGAACGAGCATTTCGGGCGCGGTCAAGGAACTTGGCCGAAAGATTTTCCCTGACCACTGGTCATTCCTTCTAGGAGAGGTGGCGCTGTACAGCTTCGTCATCATCCTGTTGTCGGGATCATTCCTGACATTCTTTTACCAGGCATCGATGGCTGAAGTCGTCTATGACGGTTCGTATGCCCCACTCAAGGGCATTCCGATGTCCGTCGCAATGTCGTCCACGATGGACATCTCGTTTGATATTCGCGGTGGCCTTCTCATGCGTCAGGTCCACCACTGGGCAGCGTTGCTTTTCGTCGCAGCCATCGGGTTGCACATGCTGCGCATCTACTTCACGGGTGCATTCCGCAAACCGCGGGAGCTCAACTGGGTGATCGGTTTCATCCTCTTCATCCTGGCCATGGCTGAAGGCTTCACTGGCTACTCCCTCCCCGATGACTTGCTCTCCGGTAATGGCCTGCGCATCATCGATGGACTGATCAAGGGCATCCCGGTTGTGGGCACCTGGGTCTCGTTCTTGCTCTTCGGTGGAGAATTCCCCGGCACTGACATCGTCGGTCGGCTGTACTCGCTGCACATCCTGCTGCTGCCGGCCATCATTGTCGCGCTGATCGCCATGCACCTTCTGTTCGTCGTCGTGCACAAGCACACGCAGTACCCGGCAGCCGGGCACACCAACCAGAACGTAGTCGGTTACCCGGTCCTCCCGGTGTACGCCGCCAAGGCTGGCGGGTTCTTCTTCATCGTTTTCGGTGTCGTCATGCTCATCGCGTCGCTGTTCACGATCAACCCGATCTGGAATTACGGACCGTACGACCCTTCACCGGTGTCGGCGGGTACCCAGCCCGACTGGTACATCGGCTTCGCCGACGGCGCCATGCGTTTGATTCCGAGCGGTTGGGAGTTTGTCTGGCTCAACCACACCTACTCGCTCAACATCATGGTCGTATTGATTGTGGTGGGTCTGTTCATCGTGACCGTTATGGTCTACCCCTTCATTGAAGCGTGGATCACCGGAGACAAGCGGGAACACCACGTTCTCGATCGTCCGCGCAACGCTCCAACCCGCACGGCTATCGGCGCGGCAGGTGTGACATTTTACGCGTCGCTCTGGTCAGCAGCCTCATCGGACATCATGGCGACGCACTTCCACCTCACCATGGAAGGTGTCATCCACACGCTCCAGGTGACCACGTTGCTCGGCCCGTTCCTCGCTTTCTTCATCACCAAGCGGGTTTGCCTGGCCTTGCAGAAGAAGGACCGTGAAATCGTGCTGCACGGTTATGAATCAGGTCGGATCGTTCGGCTTCCCGGCGGGGAGTTCGTCGAGGTGCACCAGCCCGTTGATGAGTACGAGCGCTGGAAGCTGGTCAGTTACAGCGACTTCAAGCCGCTTATGCTGCGACCCAATGCCCAGGGTAAGATCGGGCCGGTCGAGAAGGTACGTGCAGGCTTGTCCCGCTGGTTCTTCGAGGACCGGATCACTCCGGTCACGCAGACAGAACTGAGTCGGGCCCACGGCGATCACCCTGCAGAAATCACCGATAAGTAAATCACACCCAGCAGATCGGGCATCGATGTCACTCCAGACGCTATCGGAGTGGCTTCGGTGCCCGAACTGTTTTCTGCCGTTACGTCGCAGCGGCGAGCTTTTGCTGGGCTGTGACAACGGGCATTCCTTCGACGTGAATAAGCGCGGCTTTGTCAACCTGCTTGCCGGACCGCGTAAATTCATTGGTGATAGCGCCGCCATGCTGGACGCCCGAGATAGGTTTCTCTTCGCCGGCTGGTACGCACCACTCCGTGACGCCATCCGGCACATCGTGGCCGATGAGGTGCCCAAGTACATCCTCGATGTGGGCTGCGGTACGGGATATTACCTAGGGGCGGCGCTGCCCTCAGGAGACGATGTACGGGCGCTGGGAATGGACCTCTCCCCCACTGCCGTGGGCCGTACCATCCGGTCGCGTGATCGCATTGAGGGGCTGGTGGCGGATGTGTGGTCGCCGCTCCCTGTGCGCGATGGCGCCGCGGATATCATTCTCAACATTTTTGCTCCGCGCAATGCTGCTGAATTCGCCCGCGTGCTCCGAGCGGATGGTTTGTTGCTGGTCGTCGTTCCACAACCGAGCCATCTGCAAGAGCTACGGGAGTCGGGCCTCGCTGTAGAAATGCAAGCTGATAAAGCCGCTCATTTGACGGCTAGTCTCGCCGCTTGGTTTACTCTCGAGATGCACGAACAGCTCGGCCGTACCGTAGAGCTGGCGCCTTCGGAAGTGACGTCGCTCATTGGGATGGGTCCATCCGCGCATCACGCGGGCTCGTCCGGAGTGGACCCGGTGGGAATGGATCGAGTCGTCACGTTCGCGTTCGACATTTTTGGCTTTCGGCGTCGCTGAGGAAATATTGCCTTTTGTGGACTCCTTTTGTGGCGCGGGTGGGCGCCATCGTGCGGTTGGGATGGTTGAGTGCCACATCAGGAATACGTTCACGCATCCGGTCAAACGCAAGCGGTCAAACGCAAGCGGTCAAACGCCGGCGGTCAAACGCCGGCGGTCAAACGCCGGCGGTCAAACGCCGGCGGTGATGAGTTATGACCGGTTCTGCCGGCTTTATGGCGATTATGCTGCCGCCGCGGGTTGATCACGAGGCGGGCCGCAGCATCGAGGTCTGTTAGTGCTGACTGAAAATAGGGCCAGTATCGCCGAGAGGTTTAAAGGGTCGCTGCAACGGTGTGGCCGTGCGGCCTCCAACTGTGCTTTATAGGAGGAGTGAAAATGGGACGGAAACCACAGCCACCGGAGCAATGGATGCCGTTCTTCACGGCGCAGGTGTCGGGTACATCACTGAAATAGTCCGCAGCACTGACCGGTATGTCCAGGTCTACTGCCTGTCCGTGGCTCAAGGGCTGTGGCTCAAGGAGTCGGGCGGAACGCGGCCACGGGTGACGGGTGACGGGTGACGGGTGACGGGTCCACGATCAGCGTTGCGTTCGCCGCTCGGTGAGCGCGAGAGCATCTCGCGCGATCTTGCCGAGCATCGGTCGCTGGCGCCGAGCGTCGCCGAATTGGGCAGGTCCATTCCCACCGCTCGGCGAGAAGTATTGCGCAATGGCGGGTCGAGCGGATACCGCGCGGTCCAGACGAACGTCTCGTATCCGCTCGAACACGCCGGCCGCGACTGCGGGAAGTAGCCACTCGACGATCGGCTGGGGCAGCGCGTCGGATCCCACCCAGCTCAACGTCTGCTGGTCTCCGCAGCAGACTTTCCGATGGCTGCTGTCGGAGTTTCCAGACGACGAACACCTGCACGTATCAGACGAGACCGTCTACAGCGCGCCGTACGTGCTGACACAACCCGGTCGCCGTGCAGAATCGACCGCCGCACTTTGCACCAAGCGACTGAGCCGATATCGGTAACGACGTGTTGCCTGCGGTGGAAAGCAGTCCCGGATACCCGGCTTAAGCCCGTCAAGAAACGCCCGATTGAGCGCCACGCCTATCCCCCGGCACCGGATGTGCGGATCATGTGCCGGTACCAGCACGTTAAACGCCGATACCGACCTTCCATGGGGAAGATCGGTATCGAATGGGTCACGTGCTCAGCGAGCGAACATGCCGCGGTAGTACTCGTAAACCCAGCCGGTAAGGGCCACGAGGCCGATACCCAAACCGATGAAACAAATCCAGTAGCCGACGGCCAAGCCGAGGAAGATCAGGGCCGTTGATGCTGCCAGGAAAATAGGCCACCAGCTCCAGGGGCTAAAGAAGCCCATCTCTGGATCACCATCATCCACGTTGCCATCAAGACGGTCTTCCGGTAGCTCGCCGCCCTGGGCTGCATGAACTTTACCGAGGTAGAAGGCTACGAACGCCATGAGCGCTGCCGTCAGACCGAGCATGAACGTGCCCGCCCATTCGACCGCGCCGTGGTCCAACAGGTTCCACGCAATGTACACAATCGTCACGATGACGAAGAATACTGTGAGGACCCAGAGTAGGTTTGCATTGGTTTTCATTTATTTAACCCGATTCGAGTCGATGTCGTATACCGACGCGTCGGGGGCATCTTTACCCGGGCCGATACCGACGGGTAGGCCGGCTTCGGGGTGGTTCAAGTCGAACGCCGGCCGCTCAGAGCGGATTCGGGGAATAGACGTGAAGTTGTGGCGTGGAGGCGGGCAGGATGTTGCCCACTCCAGTGATGAGCCATAGCCCCACGGGTCGTTCACGGTTACTAACGGGGCCTTGCGCGCCGTGATGTACACGTTCAGGAAGAACGGAATCATCGACACGGCGAGGACCATCGCGCCGACGGTGGATACCTGGTTCATCCAGGTGAAACCATCCTCCGGTGAGTACGTTGCATATCGGCGAGGCATCCCCATGACACCGAGCCAGTGCTGGATCAGGAAGGTGGTATGGAAACCGATGAAGAGCAGCCAGAAGTGCCACTTTCCCAGGCTTTCGTTGAGCATCTTGCCGGTCCACTTGGGCCACCAGAAGTAGAATCCACTGAACATTGCGAAGACTACGGTGCCGAAAACTACGTAGTGGAAGTGCGCGACGACGAAGTATGTATCCGACACGTGGAAGTCGAGCGGCGGTGATGCCAGGATGACACCCGTGAGTCCACCAAAGGTGAACGTAACCAGGAAGCCGATGGCCCAGATCATGGGAGTTTCGAAGGTGATCGACCCTCGCCACATGGTGCCGATCCAGTTGAAGATCTTCACCCCGGTCGGCACGGCGATGAGCATGGTCATGAGTGAGAAGAACGGTAGCAGCACCGAACCGGTGACGTACATGTGATGCGCCCAGACCGATACCGACAGGGCCGCGATCGAAATGGTCGCGTAAATGAGCGTTTTGTAGCCGAACATCGGCTTACGACTGAAGACCGGGAACACCTCGGAGACGATGCCGAAGAATGGCAGCGCAATGATGTACACCTCGGGGTGACCGAAGAACCAGAACAAGTGTTGCCAGAGTATGGCGCCGCCGTTTGCGGGGTCGTAGACATGCGAGCCGAAGATGCGGTCGGACGCGGCAGCAAGCATGGCAGCTGCAAGAACCGGGAAAACCATGAGGGCGAGCAGGGACGTGATGAGGGTGTTCCACGTGAATACCGGCATCCGCCACATCGTCATGCCCGGAGCGCGCATGGTGATGATGGTTGTGATGAAGTTCACGGAACCGAGAATCGTGCCGAATCCGGAAAGTCCGAGGCCGACCATCCACAGATTCCCACCCACTCCGGGCGAGAACGTCGTGCTGGCCAGCGGTTGGTAGGCGAACCAGCCAAAGGACGCCGCGCCCTGAGGGGTAAGGAACCCGGCCACGGCGATGAGGCTTCCGAAGTTGAAGAACCAGTACGCGAGCGCGTTGAGCCTGGGGAAAGCAACGTCGGGAGCCCCGATTTGCAGGGGAATCAAGAAGTTAGCAAAGCCGAAGAAAAGCGGCGTTGCAAACATCAGGAGCATGATCGTGCCGTGCATCGTGAAGAGCTGGTTGTACTGCTCCTTCGTTTGTACCACGTCAAGCCCGGGCGCGAACAGCTGGGCAC
The DNA here is from genome assembly GCF_004403345.1 of Cryobacterium lyxosi. NCBI lineage: Bacteria > Bacillati > Actinomycetota > Actinomycetes > Micrococcales > Microbacteriaceae > Cryobacterium > Cryobacterium lyxosi. The sequence continues at coordinate 333,660 of NZ_SOGT01000011.1, forward strand.
GAATTATCAGTGCCATGACGCCGCCGAGGCAGAAATAAATGAAGGAGGTGATCAGGTACATGTACCCGATGACCTTGTGGTCGGTGGAAGTTATCCACCTGACAAGCACGTTGCCCTTGCGCTCTGCCGACGTCGAGACCGGTGCGGCTGGGCGTGACTCGGGGGGTGCGATGGTCGAAGTCATGGCTTAGTTACCCTCCGGAGCCGTCGGGGCGCTGGTACCCGGCTGATTCTGATTGCGGTCGAATTGGTTGTCGAGTTGGCCGACGTTACCCGCAGTACGCAGGGACGCGACGTACGTGTCGTAGTCAGATTGAGAGACGACCTTGACGTTGAAAAGCATGAGGGAGTGGTATTCACCGCAAAGCTCGGCACACTTGCCGGCGAACGTTCCAATGCGCTCCGGAGTGACCGACATGTAGTTGGTCCGGTCCGGAATGATGTCTTTTTTGTATAGGAAGTCGATGACCCAAAAAGAGTGGATGACGTCGCGAGATTCGAGTGCTATTTCGATGGTCTTATTCACCGGGAGCACCAGTACGGGAAGTTCGGACTGATTGATCGCACCGGTTTCGCCGTTGGGATCAAGCTGGCCCTGGATTCCGGGCGAGTAGACGTTTTCGTCGACGTAGTTAAAGTCCCACGCCCACTGCTTGGCTTGAACTTCAATCTTCACGTCGGGATTGTCATATCGTGCCTCGATGGCGACTTGGTCGCGCACAGTGAAGGCGAAGAAACCGATGACGAGGATCAGCGGTACGACGGTGTAGAAGATTTCGATCGGCATGTTGTACCGCAGCTGAACCGGGAGGCCGGTCTGGCCCTTCCGACGTCGATACACGACGATCGTCCAGATAATGAGACCCCACGTGATGAGACCCACGATCAGGAGCACGATCCAGGAAGTGGTCCATAGACCCGCGATGCGGTCGGTCTGATTGGTCACCGCCGTTTCGCCCTCTTCTTCAAAACCGGGCAGGAAACCGTGGAGCTGGGCTTGCGTGCATCCTGCCAGTACAACGGCTAACGTCGCTGCGAGCGGAATGGCAGCCCAACGAAGGCGGTGATTATTGCGCACCGGGGGACCTTTCGGGAGATTCGAGGACGCTTCTCTGGAAGCGCTTTGATCGATTACTAGCTTACTCCGCGAGAGCGCACGCGAAGTGCACTCCGGGGCAGGTCGTACACGATTTGTACTCATGACTTTCTCGTGACGGTGCTAATTCAGATGTTTCGGGGAATTTTGGGCTGAAAAAACGGGGACACCATCGAGATGATGATGTCCCCGTGATCAGTCCGGGACGAACGCCCGCTGAAGCACTTTCTGTTAGTGGAAAGAGTCTCCACAGGCGCAGCTGCCGCCAGCGTTGGGGTTGTCGATGGTGAAGCCCTGCTTCTCGATCGTGTCCTCGAAATTGATTGAGGCTCCATCGAGGTAGGGGACGCTCATCTTGTCGACGACGACACCCACTCCATCGAAATCAACGACGGCATCGCCCTCGAGCACGCGCTCGTCGAAGTAGAGCTGGTAGATCAGGCCAGAGCAACCGCCGGGCTGGACGGCGACGCGCAGACGAAGGTCTTCGCGTCCTTCCTGAGTCAGCAGGCTGCGGACCTTGAGCGCGGCCGTATCGGTGAGTCCGACGCCATGCGCAGCAGCTGGGACATGGGCGGTGTCAGCAGTGCTGACTGTTTCGGTCATGGTGTCGGTCATGCTTCTCCTCGGTTTACGCAGTCACGCACGGTGCGATCTCATAGATTGCGATGTCATAAATCCTACCTTCGTCAACCATAAAGTCGCCGTGGGCATTCCCACGCTGTCAGACTTCCTTTGATCTTCGTTCGCTGACACGGTGTTTACTCAGTGGCCGGTGCGGTCATTCAAGCTACCCAGCAGGAAGGCCTCGCTGAGTACGGCCCGTTTGAAGACGCCCAGGTGCAAAGACTCATTCGGGCTATGGGCCCGGGAATCCGGGTCTTCGACCCCGGTCACGAGAATTTGGGCGGCCGGAAAGACCCGGACCAGATCGGCGATAAACGGGATTGACCCACCGACACCGATGTCGACTGGAGGAACACCCCAGGCATCCGTCATGGCGGAACGGGCGTCGGTCACGGCCCATCCGCTGGTATCAACGAGAAAGGGCTCGCCGGTATCCACATCGTCGATCTCAACAACCGCACCGAACGGCGCGTTCTCCCGAAGGTGCGTCTCGATCGCCGTGGCGGCGTGCACGGCGGACTGTCCGGGGGCGATCCTCGTGCTGAGCCGAACCGTGATCGCCGGGGTGAGTGTATTGGACGCGTTGTCGACGGTCGGTGCGTCGATTCCCGTCACTGTGAGAGCTGGCTGCGACCAGATTCGGCTCAGGATAGAGCCGTGGCCGATCGGGCTGACGCCGGGCAGTAGGCCAGTTTCTGCCCGCAGCTGATCCTCGGAATAGTCTGGGGTGGGAACATCGATGCTGGTGAGGCCGGCGACGGCCACTGAACCGTCTTCGTGATAAAGGGTGGCGAGAAGCTTGATAGTGGCGAGCATGGCATCGGGGACTGCTCCGCCGAACATGCCGGAGTGTGAGGCGTGCGCGAGGGTGCGCACGGTCAGCCGGAGTGTGACATTACCGCGAAGGGCCGTCGTTATGGCGGGCGTGTTGATGTCCCAGTTGTTCGAATCGGCCACGACGATCACGTCTCCGCGCAGGGCCTCGCGGTTCTCATCGAGGAAAGTGGCAAAGGAGCGGCTGCCGAATTCTTCCTCCCCCTCGATAAACAGTGCTATTCCCAGATCGAAGTCGGGACCGACTGCCGCGACGAGAGCGCGGATGGACGCGACGTGGGCCATGACGCCGGCCTTGTCGTCGGCAGCTCCTCGCCCGTACAGGCGGTCTCCGCGCACCGTAGGCGTAAACGGATCGGACTCCCAATCTTCGTCCTTGCCGGGGGGCTGTACGTCGTGGTGGGCATAGAGCAAAACCGTCGGCCGGCCATTGCGGGCTGCGCGCGACGCCAATATCGCCGGCTGCCCCAGCTCCGTGCTGGTGCCGGTGCTGCTCGGCCCAATGCCGGCCTGCACGATATCGACCGACTCGAAGACGTCAAGCCCGCGCACCAGCGCCGCGACGGCGTCGGCACTTGCGGCGACGTGTGAAGGATCAAATGCTGCCCAGGACACCGATGGAATGCGCACCAGCGCGCACAGGTCGGCGATCGTGCTGGGGAGGCCGAGTTCGACCGCGGTGCGGAGGCGGGCCCGTGCACCCGAGTCGGCGCCTGAATTGCGGGCATCGTCGGGCGCCCGGCCGGTGGAAGGAGAATTTGTCTGTGGGTTACCCGTCATACCGGTAATCTTAAGGCACCCAATTGCAAGGATTTGATGTGGCTAAGCACCCCGTAAACCCCGACGCCCAGCCGTCGATTGAAAGCGCCGACGAGACCGCAACGCGGCTGGGTCTCTCGCGCACCGCCGGTAAGGGTCAGGCGACCCCGACCCGCAAAAGGCAGGAGGCGGCTAACAAACGCCCGCTGGTTCCCGATGATCGCAAGCTCGCCGCCAAGCAGGCACGCGTCAAGTCGAGCGCTGCGCGTGATGTTGCCAGAGCTGGCATGGCCGCCGGCATCGATAAGTACTTGCCGCTGCGTGAACGTGGCCTGCAGAAACGCTATGTCCGTGACTATGTCGATGCCCGGTTCAGCGTCGGTGAATTGATGATTCCGATCATGTTCTTGGTTATTCTGCTGAGCACGATTCCCAGTGTTGCCAGCGTGTCCCTGATTGCGCTCTGGGCATTTTTCATTTTCGCCGTCGTCGATTGCGTTGTTCTCGGCTTTGTGCTGACCAAGAAGATCGAGGCCAAGTTCGGTTCTGACAAGGCCGAACGCATCCGCTGGTATGCGGCCATGCGTGCGCTGCAGCTTCGCCCGATGCGTCTGCCCAAGCCGCAGGTCAAGCGCCGTCAGTACCCGGTCTAATCTCGCAAGGTGCCCACGGGCGGCTTCGGCAGATTATCGCGCGAAGGCGCCCGCGCGGATCAGTGGCACACGCACTTCCTCATCGGTGAGGGAACCGTGTTGCCCGATCATGCCGCGGGCTTTCTGGTTGGTCGGACGGGAGTCGTAGTAGGCGATCGACTTGCGGGCGGCGACGACTATATCCCCGATGCGCGGCAGTACCTCGTCGGCAACGCGTCCGTACAGGCCCGCCGAGACGGCTTCAGAGCGCGTATAGACCCAGGCGCGGTCCCCCTGAGACGCACGCCAGGCGTCGGCCAGCGTGTCAGCGGTCACCGACGACTGTTGGTGATCGAGGTAGAGCTGTACACAGCGCGGGTCCCCCGCGACGTGACGGACGCCGGCCACGAGGGCGGGTTCGGTGTCGAACAACACGTGTCTGACGCTCGGAACGTCAATCACACCATGATCGGCGGTGAGCAGCAGACCCTCGTCGGAACGGAGTGTCGAAGCGAAGCGGGTTACTTCGGCATCGAGGGTCTCGAGCTGGGCCAGCCACCGATCGGACTCCCAGCCGTGTGCGTGCGCTGCCACATCAAGCTCGGCCACATACAGATATATCAGGGCCGTCGGGTTGTCGTTGAGGATGCCGCGGGCGGCCGCGAAGCGATCGGCTACCGAGTCAGCGGGTACATAGTGGGCGCCGCGCAGCACCGCCTGGGTGAAGCCTGAGGCCACGAATCGTTTCGGGCCGATCGCGAAACTCGGCACATTTTCATCGGTGGCCAGATCGAAGACGGTCCGGGCACGCTGCCAGGTGGCCGGTTGCATGCCGTCGTCCCATCCGGTGAGCTGGTTGACCACGCGGTCGTTGGCCTCGTCGAGAACCTGGTAGCCGACCAGCCCGTGCTGGCCCGGTTCCACGCCGGTCGTGAGCGACGCGATTCCCGCAACCGTCGTGGCGGGGAAGACACCATCGATGATGCTCGATTTGTTGAGCCGGGAAGACAGGAATCGGGCGTGTCCGGCGCGTGCCCGAAGCGAGCTGACGCCGAGCCCATCCGCCAGAATCACGATCGCCTTGTGTACCGGGGGCAAAGCCAGTGCATTCGGCCGGGCGCACACGGCGCTGAGGGAACTGGTCAGAACATCGGCAAGGCGCAGGGCACTGAATTGGCGGGCCGGTAGCATGGTGGGCATCGGGTCTTATTCTTTCACAGGGATGAACTCGGGCCCAGCGCTCCCGAGAGCGCTTCCTACATAGTGCAGTGGTGACCGGTCCAATCGGTTTCCGCCGCACGCTTGAAGCAGAATTTTTCAATGAGCCGCTCAGACAGCACCCCGTTATCCGCCACCGCACCCAGCACCGAACGCATCGAAGACGTCGATGTGTCGGTGGAGATGCAGGGGTCGTTCCTCGAATACGCGTACTCGGTGATCTACTCCCGGGCCCTCCCCGACGCCAGGGACGGCCTCAAACCCGTGCAGCGGCGCATTCTGTACCAGATGAACGAAATGGGGTTGCGTCCGGACAAAGGGCACGTGAAGAGCGCCCGCGTAGTCGGCGAAGTGATGGGCAAGCTCCACCCGCACGGCGATACCGCGATCTATGACGCCCTCGTGCGCATGGCCCAGTCGTTTTCACTTCGTGTTCCACTCATCGACGGGCATGGCAACTTCGGTTCCCTCGATGACGGGCCGGCTGCTCCGCGTTACACCGAGGCCCGCCTCGCGGCCCCAGCGTTGGCGATGACCGAAAATCTCGACGAGGATGTCGTCGATTTCGTTCCGAATTACGATAACCAGCTCACCCAGCCCGACGTGCTGCCGGCTGCTTATCCCAATCTCCTCGTCAACGGCACCAGCGGTATCGCCGTCGGCATGGCGACGAACATGGCCCCGCACAACCTGATCGAGGTCGTCGGGGCGGCCCGGCACCTGTTGGCGCACCCGAACGCGACTCTCGATGATGTTATGGAATTCGTTCCGGGGCCCGACCTGCCGACCGGTGGAACCATCGTCGGCCTCGCCGGCATAAAAGATGCGTACAGTACCGGCCGCGGCAGTTTCAAAACCCGCGCCCGCGTCTCGGTCGAGGCGATCAGCGCCCGCAAGACCGGACTCGTCGTGACCGAACTGCCCTATCTGGTCGGCCCGGAAAAAGTGATCGAGAAGATCAAGGACGGCGTCAACTCGAAAAAGCTCAGTGGCATCTCGGACGTGACCGACCTCACTGACCGTACCAAGGGATTACGCCTGGTCATCGGAATCAAGACCGGTTTCAGCCCCGACGCCGTGCTCGAGCAGCTCTACCGCTACACGCCGCTGGAAGATTCCTTCAACATCAACGCTGTCGCCCTGGTCAACGGCGCTCCGCAGACGTTGGGGTTGCTTGAACTGCTGCACGTTTATGTGAACCACCGTATCGAGGTCGTCACCAGGCGCTCAGCGTACCGGCTGGCCCGTCGCAGGGAGCGGCTGCACCTCGTGCTCGGCCTGCTCGTCGCGATTGTCGACATTGACGAGGTCATTCAGGTGATTCGAGCCAGCGACGACGCCGAACAGGCTCGTGCCAAGCTGATCGACGTGTTCGACCTCAGCCAGATCCAGGCTGAGTACATTCTCGAACTGCGGTTGCGGCGCTTGACCAGGTTTTCTCGTATTGAACTCGAAGCCGAACGCGACCAGTTGCTCGCCGAGATCGCGAAACTCGAGAAGTTACTGTCGTCGAAAGCGGCCATTCGCACGCTCGTCTCCGAGGAGCTCGGTGCTGTCGCCGAAAAGTTCGGCACTCCGCGGCGCACGGTACTGACCGAGGCCAAGCCGAGCATCGCTGGCCTGTCGGCGGCTGCCGCCAAACGCCAGGCCGCGGTGCTCGAGGTGCAGGACATTCCCACTCGGGTGTTCCTGAGCGTGACCGGGCGCGTCGCCCGGGTAGATCTGGTCGCGGTCGACGACGCCGTACCTCCGCGGATCCAGCCGCCGCAGCGTCGCAGCAAGCACGATGCCGTGCTATCGACGCTCGACACAACGAGCCGCACGGAGGTGGGGGCCGTGACTAATCGGGGCCGGCTCATCCGCTTCTCCCCCGTCGACCTTCCGGTGATGCCGCCGACGTCCATTCAGCTGGCGGCCGGCGTGCGGATCAGCGAGTATCTCGTACTGCCCGACAAAAAAGAACATGTGTTGGCCATTGTCTCGCTCGACTCCGATCGAGCAATCACACTCGGCACGCGGCACGGAGTCGTCAAGCGGGTCACTCCTGGCGACTGGGCCAACAAACCCGACTTCGAGATCATCACGCTCAAGCCGAAGGACGAGGTGGTCGGTGCCGTGCAGGGCGCCGAGGAGGACGAGCTGGTCTTCATCTCCTCGGATGCGCAGCTGCTGCGGTTCCCCGCGTCGGGTGTGCGCCCACAAGGCCGAGCGGCCGGAGGCATGGCCGGCATCAAACTGACGCCGGGCGAAACCGTCGTGTTCTTTTCCAGCCTGTCGACTGAGGACGTCGCCACGGCTGTCGTGGCCACAGTGGCATCGAGCAGTCAGACACTGCCCGGCACAGACCCCGGCAGTGCGAAGCAGAGCGACTTCTCGGAATATCCGGCCAAGGGACGCGCCACCGGCGGAGTGCGCGCCCAACGCTTCCTCAAGGGTGAAGATACCCTCGCGGTGGCCTGGGTCGGTCGCTCCCCCGCCCGCGCCGTTGCCCCGGACGGCACTCCGCGGACCCTGCCGGATTCCGGCTCCCGGCGCGACGCTTCCGGAGTGATGCTCGACGCCCTGGTCGGAGCCATCGGCGCCGAGATCTAGCCTGACGGGGCCGCGAAAGCGACTCGTTAGACGTCGATGCGGTCTCGGGAGAGCTTGTCGGAGCTGTCGATGATGAACTCCTTGCGCGGGGCGACGTCGTTGCCCATCAATAGCTCGAACACCTTGCCGGCGGACTCGGCATCGTCGACGCGTACCCGCCGCAGGGTGCGGTGGGCTCGTTCCATGGTCGTGGTCGCGAGCTGGTCGGCATCCATCTCACCGAGGCCTTTGTAACGCTGGATGGGGTCCTGATAGCGCCGGTTCTTCTTTTCTAATGCGCTGAGCACCCCGAGCAGTTCGGCCTCCGAGTAGGTGTAGATGGTCTCGTTGGGTTTGGTGCCCGGGTTCATCACGACGACCCGATGCAACGGTGGTACGGCGGCAAACACGCGGCCCTCGGTGATCATCGGCCGCATGTAGCGGAAAAACAGCGTCAGGAGCAGGGTACGAATATGGGCGCCGTCGACGTCGGCGTCGCTCATGATGATGACCTTGCCGTAGCGCGCCGCCGACAGGTCGAAGCTGCGCCCGGAACCGGCGCCGATCACCTGGATGATCGAGGCGCACTCCGTGTTGGAGAGCATGTCGGCAACCGATGCCTTCTGCACGTTCAGGATCTTGCCCCGAATCGGCAACAACGCTTGGTGCTCGCTGTCGCGGGCCAGCTTGGCGGTGCCGAGGGCCGAGTCCCCCTCCACGATGAAGAGCTCGCTCGTCGACACGTCGTTGCTGCGGCAGTCGACCAGCTTGGCCGGCAGAGAAGAGCTCTCCAGGGCGTTTTTGCGTCGTTGGGTCTCCTTGTGCGCCCGGGCTGATATGCGCGACTTCATCTCGGCGACGATCTTGTCGAGGACCAGCGCGGACTGTGTCTTGTCGTCGCGTTTAGGCGAGGCGTACCGCTCGGCCATGGCCTTCGCAACGACGTTGGCGACGATCGCCCGAACCGCGGGGGTACCGAGCACTTCCTTGGTCTGCCCCTCGAACTGCGGTTCGGGCAGACGTACCGTAAGTATGGCGGTGAGACCCGCCATAACGTCGTCTTTGTCGAGCTTGTCGCTGCCGACTTTCAGCCGTCGGGCGTTCAGTTCCACCTGACCGCGCAGAAATTTGAGCAGACCGGCATCGAGGCCGGCCTGGTGGGTTCCGCCCTTGGGCGTGGCAATAATGTTGACAAAACTCTGCACGATCGTGTCGTAGCCGGTCCCCCAGCGCAGGGCGATATCCACTTGGCAGTCGCGCACGAGCTCGGTGGGCACCATGGCGCCCGTGTCGGTGAGCACTGGCACGGTTTCGCTGAAGGTGCCGTTTCCGGTCAGCCGCCAGGTGTCGGTGATCGGGGCATCCGGTGCGAGGTGTTCGACGAATTCTGAGATGCCCCCGTCGAACTGGAACAGGCTGGTCACCGGCTCATCGGTGCGGCGGTCGGCGACCTCGATCGCAAGGCCGGGTACGAGGAATGCCGTCTGACGGGCACGGCTCAGCACCTCGTCGGTCTGAAACGCTGCGCCCTTGGTGAAGATCTGTCGGTCGGCCCAATAGCGGATACGGGTTCCGGTCACGCCGCGCTTGACCTTGCCGATGACACGCAGTTCACTCTGGTTTTCAAACGGAGTGAACGGGGCGTCGGGGCTCTTCTCCCCCGAGTCGGCAAACAGGCCGGGTTCGCCCCGGTGAAACGACATGGCCCAGGTCTTGCCGTCGCGATCGACTTCGACGTCGAGACGTTCGGACAGAGCATTGACGACGGACGCTCCCACGCCGTGCAGACCACCGGACGCCGCGTAAGAGCCGCTGCCGAACTTTCCCCCCGCGTGCAGTTTGGTGAACACAACCTCAACGCCGGTCAATCCGGTCTTGGGCTCGATATCGACCGGGATTCCCCGGGCGGTGTCGCGCACCTCGACGCTGTGGTCTGGGTGTAGTTCAATGTTGATGCTGGCACCGTGTCCGCCCAGGGCCTCGTCGACGGAGTTGTCGATGATCTCCCACAGGCAGTGCATCAATCCGCGTGAGTCGGTGGAACCGATGTACATGCCGGGGCGTTTGCGCACTGCCTCGAGTCCCTCAAGGACTGACAGGTGGCGCGCGGAATAGTCAGAGCTCACAACATCCAAGAATACCGGCCCCGACCGGCAATCTTTCGCCCGGAGTCGGTTGGCCGCGATTCACCAGTCACCACAACACGTCTACGCGGTGAGCGAAATACCGGCCAAACATCTCGTCGAAAGCCCTTCCGCGTGTTTACATTAGATAACAGGGTTTATGCATTCAATCTGGAGGAGGAGAAAATGTCCCAGATCGCCACCGAAAATGGTTCCGTAGCCAACCAGGGTGCCCCCCACCAGCTCACCGCAGCCGATCGCTGCGACGCTTGCGGTGCCCAGGCTTATATTCGTGTCGTCGTGAAGAACAGCGAGTTGCTGTTCTGCGCACACCACGGCCGTAAGCACCAAGAGAAGCTCGCGGCCATCGCTGAAAGCTGGCACGACGAATCGAGCCGACTGCTCGAAGATCAGCGTTCCTAGCCGCCCAGCGATTTCAGAACGGCTGCCGCGCAGGCGGCTGGCTTCGGCCGGCAACCTGCGCGGTTTGCTCGTTATCGAGGGCCGAGCTTTGTCTATGAGTCCGCTATTCGGGTGACTGTCCGAGGCGAACGGCCACTTGATTGCGTGCTGCCCGCGCGATTTCATCAACCGATTCTGACGTTGCCCCCCGTGAGTAACGGAGTCCAAAGCGGTCGAAGGCCGCCTGTAAAAGGTGATCAGCCAAGGCCGGGTTACGCGCGAGCACCGGCCCGTGCAGGTGCGTACAGAACACCTCGCCCATGGTCAGTCCCTCAATCTGCGGCCCGTTCGCCCGGGGGTCCGAGTTGCCGGTGCCGTAGATAACCCGTCCGAGCGGACTGGCTTCGGCGCCGACATAGTCGCGGGCGTGATTTTCGAACCCGATCAGCCGCCCATACTTCGACGCGACGATGATGTCATCGGTCACGCGTGTAGCACGCGGCACGGCGTGGCCGGCCACGAGCCCGAGTCCCTCCAGCACGGTGCCATCCGCCCGGTCGATGCCCCAGCTCAGCAATTCCCAACCCGTTCCGACGGCCAAAATGGGCACGCCGGAGTTGGACCAGATGCGCAGTTCTTCCACGAGCGTGCGCAGAGCGTCCCTGACCGGCAGGAGGGCAGCATCCGTTCCTGAACCCACTGACACCGCGTCCACGTGTTCGGGCAGGTCAGCCCGAGAATGCACATCGACTACCAGCGCGTCGTGGCCGCTCCACCGAATGCGCTGCGCGAGCACTCTGGCGTTGCCAGCATCACCATTCGTGTCGAGCAGGCGCGGCAGCAGCGAGACGACCGTGAATGGCCGGTCAAGCGAAGTGGCGGTCATACCGGGTCCTCAGAGTTGGAGACGAGACCGAGGTGCGCACGCGTGCGCCGCATTCCGTCGGCGGAAAAGATAATGGTTTTCACCCCGGATACGGGATCGGGCAAGGACAGGAACGCGTCGAGGGCAGTCGGTACATCCGGCTCGATGCGGTCAACGACAACGTCGTCGTAGGCCAACTGCAGCGCGATCTCGTGCGCCTTGAGTCCTGAGGCAATGAGCACGTGGCCGAGCCCGGACGTGTGCACCGGCCAGAAATATGACGGATCCCGAACGTCCGAGCCAATGATCACCAGAATCTGCTCTGTGCCAGGTTCCAGACTGTCGAGGTTGAGCTGAAAGCTCGACGGGTTTTGGACGAGAACGAATTCGATGGTTTTGCCACCGACGGTTACCACTTCGCCACGACCGAAAACGGCCGGCATAGCCGACAACGCCGCACAGGCGACTGTCGGAACGAAACGTTCGCCGAGGGCCGCGCCAGCCGTGCTCAACGCGGTCAGCGCGTCGACGGCATAGTGGATGCCGCGGGCCGGCAAGCGGATGCTGTGAATCCCCGTGGCAAACTGCACGTCAGCGTCACGGCCGACCACACGGGTGAGCTGCAGCCCGGTTCCAGCCGGCAGGCGAGTGGGCACGGTGTCGGCATAACCGAGTCCACGCGGGTGCTCAGCGAGAACTTCGCTCGTGACGCCGTAGCGGGACACCGCAACGCCAGGTTTGAGCGCATTGCCGAGGTCAGCCAGGTACCGGTCATCTGCGTTGAGCACGACCGACTCCGTGGCCCGTGCTGCAATTTTCGCCAGCAGGGCAACGACCATTTCGGAATCGTGGAACCGATCAATCTGGTCGACCATGACGTTGGTCAGGGCGACGACTCGCGGAGTCAGTGACCCGGCGATGAACGCGCCGTGTCCTTCATCCATTTCAAGCACGGCGACATCGCCGGCGATCGTGCCAGCGAGACTGACCTGTTCCAAAAGCGCGCTGGTCAGACCCTGGCGGATATTGGCCGTCGACTGGTTGGTGAACACGGAGACACCGTGGGCGCGAAGAATAGCGACGAGCATCTTGGTGGTCGTCGATTTACCGCTTGACCCGGTCACGATCACGAGCCCGAGCGGAAACCCGTTGAGCGTCGCAGCGAGAAAGCCCGGGGCGATGCGGTTGACGACGACTCCGGGAATGGCAGAGCCACCGCCCGGTTTGCGCCACCGTGCCAGGGTACGAACCGCCCGTCCCACCAAAATGGCAGGGGCGTATCGAAGGGTACTCACGAACCGCACTGCATAGCCTGGGCGGGACCTGCCACTGTCACGTTTACTCGAGGTAGTCGCGTAGAGACTGCGACCGGGACGGGTGACGAAGCTTCGCCATCGTTTTCGACTCGATCTGGCGAATGCGCTCGCGCGTCACACCGAAGGTGTCGCCAATCTGGTCCAGAGTTTTCGGCATTCCGTCGCCGAGGCCGAAACGCATCCGAATTACCCCAGCTTCGCGCTCGGAGAGCGAGTCGAGCAGGCTCTCAAGCTGCTTTTGCAGCATCGTGAAACCCACGGCGTCCGCTGGGACAACGGCTTCAGTGTCTTCGATGAGGTCACCGAATTCGCTGTCACCGTCTTCACCGAGCGGGGTGTGGAGAGAAATGGGTTCGCGTCCATATTTTTGAACTTCGACGACCTTTTCGGGCGTCATATCGAGTTCGCGGCTGAGCTCTTCTGGAGTGGGCTCGCGACCGAGGTCCTGCAACATCTGGCGCTGAACACGGGCGAGCTTGTTGATGACCTCGACCATGTGCACGGGGATTCGAATCGTGCGGGCCTGGTCGGCCATAGCCCGGGTGATGGCCTGACGAATCCACCAGGTGGCATAGGTGCTGAACTTGAAGCCCTTGGTGTAGTCGAACTTCTCGACGGCACGAATGAGGCCGAGGTTGCCTTCCTGGATCAAGTCAAGGAATTGCATGCCGCGACCGGTGTAGCGCTTGGCGAGTGACACGACGAGGCGCAGGTTGGCGCCCAGAAGGTGGCTCTTGGCCCTGGCGCCGTCTTTAGCGACCCACTGCAGCTCGCGGCCCAGCGCATTCTTCTTCTCAACGTCGGTCATCTCCGACAGCTTGTCTTCGGCAAACAGGCCGGCTTCGATACGCATCGCCAGCTCGACCTCTTCGGCCGCGTTCAGCAGGGCGACCTTACCGATCTGCTTGAGGTAGTCCTTGACCGGGTCAGCCGTGGCGCCGGTGATGGCGCTGGAGTAAACCGGGACCTCGTCGTCGTCGTCGACAAGGGAGAGCACGAGAGCCCCACTGGGGAGCGGTTCGGTCGACGCCGAACGCTGGGCGCTGTCCTCGTCTGACTCGTCGTCGTCGGCTTCTGAACCGCCGTCAACGTCGGCTTCGTCGTCTTTCTTGACGACCTTTGCCTTCGTCGCGCGCTTCTTTGGGGCAGGCTTCTCGGTAGCCAGGCCAGCAGCTGCAGACGTCTTCGTCGCAGCGGCCTCGGCAGCAGCGGCCTTTGCAGCGGCGGCCTTAGTAACGGTTTTCTTGACCGGCGGTACTACCGGAGTCGTGACAGACTCATCGGCTAGCTCAGTCTTGACAGTGGTTGCCATTCGAACACCTCTCATGCGGAGTCGTACCTGCTTCTCGGAACCAAAAGGAGCCAGAAGCGTTTTTGGGCAGAACTTGGACCCATGTCAAGTCCCGGGATACCCATACCGAAGTGACTTCGGGATGCCCCGGACCAGAACGGGTCCTAGAATCAAGTATTGCACGGTTTGTCTGGACGACAAGCCACGACATCTACTACTATCCTTTGCTACGCCGTTTCCACTCTCGTGACAGTGCAACCCAGATAGGGGCCACTTCTATTCCTTCGTCACGGGAAAGCTGGCGTCTGGTACGCCGACGGGCATGCACCAGAAACCCGATGCCGAGTCCGACGACGAGGTACTGAACTGTGAAGGCCACCCGAAATGCGTCGAGCGCATACAGGTCACTCGCTGCTCCCCCGGCGATGCGCCATCCGTTTTGAAGGTCGAGAAGTAACCCGATCAGGTACATCATGACGAAGCTCGCGGTGAAGCCTCCGACGTTGACGACGCCGTTAGCCGAGCCCAGGCTTCGCTGTGGATTGAAGGTGCGCGCGAAGTCGAAGCCGATCAGCGATCCGGGCCCGCCGATTCCGAGCACGACAAGCAACAGCACTATCGTCCAGAGTGGGGGAACACCGGGCCAGAGCAACACGATCGCCCAAGCGACACCGATACCGGTCACGATGGCGAGCACAATGTTGCTGCGGCGCAGCGGGTGACGCGCCGTCAGCAGGCCTAGAATTGGTCCGAAAACCAGGCCTGCGCCGACCAAAACGGTCAACATGCCGGCCGCGAACGCCGGTTCGTAGCCGAGGGCGAAGACCATGAACGGATAGCCCCATAACAGGCTGAACACGGTACCGGAAGACTGCGTAACGTAGTGGGACCAGAATCCGAGCTGGGTGCCCGGGCGACGAAAACTGTGCCGCAGCTGGGTCAGCGCCATTCCGAGGCTGTTGGCATGCACGTGTTCAGTGACGTCTCTGGGGCGGTCCTGCACGAAAATGACGACCACGACCAGGGCGACAACAGCCACAGAGGCCGCTGAAAGGAAGGCCGTTGTCCAGCCGCTCGTATGCAGTAACCACGCTAGGGGCACCGCGGAGAGCACCTGGCCGAGTTGGCCGATGTTGCCCGTCCACTGGGACAAAAGGGGAACGATGGGACCGCTGAACCAGGAGCTGATGAGGCGGATCATCGAAATGAAAATGGTCGCATCACCGGCTCCAACGAGAATGCGGCCGATGACAGCGACTGAGATTTCCGGTGCCAGTGCCAGTGTGATCTGCCCGGTGACCATGAGCGCGGTTCCCGTGATCATGAGCACTCGCGGACCGTATCGGTCGATCAAGACCCCAACCGGGATCTGCGCGGCGGCGTAGACGATGAGTTGCACGACGGCCAGGCTCGAGAGAATAGCGGCCGATCCACCGAATTTTTCCGTGGCAGCCACCCCAGCGATCCCCATTGACGTTCGCTGAAGCACGGCCGACAGGTACGCGAACGACCCGATGATAAAGATCAGGGTGGATCGGCGAGAGTTCACTGAATGAAGTCTATCGCGTTCATCCTGACCGGCACTTCAAGCCGGTTCACCTGGTGCTGTGAGATGGTTTCAGCTGACAGGACCGTCATCGCGGCTGCGGCGCAGGGCCAGAAAGTTCTCGAGTTCGGCAGCGATCTCATCGGCTGACGGCAGCTCGCCGTCTTCATCGGTGAGTGGCGAACGCAGCGGGCTCCCTTCCATATAGGCGTCGTACCGCTGCTCGAGGGTGCCCACAAGCTTGGCCAGCTCCGGATTGCCCTGCACCTGATCGTCGATGCGAGCGACAAATTCTCTGTTTGCCTCACGTAGGTGATCGGTGGGAAAGATCAAACCCGTCGACGCGCTCGTGCTTTCCAACGCGCTGAGAGCTGCGGCTGGAAACTCGGTATCACCCAGGTAATGCGGAATGAGTAATACGTAGCCGACCGTCGATGCGCCGCGTTCCTGCAAGCGGAACTCCAGAAGATGTAGAACGTTGGCGGCTACCTGCGTGTGCGGTCGCCAGACGGATCGGTTTTCGATGAGGTCGGAACGATTGCCGCTGACGGTCACACCGATCGGGCGGGTGTGCGGGACGGGCATCGGAATGGCGTGCACCCAGGTCGTGGAGGAAACAGTGAATCGGTCGACGAGCTGCAGCATGGCCGCGGTGAACTGCTCCCAGCGGAAGTCTGGTTCGAAGCCGGTCAAAAAAAGGAACGGCTGACCGATCTCGTCGCGGGCCAGGTACAGCTGGAGCGATGGTGGCTGGTAGTTCGTGAGGTGATCCTGATCAAAGTAGATGATCGGGCGTCGGGCCCGATAGTCGAGCAGGGTGTCGGTATCGAACGACGCCACGACGGTGTGATCCAGGGTGGTCAGCAAGTAGTCGGTGAATTGCGCTACCGCGCCACCGGCATCCGCGAAGCCGGTCAGTCCCATGACGAGGTGTAGTCCCTCCGGAACGCCATCGGCGTCGGCGGTGAGTTTGTAGAGCTCCTCGGGGTCTGGCATTCCTTAACTCTAATCCGAGGCGCCCATTCGTGCAGTCTTTCGGGGCTTTCACCATCGTGCCGAGAGCGAACAACCGGGAGCGGGTGGCTGGGCCCCACGGATACCATCTTCATATGACTGTACCCACCCTGTCCCTGTCCACCGAGTCCGCGTCGGGCTCCACCGCCGAGATCCTCATTCTTGCTTCGCTCCAAACGGATGACGGGGTGCGGTTGCTCGCGGATGTCACGCTCGGTGACGATCTGATCGCGTCGGTGACAGCCCAGTTGCTGCTCCTGAATGCGACCGGCGCACGTGACGAGGTGGTGCGCCTGGTGGTCATGGCCGGGGCGCCGCGCAGCATCGCCATCGTCGGACTGGGACGCCTGCTCGACACCGAGGCCCTTCGACACGCGGCTGGGTCTGCCGTACGTCAGCTGAGCGGTGCAGCCTCAGTGGCATTCTCACTTCCCCTGGACGACGCCGACCAAGTCGAAGCTGTCCTTGAAGGCGCCGCCCTCGGCGGCTACGCCTACACGGCGTACCGGCACAGTTCGTTAGCGGCGACCAAACTGCCTGCCCGGAGTGTCATCGTGCACACTACGACCCCGGCATCATCCGCTCTGGAACGCGCCCGCATCAGTGCCGAGGCGATTGCTCTGGTGAAGGACCTCGTCAATATGCCGCCGCTCGACCTGTACCCGGCCTCGCTCGCCGACCTGGCGGTCGACGCCGCACGTGGACTACCGCTCGACGTGACCGTCTGGGATGAGCATCAGCTCGCCGCCGACGGGTTCGGTGGCATTGCCGGTGTCGGTGCGGGTTCCACCCGCCCGCCGCGCCTGGTCAAGCTCAGCTATAGCCCGAATGGGGCCGGCAAACACCTCGCCCTCGTCGGCAAGGGCATCACGTTCGACACCGGCGGACTCTCTCTCAAGCCGCCGGCATCGATGGTGGGTATGAAGTACGACATGACGGGGGCCGCCACTGTCCTTGCCGTGATCGTAGCTGCAGCCCGGCTCCAGCTCCCAGTACGCATCACGGCGTGGATGTGCATCGCCGAAAACATGCCGTCGGGATCAGCTATCCGCCCCAACGACGTGCTGCGCATGCGCGGCGGACGTACCGTTGAGGTGCTCAACACTGATGCTGAAGGTCGCCTCGTGCTCGCAGACGGCCTCGTCGCCGCGGGTGAAGAACACCCCGACGCTATCATCGACGTCGCTACCCTGACCGGTGCTGCTGTCGTGGCCCTTGGCAACAGGTATTTCGGCGCGATGGGAGATGACATCCTCGTGCAGCACGTGCTCGCGGCCAGCGCCGCGACCGGTGAGACGGCCTGGCCTATGCCATTCCCAAACGAATTGCGCGCCACGCTCAATTCGGATGTCGCCGACATCGCAAATGCAAAAATTGGCAGCTCGGCCGGCGGGATGCTTCTCGCCGGGATATTTTTGCGGGAATTCATCGGAACAGATACGGCCGGCCAGACCATTCCGTGGGCTCACCTCGACATCGCCGGCCCGGCTCAGAATTCCGGATCAGGTTGGGGATTCACCGGTGTCGGACCAACCGGGGTGTCCGTTCGGGCGCTTCTTCGACTGGCCGAGGACTTTTCACGCCCGTAGTACAGTCGAAGGGGCAAGAAAAGCTTGTCAATCCACGCTGCCGATCTGCAAAATCTGTCGGCCGTCGTGATGGAGCGTAATGCGCGAGGGAGTAGCTGAGTGTCGGAACAGAATTTTGACATTGTCGTTCTCGGTGGCGGAAGCGGTGGATATGCAGCAGCGCTGCGTGCCGTGCAGCTGGGATTCACCGTTGGTCTGATCGAGAAAGGCAAGCTCGGCGGCACCTGCCTGCACGTCGGTTGCATTCCGACCAAGGCCCTCCTGCACTCGGCCGAGGTAGCTGACGTCAGCCGTGAAGCCGCCAAATACGGCGTCAAGACCGCGTTCGAGGGTATTGATATGGCCGCCGTCAACGCGTTCCGCGAAGGCATTGTAGCGAGCAAGTACAAGGGACTCCAGGGCCTGGTCAAAGCGCGCGGGATCACCGTGATCGAGGGCGAAGGCCATCTGGTCTCTCCGACCACCGTTCAGGTTGGCGATGACCTGATCGTCGGCAAGAACGTGATCCTGGCCACTGGTTCCTACTCCCGCTCGCTGCCCGGGCTCGAGATCGGCGGGCGCGTCATCACGAGCGAGACCGCACTCGCCCTGGACTACGTTCCGAAGAAGGTCGCCGTGCTGGGCGGCGGCGTCATCGGCGTCGAATTCGCGAGCGTTTGGAAGTCCTTCGGTGCTGATGTCACGATCATCGAAGCCCTGCCTCACCTCGTGCCCAACGAGGAAGAGTCGATTTCCAAGCAACTCGAGCGCGCATTCCGCAAGCGCGGTATCGAGTATTCCCTCGGCATCCGCTTTCAGAGTGTCACCCAGTCCGACTCCGGCGTTGTCGTCACGCTCGAGAATGGCGCGACCGTTGAGGCCGACCTGCTGCTTGTTGCCGTCGGGCGCGGCCCGGTCACCGCTGGACTCGGCTTTGACGAGGTCGGCGTAACCATGGATCGCGGATTTGTCATCACCGACGAACGCCTCGCCACGAACCTCCCCGGCGTCTACGCCGTGGGCGACATCGTGCCAGGACTGCAGCTCGCCCACCGCGGTTTTCAGCAGGGTATCTTCGTCGCCGAGGAAATTGCCGGACTCAACCCGATCCTCGTCGACGACCTGAATATCCCCAAGGTCACCTACTCGGATCCCGAAGTTGCCTCCGTCGGCTACAGCGAAGCCAAGGCCGCTGACAAATTCGGTGCCGACCAGGTCTCCACCTACGAATACAACCTCGGCGGAAACGGCAAGAGCTCCATTCTTGGTACCGCCGGTTCGGTCAAGCTGGTCCGGGTCAAGGACGGCCCCATCGTGGGCATTCACATGATCGGCGCCCGCGTCGGCGAACTCATCGGCGAAGGCCAGCTCGTGGTGAATTGGGAAGCGTTCCCCGAAGACATCGCACCCTTCCTGCATGCGCACCCGACCCAGAACGAAGCGCTGGGTGAGGCTTTCCTGGCTCTGGCCGGCAAACCGCTCCACGCGATGTAGTCGGTTCGCGCATTCTTATCCAATTTTCAGACAAGCAAACGGTTTTGAAGGAGACATACGCATGAGCGAATCCGTCAGCCTCCCGGCACTCGGAGAGAGTGTCACAGAGGGCACGGTCACCCGCTGGCTAAAGAACGTGGGCGACCGCGTGGAGGTCGACGAGCCATTGCTCGAGGTATCGACCGACAAGGTGGACACGGAAATTCCGTCCCCGGTCGCCGGCATTATCGAAGCCATCTTGGTGCAGGAGGACGAGACTGTCGAGGTCGGAACCCCGCTTGTCACTATCGGCGATGGCTCCGCACCAGCCGCTCCCATCGCGGAGGCACCGGCTGCTGAGGCACCGGCTGCCGTCGCAGCACCCGAGCCCGTTGCGCCCACTCCGGTACCGGTCGCTGCTGCGCCACCGGTGGCAACTCCGGCACCCGTTACTGTTCCGGCACCGGTCGCTGCTGCGGCACCGGTTACTGTTCCGGCACCGGTCGCTGCTCCGGCACCGGTCGCTGCTCCGGCACCGGTCGCCGTTCAGGCATCCGCTGCCCCTGCGGCTCGGGGCTCACACGCCGGAACCAGCGGTTACGTCACGCCGATCGTGCGCAAAATGGCGAACGAAGCCGGCGTCGACCTGTCGACGGTCAGTGGCACCGGCGTGGGCGGACGCATCCGAAAGGAAGACATCGTTCAGGCCGCTTCCGCAGTGAGTAATGCTGTGGCCGCGCCTGCCATCGAGATCTCACCACTTCGCGGAACGACCCAGCCGATGTCCCGCCTACGCAAGGTTGTCGCCGAGCGTGCCGTCATCTCGATGCAGTCATCCGCTCAGCTCACGACAGTGGTCGAAGTCGATGTCACCCGCGTAGCCCTGCTGCGCGATCGGGTCAAAGGAGCATTCGCCGAGAAGACCGGCAACAAGCTCTCGTTCCTGCCGTTCTTCGCTCTGGCTGCCGCCGAGGCGCTTCGTGCTATCCCTATCGTGAACGCCACGATCGACGGTGACACGATCGTGTACCCGGCCCAGGAAAATATCAGCATCGCCGTGGATACCGAGCGTGGCCTCTTGACTCCGGTCGTTCGCAACGCCGGGGAACTCGACCTGGCTGGTTTTGCCGCTCAAATCGCGGACCTCGCCGCTCGCACGCGGGATAACAAGCTCAAGCCCGACGAACTGAGTGGTGGAACGTTCACGCTGACCAACACCGGTTCGCGCGGTGCCCTGTTCGATACGCCCGTGGTGTTCCTGCCGCAGAGCGCCATTCTCGGAACCGGAATCGTCTACAAGAAGCCGCTTGTTGTCACCAACGACGGCCTTGATTCGATCGCAATCCGATCCAGCGTGTACCTCGCCCTCTCTTACGACCACCGCATCATCGACGGTGCGGATGCAGCCAGCTTCCTCACCACGATGAAGACGCGGCTCGAGGCCGGTGCGTTCGAGGGCGACCTCGGCATCTAACAGCTCGAACTTTCCGCTCTGGACCACCCGCGGTTTTGGCGCAGTTCAGTAGTCGAAAATCTCCCGAAGACGCCAGCCGTCCTCGCCCTTGACCACAAGGACCGAGGCCGGCTGGCTTTTTTGCTGCCCAGGCACCGGGGTCAGCACGACGACGGCCAGGTCGCCGCTGCGTTCAGCCAGTGACGGTGAGTAGCTGGCATAGTCGGCGATTTCCCGGCCGGATAGACCCTGTTGCCGCTCACGGGCGTCGTAGCTATCTGACGCCAGCATGGCCGATCCGGTCTGGTCCACGTCGACCAGGCAGACCAGGGACGTGGTGGCCAGGCACGCAGCCCGACGCTCGAGCAGGGCGAGCACGGCCGCTATCGGGTCATCCCCCGCTATTGCCGCCTGGCTGGCGGAGCCCGCGGTATCCGCCGGTACACCGGCCGTAGGTGTCGGTGTTGTCGGACTGTCGGCGACCCCTGGCGTGCCGTTGACCTGGGCTGCATTGTTTGTGCCCGCAGTCTCGGGTGGCCCGGTTTCACCGGCACGGCCCGATACGGGGAACAGAGTCAGGGCGAGCATGAGAATGCTGGCGCCTCCGAAAACGGCCACCAGCAGAGGCCGATGGTGCCCGTGAAGACGTTTACGCAGTGCATGCCCGGCAGAGTTGAACGGATGCGCGTCGACCAGGGAGTCGACGATGCCCTCGAATACTCGACGGAGGCCCATCCGCTGCTGTACCGCACTTAAAAGGGCGGTGCCCCGCCCGGAGAGACGGCGGAGAACAGTACCGCCACCGAGGGAGAAATGACCGCGTGGCAGCCTGTCGTCGAAGCTCCCGCCGAGTTCCTCGCCGTGTTCCTCGCCGCGGTAACCTGCGGAATCCACGTCGTTGTCGAACTTGCCGCCCGTTTTGTCGGCGCGAGTTTCATCGTGAGAATTACTGTTGTCGGAAACCTCCGACCTGACCGGGTCAATTTGGAGAGCGGTGTGGCGAAGCTGAACCCCGTTGACCTGCCCGGCTTCTGTCTCGACGACGGCGGAATTCACCGTGACTGACTGTGCGTCCCGTCGGTCGTCGGTGTGAAAACCTCGAAGCGGTTCGGCGTCGGCCCAACCGAAAAGGTCGTACTCCAGTGTGCCGAGGATCGAACCGGGGTGTGCGGTGCCGGCTGCCCGATCTGCACCGTCTGGAGCCCCGGCGGAATTGACAGTAGCCTGAAATCCTCGCACCAGTGCGGCACCACTCTCGTGGTGCGGGTCCGTTCTATCGACCGACTCGAAGACGGCCATCATGACAATTGCCAAGCGTTCGTAATCGACTCGCAGCCGCCGCATTCGCTCCCGAGGCGCGTCGGTGAGATGTGAAACAGCACCAAAACCGGTCAGCACCGCCCGGCCATTCGCATCGAGCAGAACTGTCGACTGGCTGACGCTCCCGTGCGCGAACCCGGCCGCGTGCATGGCGCTTAGAGCTAAAGTGATCGGTGCCAGCAGGGTCACGACCTCGCCCGGAGACAGAGACGGGTGTTCGACCAGATATTTGGCGAGGGACCCACCGGGGAGCCGTTCCAGAATCAGACAGATGCGGCCGTCGCGCACTTGCGCGACGTCAAGCAGACGCACGAGTCCCGGCGCGGCGGCCGATGTCAGCACGGCGATGTCGAGTTCGACGCTTGCCGATTCGGTGGCGGCATGGAAGACCTTGAGAGCAACAACGCTCCCGGAACCGGAATGTCCCAGGTACACCACGGCGCGGTCTCCAGCGCCTAACAGACGTATCACACGGTGTCCGGCAACGACACTCTCCGTGTGCACCGTTGCCACAGCGTTCGGATCATCGTCGGCGTCACGGTGGGCCGCGTGCTGAGCTGAGTCCTGCCATTGTTTCTCGTCGACCGAAGCCGGGGGCTGTTCAGCGCGTCGTCTCACGAGACCATGTTCTCCTGCACAACCGGCTGACCGACGCACATACCCCTCATCCGTGCAGGGCGGGGGATCCGGGCCGTTGTGGAGGAGTCGAAAAATCCGCCCGGTGACCGCGCGCGTGCTGTATTCGTTGCACGCAGATTTGCGACTGCACCCCTAGACTGGGCAAATGCTCGACTTTGTCGTCGCGGGGCTAAGCGCCAACTCCGTGCCGTATGTTGAGGGCCTTGAGCTCCAACGCGCAGTCCATCGTTCTGTCGTCGCCCGTGAGCGACCAGACACCGTCCTCCTACTGGAGCATCCCGCCGTGTATACGGCCGGAAAACGCACGCTTCCTGAGGAACGCCCCGACGACGATACGCCGGTGATCGACGTCGACCGGGGTGGCAAGATTACCTGGCACGGACCTGGCCAACTGGTCGGGTATCCCATTGTGCACTTGCACGAACCCGTCGACGTCGTCGGCTATGTTCGGTCCCTCGAAGCCATACTGATCGAGGTTCTGATCGAGTTCGGCATCGACGCCGTGCGAGTGGCCGGACGCTCGGGCGTTTGGGTCGGCGAGGCTGGCCATGAAGACAAGATCGCTGCCATCGGTATTCGCGTCGCCCAGGGTGTCACAATGCACGGTTTCGCACTCAACTGCAGCAACTCACTGGAAGCCTACTCGCGCATCATCGCCTGTGGCATTCGCGATGCCGGTGTGACCACGATGTCGCAAGTGCTGGGACGCACGGTCGACCCGGGCGCGTTGATTGACCCCATCACGGCCGCATTCCGACGTTCGGCAAGTGTGAACCCAGCCCAAAAGACCTCCGCCAGCCTCGACAACGTCAGGACTAACGCATGAGCGCAGTACCCGAAGGCCGCAAATTGTTGCGATTGGAAATTCGCAACGCGGAGACACCAATAGAACGCAAGCCTTCTTGGATCAAGACGGTCGCCAAAATGGGGCCGGAGTATCAGAAACTGCAAAGCTTGGTCAAGAGCGAGAATTTGCATACCGTGTGCCAGGAAGCTGGATGCCCGAACATCTTTGAGTGTTGGGAAGACCGGGAAGCGACCTTTTTGATCGGTGGCTCACAATGCACCAGACGGTGTGATTTCTGCCAGATCGATACGGGAAAACCGGCCGACTACGACGTCGACGAACCGCGCCGCGTCGGCGAATCCGTTGTCACGATGAACCTGCGTTATGCCACCGTGACCGGCGTTGCCCGCGACGATCTGCCCGATGAGGGGGCCTGGCTCTACGCCGAGACGATTCGACAGATTCACCAGCAGAGCCCTGGCACCGGTGTTGAGATTCTCGTGCCGGACTTCTCCGGCAATCCGGAACACCTCGCTCAGGTGTTCGATGCCAAACCCGAGGTCTTCGCCCACAACGTGGAAACCGTGCCACGCATCTTCAAGCGAATCCGCCCGGCGTTTCGGTATGACCGGTCGCTCGACGTGCTCACGCAGGGACGCAACGCCGGCCTGATCACAAAATCCAACCTCATCCTCGGTATGGGAGAGGAACGAGCTGAAATCACCCAGGCGCTCCACGACCTGCATGAGGCCGGTACCGACATCATCACCATTACGCAGTACCTGCGCCCGAGCGCCCGGCATCTGCCGGTCGCTCGCTGGGTACGCCCAGAGGAGTTCGTCGAGCTCAACGAGGAAGCCAAAGAGATCGGCTTTCTCGGCGTGCTCTCGGGGCCGCTCGTGCGCTCTTCTTATCGCGCCGGTCGACTATGGGCCCAGTCCATGGTCGCGACCGGTCGCGAGATCCCCGCCGAACTGCGCCAGCTGGCGGATGCTCAGCTCGGGTTCGCCCAAGCCGTGTCGTGACCGAATGCGGTCATGCGGCATTCGAGTGACTGGGTAGTCTTATACCCATGGCACGCAGCAAGGAAAAGACCCCCAAAAAACCAAAACAGCCCGGCCGCTTGAAGCAAATGTGGCAGGTTTTCCAGATGACGAGGCGCTACGACTCGAACATCGTTTGGATTCTGGTTTTGGCCTTCCTCATACCCGTTCTGATCAGCCTGGCCTTGGCCCTGTTGATTCCCGGCAGCAACGTCTTCACGATGGTGCTGTGGATCATTGCCGGTGTGCTTGCCGGCATTCTGGCGATGCTGATCATTCTCGGCCGACGCGCGGAGAAGGCTGCGTATTCGCAGATTGAGGGACAGCCCGGCGCCGTTGGGGCCGTGTTGCGGAGCTCACTGAAGCGGGGGTGGGTCGGCAGCGAGATGCCGGTAGCCGTCAACGGTAAGACGCAGGATGCGGTTTATCGCGCCGTCGGCCGCGGCGGTGTCGTGTTGATCAGTGAGGGTCCGAAAACTCGAACTGCCCGCATGCTCGATGAAGAAAAGCGCAAGATCGTGCGCATTGGCGGAAATGTGGGCGTAACCGTGATCTCCGTTGGCCCCGACGAGGATGCCGTGCCGCTGCACAAGCTCGCTCGTCGTCTGACTCGGATCAAGCCCGTTCTGACCAAGGCCGAGGTTCTCGCCGTCAATAACCGTCTGAACTCCATGGGTACGAAATTGCCTATCCCCAAGGGTGTCGACCCGATGAAAGCCCGTCCGCAACGCGGCTAATCCGACACAGATCAAGCGAAGGGCCAGATGCAACAGCATCTGGCCCTTCGTCGTCCTGCCGGGTTACCGGCGGATGAGCACCGTTCCCGCGACCTTGTCATGGAAGCCACGCTGGTCCGAATCCCAGACGAGGGCGGGGATCGCCAGTGCGAGGAGTACCGATCGCACAACGGGACGCCACAGTCCAACCCATCCGCCGTGGATGGAGATGATCCGTAGTCCCACCAGACGATGCCCGACACTGGCACCGATCGTGGGAATAAAAACGATCTGCAAAACGACGAAGATGATCAGGTTCGCGGCCGGGTCGTAGTTGAAGAAGATCCTCGAAACGCCGATGGCGATCGCCCAGTCAATGGCGAAGCCGAACAGCCGTCGCCACGGGCGGCCAACAGAACTGGGCCCGACCCGCGGTAATCCGAGCCGCTCCCCCGGCCATTTACTGGGCGGAAGCTGACCAAAAGTATTCGGGCGGGAGCTGGAGTCTGGCACCCGATGAGTCTACCGAGAGGCCGTCCCTGTAACATGGGTGAAACATAAGCGTCACGGAGAAGTAACGCGGCGATACTAATCTCAGGGGAGCCGATGTGTCCGATTCGGCCGTTTCTACGCCCCCGTCGTCTGGAGTTAGTCCGCATGTTCCGCGATTCGTCCGAAGTGCTCAAATTCATCAAAGAAAATGACGTCAAGTTTCTCGACATCCGTTTCACCGATCTTCCCGGTGTGCAGCAGCACTTCAACATTCCGGCATCCACGGTCGATGAAGAGTTCTTCACCGTTGGCCAAATGTTCGATGGTTCATCCATCCGCGGTTTCGCGTCGATCCACGAATCGGACATGCAGCTCATTCCCGACGTGTCGACCGCGTACCTGGACCCGTTCCGCACCGAGAAGACGCTCATCATGCTCTTCGACATCTACAACCCGCGTAACGGTGAAATCTACTCCAAGGACCCGCGCCAGGTAGCTAAGAAGGCCGAGAAATACCTCGCCTCCACGGGCATTGGCGACACTGCGTTTTTCGGTTCCGAAGCGGAGTTCTACATCTTCGACGATGTGCGCTACGAAGTGAACCAGCACACGAGTTTTTACTCCGTTGACTCGGGCGAAGGCGCCTGGAATTCCGGAAAGAAAGAAGAAGGCGGAAACCTCGCCAACAAGACACCGTTCAAGGGCGGGTACTTTCCGGTCAGCCCGGTCGACCAGCACGTCGATATGCGCGACGATATCTGCCTGAAGTTGATCGAGGCGGGCCTCATCCTCGAACGCAGCCACCACGAGGTGGGCACCGGCGGCCAGGGCGAGATCAACTACAGATTCGACACGATGGTTCACGCCGCCGATGACCTGCTGAAATTCAAGTACATCGTCAAGAACACGGCACACGACTGGGGCAAGACCGCAACGTTCATGCCCAAGCCGCTGTTCGGCGACAACGGCTCCGGTATGCACACGCACCAATCACTGTGGGCCGATGGCAAGCCGTTGTTCTACGATGAGGCCGGCTATGGCGGACTCTCCGACGTGGCTCGCTGGTACATCGGAGGCCTGCTCAAGCACGCCCCGGCCGTACTCGCATTCACGAACCCTACGGTCAACTCCTACCACCGGCTCGTTCCCGGATTCGAGGCCCCGGTCAACCTGGTCTACTCGGCCGGCAACCGCTCGGCGTCGATCCGCATTCCGATCACCGGAACCAACCCGAAGGCCAAGCGCCTCGAGTTCCGCGCTCCCGATGCATCCGGTAACCCGTATCTCGCCTTTGCCGCGCAGCTCATGGCTGGACTCGACGGCATCAAGAACCGTATTGAGCCGCACGAGCCCGTCGACAAGGATCTCTACGAGCTGCCGCCCGAGGAAGCCAAGAACATTCCCCAGGTTCCAGCCTCGCTCGAGGAAGCCCTGCAGGCCCTCGAAGCAGATCACGACTTTCTGCTCGCCGGAAACGTGTTCACTCCCGAACTGATTGAAACCTGGATCGAGTACAAGCGCGAAAACGAGATCAAGCCGCTCGCCCAGCGTCCGCACCCGTTCGAGTTCGAGCTGTACTACGGGGTCTAAACCGCACCGCACTTAGGTCATCCGGCTCTTGGAAAGGGACCGCATCTTTGGATGCGGTCCCTTTTATATTGCTGAGTGAACTGGGTGGACAGCCTGGTGTTGACCGTCAACCGGCGTTCGGCCCGGGACGTTCGACGGGGCCGTAGAACAGGCGCTCGAATACGGCGCGAGAACGTCGGGTCACAGCGAGGTAGTCGTCCTCCAGCTGGTTACCCGACCCCGGCGGGTACTCCATAACCCGGGCGATGCCCTCGAGGGCGGCGCGATCAGTCGGCAACACATTCGAGGTATGGTTCGTCCAGAGGGTGATGGCCGAGCGAGCGCGGGACGCAAAGACCCACGCGCTGCGTAGCACCGCCGCATCCGCTGCCGGTATCAATGCGGCGCTGACTGCTTCCTCCAATGCCGACAGAGTGGACGTCGTGCGAAGCGCCGGAATCGCCGCGCCGTGCTGTAGCTGGAGCAGCTGAACCAACCATTCCACGTCACTGAGCGAGCCACGCCCCAATTTCAGGTGCCGGTTCGGGTCGGCGCCCTGCGGGAGGCGCTCGTTCTCGACCCGAGCCTTGATGCGACGAACCTCCCGCACAGCCTGCTCGCTAATGGCTGCGGGGTACCGCACGTCGTCGGCCACGGCCTCGAAGTCTCGTAGCAACGCACCATCGCCGGCCACACCGCGACCGCGCAGGAGCGCTTGCGCTTCCCAGGTGAGTGACCAACGGCGATAGTATGCCTGATAGGAGTCGAGTGAACGTACGACCGGCCCGTTGCTGCCTTCCGGACGTAATCCGATGTCCAGATCGAGCGGCAAACGCCCGTCTTCGGTGAGCCGATTGAGTTCGCGCACGATATACCGGGCACGGTCGTTGGCCGCTTCGCCGTCGAGACTACCAGCGCGGAATACGTACATGACGTCGGCGTCGGAACCGAAACCGAGCTCGGCACCGCCGAACCGCCCCATACCGATCACACCGAATTCAATTCCGTCGCCGCTCGACGTACTGTCATCAGAACCATCAGGACCACCCCGAACAATCCGGTCTCCCCCACGTATAGCTGCGATGACGCCCTGAATATAGGTCGCATTGACATCCGTCAGGCCCTGGCCCAGCTGGTCGAGATCGATCTGACCCAGAAGGGCTGCGAATGCCAGTCGCAGCATCTCACGGCGCCTTGCCGCGCGCAGAATAGTCGCGGCGGCATCCGAGCTTTCATGCCGGCCGAGGACCGCTCGGGTTTCGTCTTGGAGCGCTCTGAGCGGTCGAGGCTGCAAGTCGGCTTCGTCTTCGAGCCACGCCACCGCTTCAGGGATCTTCTCCAGCAGCTCGCCGATATAACGACTCCCGGACAGCACCCTGGTGAGGCGCTCGGCCGCACCCGAGGAGTCACGCAACATGCGCAGGAACCAATAGGTCGAACCGAGGTTGTCGCTCAGGCGCCGAAAGACCAGGAAGCCGTAGTCCGGGTCTGCCCCCTGCGACAGCCACTGCAGCAGGACGGGGAGGAGGTGCCGCTGAATCGCCGCGCGCCGGGATACTCCGCCGGAGAGGGCGGCGATGTGCGCCAGAGCGCCCTTGGTGTTCACAAAGCCAATCGCCGCCAGACGAGCCTCGGCCTGTGCACTGGTCAGGTTCAGCCCATCGGCCGGCAGCGACGCCACCGCCGATAGCAGGGGGCGGTAGAAAAGGCGCTCGTGCAGGCCGCGCACCCTTTGTTTCGTCTCCGACCAGCGGGCGGTGAGTCCGGCAGCGCTGGTGGCCAGACCGGTCGAACGGGCCAGCACCCGCAGATTTGCCTCGTCGCGTGGCACCAGGTGGGTACGACGGAGTTTTTGCAGCTGCAGCCGATGTTCCATCAGGCGCAGAGAGCGATAGTCCTGAGCGAACTCGGTCGCTTCGGCTCGACCCACATACCCGGCGGTCGCCAGGGCGGTCAGCGCCGGGAGGGTGCCAGCCTGTCGAACGGCAGGGTCGGTCTGGCCATGAACGAGTTGAAGCAGCTGCACCGTGAACTCGATATCGCGCAGTCCGCCCGGACCGAGCTTGAGCTGAATATCAACCTCGTCGTCGGGGATATTGTCTGTGACGCGCTCCCGCATACGCTGGACCGATTCGACGAAATTCTCGCGGCCGGCGCTGCTCCAGACCTTGGGTGTGACCGCATCCATGTAACGGGCTCCGAGTTCGCGGTCACCGGCCAGCGTGCGGGCCTTGAGCAGCGCCTGAAACTCCCAACTCTTGGCCCAACGGTCATAGTAAGCCAGATGGGATTCGATCGAGCGTACGAGGGCTCCACTCTTGCCTTCCGGACGCAGGTTGGGGTCGACCTCCCACAGCTCTGGTTCGATGCCGGATTCGCCCAGGCCACGCATGATGAGCACGGCAAGACGGGTCGCGATCTCGACAGCCCGAGAACTTTCCAGACCGGCTGATTCGTCACCGTCCGCGACGAAGATAACGTCGACGTCGCTCACGTAGTTGAGCTCGCTCGCCCCGGCCTTGCCCATGCCGATAATGGCCAGGCGCGTTGCGCGCACCTGGTCGGCAGCAAAGACAGCGCGCCCGGCCGTATCGCCGCTGCACATGGTGCGGGCAACCGCTAATGCGGCTTCGAGCGCCGCCGTGGCGAGATCGGACAGGGTACGGGCGATGCCGTCGAGCCCGGCAACGGGGTCGGCCAGTTCGAGGTCGAAGGCGGCGAGCTGCGCCAAGCGGCGACGGTAGCGCACCCTGAGAGCGATCCACGCTGCATCATCGACCAGGCGGGAGAATCCCTCGGTCGCGCCGACAGAGTCCAACAGGTCGCGGACCAGCTCGTCGACGCTCGGCAGCACCGTCAACGGCGTGACCAGAACCGTCAGTTCCACCGGATGCCGGAGGAAGAATTCGGTGATTCCGCTGGACGCTCCGACGACTTTCAACAGCCGCCCGGTCGCAGCCGGCGACTGGAGCAGTTCGAATAGTTCAGGCGAACCCTGCCGCAGCAGGGCGACCAACGCGATCAGCGCGGCATCCGGGCTTGCCGTTGCCGTGAGCAGCGGCAACAATACCCGAGTATCGGTCAACCGGTCAGCTGAACCGGTGGCTCGGTGCGGGCTGCTCGCACCGAGCTGGGCAATCTCGTCGAGCCGAACACGTACGTCGGCAAGGTCAACGAAACCTACCCGAACGAGTTCGGTCAGGGTCAAGTGCAAACGCTCCATCGCGGGCGATTCCTTCGATCAGCGACACCACTGGCGAGTTAGAGCATCTCCAGGTTTTTTTGAAGTTCGAACGGGGTGACCTGTGACCGGTAGTCCCGCCACTCCTGCCGCTTGTTGAGCAGAACATAGTTGAAGACCTGTTCGCCCAGCGTCTCCGCGACGAGCTCGGACTCCTCCATGAATTGAATAGCATGATCGAGGCTGGCCGGCAGCTGCGTGTATCCGAGCGCACGACGCTCGGTGTCGCTGAGGCTCCACACATTGTCTTCGGCCTCCGGCGGCAACTCGTAGCCCTCCTCGATGCCCTTGAGGCCGGCGGCCAGCATGAGGGAGTAGGCGAGGTAAGGGTTGGCCGCGGAGTCGATCGCTCGATATTCAACCCGGGCACTCTGGCCCTTGTTCGGCTTGTACAGCGGTACGCGCACCAGCGCTGAGCGATTGTTGTGACCCCAGCAAACGAAGCTCGGAGCCTCATCGCCACCCCACAGCCGCTTGTACGAGTTCACGAATTGATTGGTCACCGCGGTGATCTCGGGGGCGTGCTTGAGCAGGCCCGCGATGAACTGGCGGCCGATCTTGGAGAGCTGGTATTGAGCACCGGCCTCGTAGAACGCGTTTGCGTCACCCTCGAACAGCGACATGTGGGTATGCATGCCCGATCCGGGATGCTCCGACATGGGCTTGGGCATGAACGTCGCGTACACGCCCTGCTCGATCGCGACTTCCTTGACCACCGTACGGAAGGTCATGATGTTGTCCGCGGTCGTCAGAGCGTCGGCATAGCGCAGGTCGATTTCGTTCTGGCCGGGACCCGCCTCGTGGTGACTGAATTCAACGGAAATTCCGAGGTCTTCGAGCATGCGCACCGAGCGGCGACGGAAATCGTGGGCGGTTCCACCGGGAACATTATCGAAGTAGCCGGCCGAGTCGACCGGAGTCGGACCGTTCTTGCCGTACTTCGACGACTTGAGCAGGTAGAACTCCACCTCGGGGTGGGTGTAGAACGTGAAGCCACGGTCGGCCGCTTTGGCCAGGGTGCGCTTGAGCACGTTGCGGGGGTCGGCGACGGCGGGCTGGCCGTCGGGTGTGGTGATGTCGCAGAACATGCGGGCGGTGGGATCGACTTCCCCGCGCCAGGGCAGAATCTGGAACGTGGTGGGATCTGGGTGAGCCAGGACATCCGCTTCAAAGGAGCGGGTGAGGCCCTCGATGGCGGAACCGTCGAACCCGAGGCCTTCGTTGAACGCGCCCTCGACCTCGGCGGGTGCAATGGCCACCGATTTGAGGGTACCGACGACGTCGGTGAACCAAAGCCGAATGAACTTGATTCCTCGCTCCTCGATGGTCCGAAGAACGAAGTCGCGCTGCTTGTCCATTCACGCTCTTTCTGATTGCTCCAACGGGGACGCACCTAAATAGCTACCGTCCTCAATACCTGCTGTCTAGGCTACTGGCTCCGAGCATGATTGCTCGCCTGACTACACTTGTTGCATGCCAGAGTTGACAGCACCAGAGCCCGATCCGGCGGGCGCCGATGCCGCCGTGCAGCACCCCTATGGCGCGGTTTCCGGGCCCAAGCGGGTACGCACGCGGCACTTTCAGAACGCGAAGGCCCAGGGAATCCCCATTACGGGCCTGACGAGCTACGACATGCTCACTGCCCAAATTTTTGATGCGGCCGGAATCGACTTTCTCCTGGTGGGCGATTCAGCCGGCAACAATGTCTTCGGGTACGAGACCACTCTCCCCGTCACGGTTGACGAGCTCATTCCGTTGACCCGTGCTGTTGCTCGGGCAGTGACCCGTGCCTTCGTTGTGGCCGATATGCCGTTCGGTTCGTACGAGAGCGGCGCGGATCAGGCTCTCTCGACCGCCGTGCGGTTCATGAAAGAGGCCCAGGCGCACGCGGTGAAACTCGAGGGCGGCCAGCGCAGCCATAAACAGATCAGGCGCATCGTCTCGGCTGGCATCCCCGTCATGGGCCATGTGGGATTCACTCCGCAAAGCGAACATGGCTTGGGTGGCCATATCATTCAGGGTCGTGGAGACGCCGCCGAGACACTCATCGCGGACGCCCTCGCGGTGCAGGACGCCGGCGCCTTCGCCGTTGTCCTGGAGATGGTACCGGCGTCCGTCGCCGCCCTCGTCACGGAGCGACTGTCGATCCCGACTATCGGGGTCGGGGCGGGGCCATCCGTTGACGGGCAGCTGCTCGTGTGGACGGACTTTGCTGGCATGACCAGTGGTCGAGTACCGAAGTTCGTGCGTCAGTACGCCGACGTTCGAGCGGTGCTGACGGATGCTGTGCAGCGGTTCACCGCTGACGTTGCCTCTGGGGCATACCCGGCAACGGAGCACAGCTACGAGTAGCGCGCGCTCAACGGTTAGCGGGCGTCCCGAGCGTCGTCTTCCGACCACTTGGCGCTGTTGGCGCGCAGTTTCTCCAGAGCATGAACTGCCTCGTCCCGGGTAGCGAATGGCCCCACCCGATCCAGCGATGGCGACTGAAAACCGTGCTCCACTTCGCCCGTGCGCATGTTGTACCAGAATGCGTGTTCTTTGTCGTCGGCCATAAGCTTGATCCTATGCCTAAGGATTCGATCGGTCACCTCATCCCGGGAACGGTGTCATCGACCCGTTCCGTCCCATCACACATCGTTCGTCCAGAGTACGTGGGCAAGAAGGGGCCGAGCCCGTTCACCGGATCTGACGTCTATTCGACCGAAAAGATCGAGCTTATTCGTCACTCCGGCCGCATCGCCGCTGAGGCGATTGCCGCTGTCGGTCGAGCCATCGTTCCCGGCGTCACCACCGAGCAACTGGACCAGATCGGTCATGACTACCTGGTTGCCAACGATGCCTACCCTTCGACCCTGGGCTACCGCGGCTACCCCAAATCACTCTGCAGTTCGGTGAATGAGGTCATTTGCCATGGAATCCCCGATAACACGGTGCTCGACAATGGTGACATCGTCAACATTGACATCACGGCGTACAAGAACGGCGTGCACGGCGACACCAACGTCACATTCATTGTGGGCGAAGCCACCGAGGAGGTGACGCTATTGGTCGAACGAACCAGGGAGGCGCTCGCGCGCGGCATCAAAGCCGTTGCCCCTGGGCGCCAGGTCAATGTGATCGGTCGCACCATCGCGTCCTACGCCAAGCGGTTCAACTACGGCGTTGTGCGCGACTATACGGGGCACGGCGTTGGCGAAGCCTTTCACTCCGGCCTCATCATCCCGCACTATGACGCACCGCAGTTCGACACGGTCATGGAGGTCGGCATGGTCTTCACCATCGAGCCGATGCTCACCCTGGGAACCAGCGACTGGGACATCTGGAGCGATGACTGGACGGTTCTCACCCGCGACCGTAGCATGACAGCTCAATTCGAACACACACTCGTAGTGACCGAGCGCGGCGCTGAAATCCTGACCTTAGCCTGACCCGGTTTTCGAATAGACAGAGGATCAACACATGACTGCAACGACGGCCATTGGAATCGACATCGGCGGCACGGGAATCAAGGGGGCGGTGGTCGACCTGGCCACCGGTGAGCTTTTGACCGACCGAGTGAAGTTGCCCACGCCCAAAGGGGGGCGCCCGCAGGACATCGTCGAGACAACTCGCACCCTGCTCTCCACCGTCTCGAAAGGCGTCGGCGACCTTCCGGTCGGCGTGTGTTTTCCCGCCGTCGTCAAGAGCGGTCACACCATGTCAGCGGCGAACGTATCGTCGAAGTGGATTGGCCTTGCCGCTGAAGCCCTGTTTGAAAAGGGCCTCGGTCTGCCGATTCACTTCGTCAATGACGCAGATGCTGCCGGTTACGCTGAAGCACAGTTTGGTGCGGCCAAGGGTGTCGCTGGCGTTGTGCTGTTGACCACGCTCGGTACCGGGATCGGTTCAGCGCTGTTGAACGACGGCGTGCTGGTGCCCAATACGGAACTGGGCCACCTGCAGATCGACGGGCATGACTACGAAACGCGCGCGGCTTACTCCGCCAAGGAACGTGACGATCTCAGCTGGGAAACGTGGGCCGCACGCTTGCAGAAGTATTACTCAACGCTTGAACGGCTCTTCTCCCCCGACCTGTTCATCGTCGGAGGTGGGGTCTCCAAGCACCATGGGAACTTTCTGCCGTTGCTCAAGCTGAAGACGCGCATCATCCCCGCTGTCCACCGCAACAACGCCGGAATTCTGGGTGCGGCGGCTTTGGCTGCCCGCTTTCCGGGCTAGTCCGACAGCGCTACCCGACCCGGGCAGGTCCGCGTCGCTGCGGCCCGCCCGGGTCGGGCGCCGGTTCTTCGCACGATGGGGTGGAATGGGCCGGCTAGTACGCCGGGTTCTGTCCAGGTGTTCACACACCGTCGACGGCCATCTATCTCGTGACTACGTTGCCGCAGTCCTCTAGCGGTCTACCCGAAAGCTCGGCGAGCAGCCTTAGCGCTTTCTGTCTGACCTTGCTCCGGACGAGGTTTACCGAGCCGACCAGGTCACCCTGGCCTCTGGTGGTCTCTTACACCACCGTTTCACCCTTACCACCACACCCGACCCGAAGGCGGGGCGCAAATGGCGGTTTACTTTCTGTGGCACTGTCTCGCGGGTTACCCCGGGTGGGTGTTACCCACCATCCTGCTCTGTGGAGCCCGGACGTTCCTCGGCATCCGCGAGATCCGAAGATCCAACAAATGACGCGACCGTCTTGCCGACCCATTCCGAAGATTGAGTCTACCGGGCGCGCGGCCCACCGCGAACCGTTATTAGATTCCGGACTCTTCGGTGCGTACCAGCACGGCACCACAGTCGGGGCAGAAGATGACCTCGTCGGCGGGCGCCTGGCGAACGTCGGCGAGGTCGCTCCCCGTGATGGTCATTGTGCAGCCGCTGCAGGTACGGGCTCGGAGCAGCGCCGCGGCGTTGCCGTGGCCGGAGATACGCAACCGCTCGTAGAGGGTCGCGAGGTCATCAGGAATGGTGGCGGCCACGGCGGCTCGGTCGCGGGTCAGTTCGCCGAGCTGGCGCGTGAGGTCATGGAGCACCTCGTCGCGCGCGGACTCGGTCGCGCTCACGCGCTCGGCGATGGCATCGCGTTCCTGTGTTACGACGGCGACGGCCGCTTCATGCTCTTCCTGACGCTCCAACACGGCGATCTCGATCTCTTCGAGGTCGAACAGACGTTTTTTGAGCGAGGCGATTTCGGAGTCGAGAGCCTGGATATCCTTGACCGACGAAGTGTGCTGAAGGCGGTCGGTGTCGCGACTAATGCGCTTCTCAACAACCTCGACGTCGCTCTCGATGCGTCCCAGTTCGGTGCGTACGTCGTCTAGTTCGCCCGTTCGCCCGAGCAGCTTCATACGGCTGGCTTCCGCTTCGCGATTGAGCGCGGCCAGTTCGGCGTGCGCCGCGAGCGACTTTGACTGGTGCCTGATCTGAAGAACCTTGATATCCAGGGCTTGAAGCCGCAGAAGTTCCTTCTGCTGGAGTGGTGATGCCTTCACGATGTCCTGACCTAACGCTAAAAATGAGATGTGGTTCGAAAAAATAGGGAGACTGGGAGGTTAGTGCACGAGTCAATGCACAACGGCGAAATCCCAGGGATCGGTGTTCAGCTCACTCACCGTAACAGTGGTCCCGGGGAGGGCAGCTCGTAGCTGCACGGCAGCTGGTTCCAGCCAGAGCCATTCGCTGGCCCAATGCGACACGTCCATCAGGGCGGGGCCGCCCGCGCAGAGCGCCTGCTCTCGAGCTTCGGAGGCAGGGTGATGACGCAGGTCGGAGGTGATGTAGACATCCGCTGTGATTACTCTGGGATGGCGCAGTAACGAATCGCCTGCGCCGCCACACAACGCGATAGTGGTGACCGCTGCGGCATAATCGCCCGCGACACGCACGCCGGACGCCGTAGCCGGCAATAGTGCCAGCATGGTGTGCGCAAGGTGTCCCAGTGTTGTTGGCTGGGTTAAACGTCCCACGCGACCAATGCCGGTGCCGGGGGCAACGCTCTCGGAAATGGGGATCACATCAGCCAGCTTCAGGTGCGTGGCAATAATGTCGGACACGCCGTCTGCGACAACGTCAGCGTTCGTATGCGCGGCCAGCAATGCGCAGTCGGCACGAATGAGCCGGCTGAGCAACGCACCCTTGTAGCGATCTTCGGCGACGCTTGTGACGCCGTGCAAGAGCAGCGGATGGTGAGTCAGCAGCACGTCAGCCTTGGCCTGGATTGCCTCGTCGACGGTTTGGGACGTGGCATCAACCGCGAGGTGGATGCGGCGCACCGGCCTCAACGGATTTCCGCTGACCAGTCCCGGCCGGTCCCAGTCTTCAGCACCGTCGAGGGGCCACAGGGTATGGGCGACTCGAGTAAAGTCGGCTAGCGAGAATGACACTAGCTCAGCCTACTGGGCGACCGGCACTGGAGCTTCGTCGGACACGGAGCAACCCGACGTTCCATGTTCGACGAAAAGGCTCAGTAGTCGAATTCGTCGAACTGCGCAGCAGCCGATTCTTCCCGGGTCCAGGCGGCGGGGATCATGGCCCCGGTCTGGGCTTTGCGGTGCAGAAAATCGGTGGTCTCCGGTTCAACCAGTTCCGGCGACAGGCCGTCGGCCGTGACGCTCACCAGCTGGCTCGACGAACCGATCAGGAACTGGGCCCGCAGCAGACTTCCGTTATCGCCCATCACTGGGATATCGACGACATCCACTTGCCGGCGGTTGCAGAGCGCCTCCGCGTATAGAAGGACCGCATCAGCGAGATCGCTGCCAGTTATTACTGAACCGCCAGGATGAAATATGCGTTTCATGATCGCCCCTCGAAATCTCGCGGAAAATTCGCCTACGTCCAAGGTCCAGGGTCGCGCTGACAGTATATGCCCGGTCTACCCCAATAGGATGGAATTTTAGCTATCTCGCATGTTCAAACGTTGAGGAACGCCCCAGGTGCGTTGAGCGCATGCTGTAATTCCCGACGAACGATATCGCACTCGCGTATGGCGCGCTCCTGCGGGATGCCAAGGGTAACGAGATCAGCACGCGCCTGGGCGGTGGTGGTATCTCCGGCTCAGCCCTCGGTGCGAACCCGGAACGCGCCAGGCGAGGTGCTCGCGTACGTCGCCTTCCACCCGCTGGATCGTGCTGGCAGATGGTGGCTAAGTCTGCTGAATGTGGGCCCTACCGGGCTCGAACCGATGACATCCACGGTGTAAAGG
The DNA here is from genome assembly GCF_004403345.1 of Cryobacterium lyxosi. NCBI lineage: Bacteria > Bacillati > Actinomycetota > Actinomycetes > Micrococcales > Microbacteriaceae > Cryobacterium > Cryobacterium lyxosi. The sequence continues at coordinate 371,450 of NZ_SOGT01000011.1, forward strand.
TCCGGTCGCACACACATTCAATGAGGATCCGCAAGAACACGGGCTCTCGAGAGACTGCGCATTTGCGGTAACTTGCCCGACAATCCGGGATTGTGGCGAATCCTGCCGCTGGTCGTGACCCTGGGCTCCCGCGGACCGAGGGCGTCAGGCCCTCATGAGGCCACAGAATGCAAGAGTCCATAGGACTTTCCCCCACGGGTTCTGGTCACGCTCTCGGCCGTCCTGCTGTCCGTTGACCCACGCTTTCGATTAACAAGCGTCCGGCAGAAATGCGGTGAGTTCCGAGTCACACTCGAACCCGCCGACAGCGTGACAGCCCGCGCCCCCGCAACCCGCGAAGCTGTGTCCCGAGCACAGACGCGCTCTCCAACCACCTGTGAGCGCTGCGGCCGCACCCCGGGCACGATTGATTGGTCACAGGAGTGGATCGAAACCCTGTGCCGCTGGCACCACGAGTCCCGGCGCACGTATAACCCCGAGGTCTAACGCCCGCGCCGGTTCAGGGCATCCAGCCGCACGCACGGCAGCGAGCACACATCGTCGACCGGAAGCCACGCTCGAACAAAACGAAGCGCCTGCACGATGCGCGTCGGATCGTAGAGAATCACCCGCCATGGTCCCTCGCCGTCCATAGCCAAGACCTCCAAAAGTGTCCCCATTGCGCTCGATGCACACGGCCCGCGGCGAGGGGGTGATTTCCGCGAGGCGCAGTTCATCGCCCGACAGAGAATTCGGTTCGAAGGCCACCGCGAGGGGTAGGCCATGGCGACGCATGCGCACCGCGTCGCCGTGGCGGCCACATCCTGGTCGATTTGTACTTCCTTGCCAAAGCGTGTATACGCGGACTACGGTTCGAACATTCGATTTAAAATTCCGCACCGAAGGAGTGTCATGGTCAAATCACCTGCCATTCGCGCTGGACTGACGCTGGTGTCCGTCGCAGCGTTGATCCTCGCCACAACATCCGTTGCATCGGCCCGACCCGGGAACGACGGCGCGCTATCGACCGCCGACGGCGCTCGCGACGCCCACCAGCACGGTGAAACGGCCGGTCATCTGCCGGCAACACAGTCCAATATCAACGTAGTCTCCAAACTGAAGATGAAGAACGCGGTGCCCGAGAAGATCGCCGATGTGGGCGTCTTCAAGGACTATGCCTACCTTGCTGCGTGGGGCGTCGTGTCGTGCACCTACAACGGGGTGCACGTCGTGGATATCAAGGAACCCGCGAAGCCGAAGGAGGTCGCGTTTATCCAGTCCAAGGAGGGCAGCTACCCGGGCGAGGGTGTCCAGGCCCTTCAACTCGATACGCCAGTCTTTACCGGCGACGTGCTCGTCACCAATAACGAGAAGTGCAAGGACAAAGCAGGGTTCGGCGGCATGAATCTCTATGACGTGACGAATCCCGAGCACCCCACACCACTCGCCGTGGGCATTGGCGATTCAACAGCCGATGGTCAGGGCAAGAAGACCTCCAACCAGACCCACAGCGTCTTCGCCTGGGATGCCGGCGACAAGGCGTACGCGGTCATCGTTGACAACGAAGAGGGCACCGATGTCGACATCATGGACATCACCAACCCGAAGAAGCCGTTCCTCACCGCCGAATACGATCTGGACAAGACCTTCCCGCAGATCCTCCAGAACGCACCGTCGAACCTGACCGAGGTGTTTCTCCACGACCTCGTCGTCAAGCAGATCGCCGGAAAACAGGTGATGCTGTTGTCCTACTGGGACGCCGGATACGTCACCGTCGACATGACCGACGTGCACAACCCGATCTATGTCGGCGATACGGACTTCACCAACCCCGACCCGCAGCTTCAGGAGTCGGCAGGCCTGATCGAGAAGCCTGAAGGCAACGGCCACCAGGGCGAGTTCACCCTAGACAACAGGTTCGTAATCGGTGCCGACGAGGACTTCGCGCCCAACGGCGCGGAGGGCACCACGGATGACTCCGCGACACCGTTTCAGATCTCGCAGGGCAGCGACACACCGCAGCTGCAAGGCGGGGAGTCGCTGACCGGTGATGCCGTCTACGCGGGACAAGCATGTTCCGGTGATCCGGTTGTGCCACCGGCGCCGGTCACCGCAAGCGGCAGCCAGATCGCGATCGTCACCCGTGGTCTCTGCGCGTTCACCGAGAAGGTGGCGAACGTTGAAGCGGCTGGCGGCTATGACGGAATCGTCATCGTCAACCGCGAGGGTACCGACGGATGCGGCGCATTCGGGATGAGCGTCGCCGGCAACATCCCGACCTCTTCGGTCGACCGTCAAACCGGATTCGGTTTCTTCGACCTCGAGGCCTCCTACGATAACGCGGCCTGCCTCGCCGGCGCTGCCAGCCTGATTCCCGGCCTGAGTCTGGGCTCCGTCGGAGACCTCGTTTCCTTGCGCGCGTTCTTCGACGGTTGGGGTTATGTGCACCTCTTCGACAACTCGACGGGAAAGATGTCCGAGCTGGACACCTATGCAATTCCCGAAGCCATGGACCCGGCCTACGCTGTGGGCTTCGGCGACCTCTCGGTTCACGAGGTGGCCACGTCCAAACAGCGCGCCGACCTGGCGTACTTCTCGTATTACGCGGGAGGATTTCGAGTGACCAAAATCATCGACGACAAACTCGTCGAGACCGGTCGCTTCATTGACGAGGGCGGCAACAACTTCTGGGGTGTGGACGTGTTCGAGAACAACGGCGTCGAATACGTTGCGGCCAGCGACCGTGATTTCGGGCTCTACATCTTCCGATACACGGGCAACTGACCCGACAGCCTGATCCGGATTACCCACACGAAACCGCTCCTGAGAACCCCCTCAGGAGCGATTTCGTGCGTCACGGTGGCGCCGTAGGACGCGCCGGGCCATCTCGCCCTGCCGGGTCAGCGGGGCAGCACCAGGGCGCCGTCCATGTGACGGGGAATCGTCTCGTGGTGCTGAGCCCATGACAACCGAAACCCCCGTCGGGAAGCCGTTGAAGACCAGACGACCCCTGGTCGGTGCGAGCGTGTCGCTGATCTGACGCACGAGATCGGGCTCGTTGCTGCTGCGGTGCACGCTCACCGACGCCTCACCACCTGACAGGTCGATTTGCGAGCCGACTCTGCGAGGCGGTACCCCAGATATTCTTCCTGATCGGGCGTTTTACTTGTGGGCCCTACCGGGCTCGAACCGATGACATCCACGGTGTAAACGTGGCGCTCTACCAACTGAGCTAAAGGCCCCGACGTCTCACTGTTCGGGTGTGATCAGTATAGGTCAGTGTCGACGCAGGTTTGACGACGCGAGGGGGTCACAGGACGGGTGCGAGCTCTTCGAGGGCAGCCCGGTAGGCTTCAATCGAACGCGCCTCGCCCGGCGCGGTGATAAAACTGGCCCGAATAATACCGCTTGGATCGATCAGGAAAGTCGCGCGATTGGCGAACCCCTTCTCCTCGAGAAAGACGCCATATTCCTTCGCGACCGCGCCGTGTGGCCAAAAATCAGCGACCAGGTCAAACGTATATTTTTCCTGCTCACCGAACGCGCGCAGGGCGTGTCGAGAGTCGACCGAAATGCCGATCAGCTCGACGCCGCCGTCTTGGAACAGTGCAAGGTTGTCGCGCAATTCACAGAGTTCTCCGCTGCAGATTCCGGAGAATGCCAATGGAAAGAAAACGAGCGCTATTGACTTCATTCCTCGGTACTGACTGAGTTGCACGCTCTCACCGAACTGGTTGATGAGCTTGAAATCAGGTGCCTGAGTATCGTTCTCGAGAGCCATTAATGCTCCTTTCCTGGTGCGCTGTTGACGCACGGATTGGCCGGTGACACACTCTAGCCCGGCAACGTGCGTGGTTTCACAGACCGCCCCGCTTGCCCGGGTGAGTTTTCGGCCGTTGGTACCCCCGTACGCGGACATCGAGTGAGATCTGTAGGCTTACGTGGTGCCACCGGTTGCAATCCAACCTGCTTACTTACGGCACGTGCCCTCGTGGTGGCAAAGATTGCCCCCGCCCTCGGGACACCATCGCTGCATAACCCCCAGAGAGAGGTCGACCGTGACGGTCAACGACCAGGACCCGTACTCGAAGAACAACGCCGACTCCGATCCGGAGGAAACGGCGGAGTGGTCGCAATCCCTCGATTCGCTCGTTGCTGAACACGGCCACGAGCGCGGCCGCGAGATCATGTTGAGCCTCTTGAAGCGTTCGAAAGAGCTTCATCTGGGCGTTCCCATGGTTCCGACGACGGACTACATCAACACCATCGCCCCGGAGAACGAACCCGACTTTCCGGGTGACGAAGATATTGAGCGTCGCTACCGGGCGTGGATTCGCTGGAACGCTGCCGTTCTGGTGCACCGCGCGCAGCGCCCGGGCATTGCCGTGGGTGGCCACATCTCCACCTACGCGTCCTCCGCTGCCCTGTATGAAGTTGGTTTCAACCACTTCTTCCGCGGTCAGGACCACCCGGGCGGTGGCGACCAGATTTTCATTCAGGGCCACGCCTCCCCCGGCACCTATGCGCGCGCCTTCCTCGAAGGCCGGCTGACCGAGAACCAGCTCGACGGTTTCCGTCAGGAAAAATCGCACGCCCCCGATGGCATCTCGTCATATCCGCACCCGCGCCTCATGCCGGAATTCTGGCAGTTCCCCACCGTCTCCATGGGTCTCGGCCCGATCAATGCGATCTATCAGGCGCAGCTCAACCGCTACCTGACCAACCGGGGCATCAAAGATGCCAGCGACCAGCAGGTCTGGGCATTCCTCGGCGACGGTGAAATGGACGAGGTGGAAAGCCGCGGCCAGCTGCAGGTTGCCGCTAACGAGGGCCTCGACAACCTCAACTTTGTCATCAACTGCAATCTTCAGCGCCTTGACGGCCCCGTTCGCGGTAACGGCAAAATCATCCAGGAGCTCGAAAGCTTCTTCCGTGGTGCTGGCTGGAACGTCATCAAGGTGGTCTGGGGCCGGGAGTGGGACAGCCTCCTCAAGAACGACGTAGACGGCGCCCTGATCAACCTGATGAACGTCACGCCCGATGGTGATTACCAGACGTACAAGGCCGAAAGCGGCGCCTACGTGCGCGAGAATTTCTTCGGCCGTGACCCGCGTGCGCTCAAGCTCGTCGAGCACCTCAGCGACGACGAGGTCTGGAACCTCAAGCGTGGTGGACACGACTACCGCAAGGTCTATGCCGCGTTCAAGGCCGCTTCGGAGCACACCGGCCAGCCCACCGTCATCCTGGCGAAAACGGTCAAGGGCTACGGCCTCGGTCCGAGCTTCGAGGGTCGCAACGCGACCCACCAGATGAAGAAGATGACCCTCGACAACCTCAAGTCGTTCCGTGACAGCATGCACGTACCGATCACGGATGCCCAGCTCGAGGAAAACCCCTACCTGCCGCCGTACTACACCCCCGGCGACAAGGACGAGGCGATCGAGTACATGCACGAGCGTCGGCGTGCGCTCGGCGGCTACCTGCCGGAGCGACGCACTACCCACACCAAGCTCAACCTGCCCGGGGATGAGACCTACGCGGTCGCCAAGAAGGGGTCGGGAACCCAGGAGATCGCCACGACCATGGCGTTCGTGCGTCTACTCAAGGAGTTGTTGCGCGCCAAGGACTTTGGAAACCGCATCGTTCCGATCATCCCCGACGAGGCTCGTACCTTCGGCATCGACGCGTTCTTCCCCAACGCGAAGATCTACAACCCCAACGGCCAGCACTACACGTCGGTCGACCACGCCCAGCTGCTCGCATACAAGGAGAGCCCGCAGGGCCAGATTCTGCACGTTGGCATCAACGAGGCCGGCGCCGCCGCTGCTTTCACCAATGTGGGCACGTCGTATTCCACGCAGGGCGAACCGCTCATTCCGGTTTACGTGTTCTACTCCATGTTCGGTTTCCAGCGCACCGGCGACGCTTTGTGGGCCGCCGGCGACCAGATGAGCCGCGGGTTCATCGTCGGTGCCACGGCCGGGCGCACGACGCTGACTGGGGAAGGTCTGCAGCACGCCGACGGTCACTCGCCACTGCTGGCATCGACCAACCCGGCCGTCGTCTCCTACGACCCGGCGTACGGGTACGAGATCGGCCACATCGTGCGCGCCGGACTTGAGCGCATGTACGGCGGCACCCAAACTGACCCGAACGTCATGTACTACGTCACGGTCTACAACGAGCCGGCCGTACAACCGGTCGAGCCCGCCGATGTCGATGTGGACGGCATCCTGCACGGTATTCACCGGGTTAGCGCATCTGCTGTCGCCGGACCGAAGGCGCAGTTGCTCGCCTCCGGCGTCTCCGTACCGTGGGCACTGGAAGCTGCGCAGCTGCTCGCCGATGACTGGGGTGTCTCGGCCGACGTCTGGTCGGTCACCTCATGGACCGAACTGCGCCGCAATGGTCTCGCCGCTGAGGAGCACAACTTCCTCAACCCCGACGATGAGCCCCGTATCCCGTATGTCACCACGAAGCTCCAAGGCGCTGCCGGTCCCTTCGTCGCCGTGTCTGACTTCATGCACGCCGTTCCAGATCAGATTCGGCAGTTTGTTCCGGGCGACTTCGCGACACTCGGTGCCGACAGCTTCGGCTTCTCGGACACCCGTCCGGCGGCACGCCGATTTTTCAAGATCGACGGTCCGTCTATGGTCGTGCGCACCCTGGAACTGCTGGCTCGTCGCGGCGAAGTAGACCGCAGCCTCGCGGGCCAGGCGATCGCCAAGTACCGCCTGCACGATGTGAGCGCGGGCACCACCGGCTCTGCCGGGGGCGAGAGCTAAGAAACCGTGGCACCGGCGCCCAAAACGAAAGAACAGACTCTCAACTGGTTACGCACCATCTCGGGTGAACTGTCGACTCAGACGCTCAAACGACTCGAAGACACGCTGTCCTGGTATGGCGACATGCCACCAGGGCGGCGGTCCGCCGTCGGCCTGGTCGCCCAGGCCGGGATCACGAGTTTCATCTCCTGGTTCGACGATCCACGGTCAACGCCGTGGATCGCCGCGGACGTCTTCGGTGCTGCCCCGCGAGAGTTGCTGCGCTCGGTGAGTCTGCAGCAGACGCTGCAACTGATCCGCGTGACGGTTGAGGTCGTCGAGGAGCGCGTCAAGGACGGCGGCGAGGCCCTCCGCGAAGCGATTCTGCTCTACTCGCGAGAGATTGCCTTCGGAGCAGCAGATGTCTACGCTCGGGCTGCCGAGGCACGCGGGCTCTGGGACGCGCGACTCGAAGCTCTCGTCGTTGATTCCATTCTCAGCGGTGAATATGACGACGAACTGCCCAGCCGGATCGCCGCCCTGGGTTGGCACGGCCACGGCGAAGTGTGCGTTTTGGTCGGCACTACCCCGCAGATGCTCGACGTCGACCAATTGCGCCGAGCCGCCCGGCACATGGCCGCCGACGTACTCATCGGCGTACAGGGAAACCGCCTCGTGCTCGTGATCGGTCGCGCACGCCCCGCCCCGGCAGACAGCGACGACGTCGGCACGGCCGCAGCGCTCACTTTTATGGAGATCGCCATGCAGTTAGAGCCGATCTTCGGCCCTGGGCACCTGGTGCTGGGCCACGAGGTTCCCAACCTTGTGGACGCATCAAAGAGTGCCAAGGCGGCGCTGGCCGGTTTCGCCGTCGCCCGCTCATGGCGCAACGCTCCACGGCCAGTGCAGGCCGACGACCTGCTCCCCGAACGTGCCCTGGCCGGTGATCCGCTCGCTCGCGCCACACTCATCCATCGCATCTATCGACCCCTGCAAGCGCACTCTACCGAGCTGCTCACCACTCTGTGGTGCTACCTCGACAACGGCCGCTCGCTGGAGGCAACCGCGCGTGAACTATTCGTGCATCCCAACACCGTGCGGTACCGCCTGAAACGAGTGTCCGAAGTCATCGGCTACGACGCCACGGGAGCCCGCGAGGCGCTCATTTTGCAGTCCGCGCTGATCATCGGTTCGATCAGCGACCACGATGGGTCCAGCCGCCGCCGCTCATGAAGGTCCGCGATTTCATAGCGAGGGGGATGAGAACTGCCCTATTCAGACTTGGAGCGTGTCATGCCGCCATTCCCGAAATCCGCGACCGAAGGTGCTGCGAAACCGACTGGAGCCGCCAGCGTCGCTCCACAGGCCAGTGAACTGACACGCAGCCTCAAACCCCGTCACCTCTCGATGATCGCGATCGCGGGAGTAATCGGAGCCGGCCTGTTCGTGGGTTCCGGAGCGGCGATCCAGCAAGCCGGCCCCGGAATTCTGGTGGCCTACGCCGCCGCGGGCCTCGTCGTAATTCTGGTGATGCGGATGCTCGGCGAAATGTCGGCGGCGAGCCCGGAGACCGGGTCGTTCTCGGCCTACGCCGACCGGGCTCTCGGCCACTGGGCCGGGTTCAGTATCGGCTGGCTCTATGCCTGGTTTTGGATCATCGTCCTCGGGATCGAGGCAACCGCGGGCGCGGCGATTGTGCATCGTTGGGTACCGGAGGTCGATCAATGGGTATGGGCTCTCCTGCTCATGGTGCTACTCACCTTCACAAACGTGGCCTCGGTGAAATCGTTTGGGGAGTTTGAATTTTGGTTCGCTTCCATCAAGGTGGCGGCCATTGTGGTCTTCCTGGTGCTGGGCATCGTGGCCATCCTCGGCTTCATGCCCGGTGTGTCTGCGCCCGGCCTCGACAACCTCATTGATCGTGGTGGATTCTTTCCCAACGGTGCGGGAGCGGTACTCGGTGGAGTGCTCGTGGTCGTCTTCTCCTTCTTCGGCGCCGAGATTGCGACCATCGCCGCTGGGGAATCACAAAACCCCGTGGCCGCTGTTCGTCAGGCCGTGAGGTCCACCGTGTGGCGAATCCTGATCTTCTACATCGGCTCGATCGCCATTGTCGTCACCCTGCTGCCCTGGGACAGTGCCTCCGTAGCGAAGAGTCCGTATGTGGCGGCCATCGAGCTCTACGGGATTCCCGGTGCAGGCACGATCATGGACGTGATCGTGCTCACTTCCGTTCTGTCCTGCCTCAACTCCGGCCTCTATACCGCGAGCCGAATGTTATTTTCGCTCTCCACCCGCGGCGACGCTCCCCGTTCCTGGGGAAAGATCTCGGCCCGTGGGGTGCCGCGCAGCGCCGTGCTCGCTTCGACCATCGTTGGGTTTGTGACCGTCGGTCTCAACTACCTTGCCCCTGACACCGTATTCCTATTCCTGGTGAACACCTCCGGCGCCATCGCCTTGTTCGTCTGGCTCGTGATTGCGGCTTCGCAGCTGATCCTGCGTCGCCGCATGGGACCGGATGCCGCCGGAGCGCTCTCGCTCAAAATGTGGTTGTTCCCGTACCTCACCTGGTTCACCATCCTCAGCATCCTCGCCCTGCTTGCGGGCATGTTGATCATCCCGGCAACGCGCGAGTCGCTCGCGCTGTCCCTCCTGCTGGCCGGGCTGCTCGTGGGCGTAGGTCTGTGGCGGTACCGGGGTGGGCGTGGAGCGAGCGGCGTAGCCGACGCCCACACGACGGCCGGCGCGGCGCATTCTGAATCGGCCCACGACCGGGAATGATCCCGCCACCGATCACGAGCTGAGAAATCGAAATCCCTCCCCGAGGGCTCAGACTGCAGGAATCTACAAAGGTTTTGGAAATACTTAGTGCCATCTGTACATTCATTTCCGGGCCCCGATTGGAAGACTGAGTAAGTGATCGTTGTCGTCTGCCCGGGTCAGGGCTCCCAAACTCCCGGATTCCTCGAACCCTGGCTGGCTCTGCCTGCCTTCGATGCCGGCTTACGGCAAATCTCGAGCGACGTCGACCTAGACCTCGTCACCCACGGCACGGTCAGCGACGCCGATACCATCCGCGACACGGCGATTGCCCAGCCCCTCATCGTCGCCGCAGGCATCCTGACGCTTGAAGCGCTGCTCACGGATGGTCGCCGAGACCGCGTTGCTGGGATCGCCGGGCACTCGGTCGGAGAACTCACTGCCGCCGCGGGCGCGGGCATCCTGAAAACCGCCGATGCGGTGCGATTCGTTCGAGAGCGTGGCATGGCAATGCAGGCCGCCGCCGCGCTCGTCCCCACCGGCATGAGCGCCGTGATCGGTGCAGACGAGACCGAATTGCTCACCCGGGTGGCCGAGCTCGGCCTCGAACCCGCCAACTTTAACGGCAGTGGTCAGATCGTCGTCGCCGGGGCACTCGACGCTCTCGCCGAACTTGCCGCGGCTCCCCCGCACCGCGCCCGAGTCATCCCGCTCCAGGTCGCCGGAGCATTCCATACGCGTTATATGCAACCGGCCGTCGAACGGATGACCGTGGTTGCCGGCTCGCTCAACCCCAACGACCCCACCCTCCGCATCTGGACCAATCGCGACGGAAGCCAGGTAGCCACGGGCATCCGTTTTCTGGACCTGCTCGTGGGTCAGGTGTCATCGCCGGTACGGTGGGACAGGTGCATGGAGGCTTTCGCCGCAGCGGGAGTCACCGGAATCATCGAGATCGCACCCGCCGGCGCGCTCGTCGGTCTTGCAAAGCGAGCCCTCAAAGGCGTTCCTACCGTCGCCATCAGGACCCCGGACGACCTGCCCGCCGCCTGGGCCATGATCGACCAGCAGTCCTGAAACTGATAAGAGAGACAATGACCAAGCCAACACTGAAGCAGTCCCACGGGGCGCAGTACACCCGAATCCTCTCGATCGGCGCCGCCCGCGGCGACCTCGTCGTACCCAATGACGAACTCGTCGCAGCGATTGACTCCTCCGACGAGTGGATCCAGCAGCGCACCGGCATCATCACCCGCACGCGTGCCAGCCAGAACATCGAAGCAATCGACATGGCAACGGATGCCGCCCGCGAAGCCATCGAGAAAAGTGGCATTGACCCGGCGCTCATTGATGCCGTGATCGTCGCCACCATCAGCAACGGACGCCAGACACCATCAATGGCCGCCGTTTTGGCCGACCGTGTTGGCAGCAATCCTGCCGCAGCTTATGACATCAATGCAGCCTGCGCCGGATACGCCTACGCCATCGCCCAAGCCGATGCGCTCATTCGCACGGGGGCTGCCCACTACGCCCTCGTCGTGGGCGCTGAGAAGCTCTCCGACCTCGTCGACCCTGGAGACCGCAGCATCTCATTCCTGCTCGGCGACGGTGCTGGCGCTGTCGTCATCGGCCCGAGTGACTATCCGGGCATCTCCACAACGGTGTGGGGATCGGATGGATCCAAGGCAGACGCGATTCACATGAATCACACCCTGCAGGAGTACCGCCGCGGCGAGGCCGACTGGCCAACCCTGCGTCAGCAAGGGCAAACTGTCTTCCGTTGGGCCGTTTGGGACATGGCGAAGGTAGCCAAGAAAGCCCTCGAAGTAGCCGGAATCGAGAGCGCCGACCTCGCCGCGTTCATTCCCCACCAAGCCAACATGCGTATCATCGATGAGTTTGCCAAGCAGCTGAAGTTGCCGGAATCCGTCGTCATCGCCCGCGACGTCGCCACGACCGGTAACACGTCGTCGGCCTCAATCCCCCTCGCCACCCACCGCCTGCTCGAGGAACACCCAGAGCTCAGCGGCGGACTCGCGCTGCAGATCGGCTTCGGTGCCGGACTCGTGTTCGGTGCGCAAGTCGTTGTGCTGCCCTAACCTATCCACCCTCTAAACTAAGTCTCGGTCAACCGAGACACCCTCAAGGAGAAAATAACATGGCATTGTCCACCGCAGAAGTTCTGACCGGCCTGGCCGAGCTCATCAACGACGAGACCGGAATTGCAACCGACACGGTTGAGCTGGGCAAATCGTTCACGGACGACTTGGACATCGACTCCATCTCGATGATGACCATTGTCGTCAACGCAGAAGAGAAGTTCGACGTGAAGATCCCCGACGAAGAGGTCAAGAACCTCAAGACCGTCGGCGATGCCGTCGAGTTCATCGTGAAGGCACAGGACTAGACCCAAGACTGAACCGGGTCGGTCGGAAAACGGCCGACCTGTTCATTGGGCTGGTGCCACAACGCACCGGCCCACACGTTTGTCGTTCCATGGAGAGTTGACTTATGACCAAGAAAATCGTTATCACCGGCATCGGTGCCACTACGCCGCTGGGCGGCACGGCGGTCGACACCTGGACCGCCCTTCTGGCCGGCGAATCGGGTGCAACCACCCTCGAGCAGGCCTGGGTCGCTGAAACAGCGATCCCCGTAACTTTCGCAGCACAGGCACGCGTGAAAACCGTGGATGTTCTGCAGAAATTTGAGGTCAAGCGTCTTGACCCATCCAGCCAATTCGCCCTGATCGCCGGACGCGAAGCGTGGGCCGATGCCGGCTCCCCCGAGGTCGAGCCTGAGCGCCTCGCCGTGGACTGGGCGACCGGGATCGGCGGAGTGTGGACCCTGCTGGATGCATGGGACACCCTGCGCGAACGTGGCCCGCGTCGCGTGCTGCCGATGACCGTGCCGATGCTCATGCCCAATGGTCCGGGGGCGGCCATTGGAATGGACCTGCACGCCCGTGCCGGCATCACCACGGTGGTTTCCGCGTGCGCGTCGAGCACCGAAGCGCTGATCAACGCGTACAATCGCCTGCAAGCCGGACTGGCCGATATCGTCATCGCCGGAGGCTCAGAAGCAGCTATCCACCCCCTGCCGATCGCGTCGTTTGCAGCGATGCACGCCCTGTCGACCCGGAACGACGACCCGGCTACCGCGAGCCGCCCGTACGATGTGACTCGTGACGGTTTCGTTCTCGGCGAGGGTGCAGCCGCCCTCGTCATCGAGACCGAGGAGCATGCAAAGGCGCGCGGCGCCCACATTTACGCCGAGCTGCTCGGTGGCGTTGTCAACAGCGATGCGTACCACGTGACCGCGCCGGACCCCGAAGGATCGGCGGCCGCCCGCGCAATGCGCTCGACCATCGAGAACGCCGGAGGGACCCTCGCCGATGTCTCTCACATCAACGTCCACGCCACGAGCACCCCGGTTGGTGACATCGCCGAGTACAACGCGCTCAAGCGCGTGTTCGGCGATCTGCTCGACGGCATCCCGGTCTCGGCCACGAAGGCATCAACCGGCCACCTTCTCGGTGGCGCTGGCGCTCTCGAAGCCTTCTTCACGGTGAAGGCTCTCGACGAGCGCATCGCGCCGCCGACAATCAACCTCACGTCGCAGGATCCGGAGATTCCGCTCGACGTGGTCACCACACCGCGCGCCTTGCCGGCCGGAGACCTACTCGCGCTGAGCAACTCCTTCGGCTTTGGCGGCCACAACGCCGTTGTGGCATTCAGGTCGGTCTAAAAATTCGGTAGAAGAGAATGACCCCGTCCGGGTTCGGGCGGGGTCATTCTGTCAGGCGGATCGCCTGACTTCGCGGGGCTGCCACCGGGAATGACGCCGATCGACGGGTGGCGGCGTAATGGGCGAACTGCACGCTTGAGAAGTGGCTGATCAGCCGACCTGGTGCAGCCAGACCACGGCGTTCAGGTCGCTCGCCTGCCGAAACGGTTCAAGTTCGTCGTCCCAGGATTGCCCGAGGGCCAGGCGCAACTGCCGGTGCAGCTCGATGGCGTTAGCCCCCGCACTCTCCATGGCGGATCGAATGCGATCTTCCGGCACGACCACGTTACCCACGCTGTCGGTCTGGGCGTAGAAGATACCCAGCTCGGGCGTGTGCAACCAACGTCCACCATCCAAACCTGGTCCAGCATCTTGGGTGACTTCAAAGCGCAGCTGTTCCCAGCCGCGCAGAGCGGATGCGAGCGCGGCACCGGTACCCGAAGACCCTTCCCAGTAATACTCCGCCCGGTGGGATCCGGGCAGAGCTGGCTGCTCTGACCAATCGAAGTTGACAGCCTCCCCGAGGGCTCGACCGGCAGACCACTCAATATGAGGACAGACCGCTCGCGGAGAAGAGTGCACAAAAAGCATCCCCCGCGCAATCGGCGCCCGACGGTTTGGTACTGCATCCATCGTGTTTCTCCGTTCCTAGTAGGTTCGTCTTCCCCAACGACCTCGAAACGACCGCGCCTTCAACTCAGAGTTGAAGCACGATGGCGAATATTAAATTAGTCGGTAGCTGGATACCAGCGTTCCGATATCGTCATTATGCCCCAGCGACCTGCACATTCACAAGGACACCGATAGTGAACCCGCGCTGTGTAGAGGCTCAGTTTCGTCGGCCCAGCGTGTTCACCGCCACCAAAACGACGCGTCAAAGCCGTTCAACGCCACACCGCGCGGGTCGAGCTCGCCGAGACCGCCAGGTCTGCGTAGGGTCGTAGATGAGCGGCCGATAGATCGACTCCGGTCGCGAGCGTTTAACCCTCCGGGTTCGAGCGAAATCTGTCGTGCGCTCCGCGCAGCGACTAGCAGATGCCGGCCTAGCGAGTGCGTGCGTTGGATCGTGCTCAGACTCGAAATTTGTTTATTTTGGCAACTGGATGCGGCTGGGCCTGTTAGTGCAGGTCCGGCCGCTTTTTTGCGCGCACTGTGCGCACATCGTCTGCCCCTGAACGGGGGGTGAACCTGAGAAAGCCCCGAGTTCGA